>NZ_JBSFJZ010000006.1:0-315242 GCF_053598315.1 Streptomyces sp. NPDC001153
AAAGCTGAACGCAGGACGTACCAGCAACAGGGCCGCAAAATGCCCGATGATCTCCCTGCCAAGAGCGCCTATCGCGACGCGGTGAGCAAGGTCAAAGCGCTGGAGGACGACATCCTGGCCGCCGACCACGGCGGAGACAAGCTGCCGTACGACCGTGCGCTGAACATCAAGATGGTCGACGCGGCGCATGCGTTGCGTCTCGGGGAGGGCGTCGAGAAACTCCCGGACTTCCTGAAAGAAGTCCCGGTACTCGACGTCGCCGCGGCAGGCGCCTGCGGTCTGCTGGAGGCGAAGGACGACCATGACAGGGGCTGGTCCTGGCAGCACGCCGTCGTCGTCGACGGCGGTGCGGCGCTCGGGGGTCTGGCCATCGGTGCGGGCATCACGGCGGCACTGCCGGTCGAGGGTGCCGTCGGCGTCTGTCTGGTGGGCACTGGGCTCGTCGTCGGCGCGAGCAGCGTCCTTGATCACGCGTTTCACGAGCACTGGAGTGAGGACATCCACGATCACGGCGTGGTCGGCGGCATCTTGCACGGCACCGCCAACGTCGGGTCGGACACGTGGGGCGACGTCAAACGATATGGGAACGACGTCAAGAGTTTCGGAAAGGGCGTCTGGCATGGTTTCAAGAGCATCTTCTGAGGCCCCCGTACCCGCGCCCTCCGTCCGTGTCCCCTCGCTTCCGGGACTCGGGACCACGTGGTACGAACGCGGTCCCCGCTACTGGTTGCGCCGGACACTCACAGGGATTCTCTGGCTAGCCGTGCTGGCGTTTGCCTACTGGTGCTTGCTGGGCATTTATGTGGGATTCCTCAGCGGGACGTCGGCAACCGTGCGCTACGTGTGGAACCTGGTGTTGGCGGCCGCATCCTGCGTGACCGTTGTCTGGGGTTGGCTGGCTCAGCGGCGTCGGCACCACGAGGCCCTCTTGAACCCGCCTACACCCGATCAGAGTCGCCAGGCCAAACGCGACCGGGCTCGCCGCAACGTGGGGCTGACCTTCGCCGGCCGCGGTCTCGTCCTGCTCGCAGCGCCTGTCCTTCCCGCATTGATCGCGTACACCGTCGGCGAGTTCCTTGCTGTGCTCACGGTCCGCGAATCCGCCGCCGAAGTCGGCGCCCGCCGATGGGTGGAGAAGCACTCGTCCGGATCATGACGAGACAAACCACTGGCCTCCGTGGCGCCGCAGTGTCGGACTGAGGCTCCTGCGACGCAGTGGCTCGATGCGCAGGAAGACGCGGTCATCGGGGTCCGCGAGATCGCGCCGGTTCGCCTGGCCGTGCAGCGTGATGTCGTGATCGTCGGCGATCTGCAACAGCTCTTCGAGGTCGCGCGGCTGTCGCATCAGCCGGTCCGGGTGGTAGGTGAGGACGTGCCGGACACGGCCCTTGCTGGCCTCGGTGAGAAGCGCGTCCCACCCCGGCCGTTTGCGCTTCCGCTGCCATGCCGAGCGGTTGTTGTCCACGAAGACTTGATCTTCGGCGACGATGAGTCCGAGACGCTCGGCCACATCACGGCAGATGCGCTCCTGGCGCTCCACGCCGGTCTGGTCGTCGTCGTTCACGTGGGAGATACGGCAGTAGATCGCCGCTGACTCTCCCGTCCAGTCGGACCGGTGCTTCTTCGCCCTCTGCGTGCCGGCTGCCTGCCTGGCCCGGAGGGCTCGCCGTAACCGGGCGTCCGTCTGCTGGTTCCTGTCGTCTTCGGCCATGGAAAAAGGTTATGAGCGCGGCTTGATCCACGTCATACGGTCCCGCTTCCACCCCGCGGGGAAGTGGCCGTGGCGAGCCGCGGGCAGGCCGATCTCCGGGGCGTATGCCTGATGGACGGTGATCGTGGATGCCGTGTGCAATGCGCGGATCCTGCGTTGTGGTTCTTGTATGGCCTACAGCGTGCGGCCGGTGGAACCCTGTCAGCCATTCATTTTCGAAGGCGGGCTTCTCCCTGCCCCGGAAGGACGCCTCGACCGCGGGCCGCGCGCGACGACACCGGTACGCGGCTTGACCACCGTCCCGTCCGGTCCGCGGTACCCGCCCGGGAGGATCCCCTCCGCGTGGCTGGGCAGGCCCGCGCGGACCTTCTCGTGGGTCGGGTTCACGCGGTCGCGTCCGGCGATCCGCGCGGCGGCCGGGGGCGATGGGTCAGCCGGGGAGGGTGGCCGGGCTGCCGCCGTTGGCCTCGTAACCCGCCACCGCGAGGGCGCGGTAGAGGGCGAACTCGGCCGCCGGGTCGGCGGACAGTGTCCAGGGCAGCGCCCCGATGTGCCCGTCGACGTGTATCAGCTGGTGCATGGCCTCCTGCCAGCGCTCGGCGCGGACCAGGAAGAAGACCAGCAGATGGCGGACGTGCGCGAGCACGGGGTCGTCGGGGCGGGCCGAGTGCACTGCGTGCAGGGCGCCGTGCATCGCCTTGGTGACGACCTCGCTCTGGTAGAAGCTCGCCACGAGGTTGACCTCGGGGAGGTGCTCGAAGACCGCGAACAGGGGCAGCGCGGCGAGCAGCGAGCCCTGCGGGGCGCGGGTCGCGGCGGCCTCGGCGAAGGCGTACGCCTGCTCGCGCGAGCCGTGCCACTTCTCGCACCAGTGGTGCAGCGCGGCCAGATGGGCGCCCATGTGATGCGGGGCGCGGTCGAGGATCTTCAGCCACAGCTGGTCGAACTCGGCCTGGGAATAGGCGAGTCCACGCGCGATGGACAGCTCGACGATGTACGGCACCGGGTCGCCGGGGGCCAGCAGGCCCGCCTGGGCGCACGCGTCCCGGGCCTCCTCCATGATGATCCGGAAGTCGTCCGTGCCCGGCGTCGACGTCCGCCAGGCCTGCTGCACCAGGAACTCCGCGTAGACGGCGGCGCAGCCCGCGTCCTTGGGCTGCTCGGCCCGCCACACCCGCAGCCACTGGCCGCCCGGCGTCTCGTGCACCCCGCCGGGCCGCTGCTGCAGCTCCAGCGCGGCCGCGCCCGCGAACGCCTGCACCCGCTGCCAGCGCAGCTCGCCCTCGGTCTCGGTGCCGGCCAGCAGCTGGGAGGCCGCGCGATAGTCCTGTGTGCGCTGCACCAACTCCAGGACCTCCAGCAGGTCCTGGTCCGCACCGGGCATGCGCACATCCAGCTCCTCCTGGCGCACGAAGCCGTAGGCAGCCGGGTCGGCGGCGTCCGGGTGTCCCGGGGGCACCTGCTCGATCATCCCGCGCCTGCGCCGCATGAACGGGAGCAGCACGAAGCTCAGCATGAGCAGCGCCATGACCAGCCAGAGAATCGCCATGCCCCAAGCGAACCAGACGCCGCCGACAAATGGCCAACCCCGCCGCGGGGCTGTGGAAAACTCGGGTCACGTTCATGACAGGACAGCGCGCCGGTTGGCTCTGCGGGCGTCAGGACCCGGTGAGGCGCATTACGCTCGGTGCACATGAGCGACAGGCACATCAGTCAGCACTTCGAGACCCTCGCGATCCACGCGGGCAACACCGCGGATCCCCTCACCGGCGCGGTCGTCCCGCCGATCTACCAGGTCTCGACCTACAAGCAGGACGGCGTCGGCGGACTGCGCGGCGGCTACGAGTACAGCCGCAGCGCCAACCCCACCCGCACCGCCCTCGAGGAGAACCTCGCCGCGCTGGAGGGCGGCCGCCGCGGCCTCGCCTTCGCGTCCGGCCTGGCGGCCGAGGACACCCTGCTGCGCACGCTGCTCAGCCCCGGTGACCACGTGGTGATCCCGAACGACGCCTACGGCGGCACCTTCCGCCTCTTCGCCAAGGTCGTCACCCGCTGGGGCGTGGAGTGGTCCGTCGCGGACACCAGCGACCCGGCCGCCGTACGGGCCGCGATCACCCCGAAGACCAAGGCCGTCTGGGTCGAGACCCCCTCCAACCCGCTGCTCGGCATCACCGACATCGCCGCCGTCGCTCAGGTCGCGCACGACGCGGGCGCGAAGCTCGTCGTCGACAACACCTTCGCCACGCCCTACCTCCAGCAGCCGCTGTCGCTCGGCGCGGACGTCGTCGTCCACTCGCTGACCAAGTACATGGGCGGCCACTCGGACGTGGTCGGCGGCGCGCTGATCGTCTCCGACCAGGGACTCGGCGAGGAGCTCGCCTACCACCAGAACGCGATGGGCGCCGTGGCCGGCCCCTTCGACTCCTGGCTGGTGCTGCGCGGCACCAAGACCCTCGCGGTGCGGATGGACCGGCACAGCGAGAACGCCACGAAGATCGCCGACATGCTGACCCGGCACGCGCGCGTGACCAGCGTGCTCTACCCGGGCCTGCCCGAGCACCCCGGCCACGAGGTCGCCGCGAAGCAGATGAAGGCGTTCGGCGGCATGGTGTCCTTCCGCGTCGAGGGCGGCGAGGAGGCCGCCGTCGAGGTGTGCAACCGCGCGAAGGTGTTCACCCTCGGAGAGTCCCTCGGCGGTGTCGAGTCCCTCATCGAGCACCCCGGCCGGATGACGCACGCGTCCGCGGCCGGCTCCGCGCTGGAGGTCCCCGGCGACCTGGTACGCCTGTCCGTGGGTATCGAGAACGTCGACGACCTGCTGACCGACCTCCAGCAGGCGCTGGGCTGACGGAGCGGACGCCTGCCGCGGGGCGGGGCCGGGCCACACGGGGAGGCGCGGGGCCGTATCGATGTGCGGCTCCGCCCGCGCCACCCCGACGGTCGCCCCCGGCGGGCCCGGTGTCCGATCGCCGGTGTCCGATCGCCGGTGTCCGCGGGCGGTCGCCACTGGGCCGGACCTCCGGGGGCGGACGTGGTGCCGGCCGCCGCACGGGTGGGCCGTGACGCCCGTCGGCCTGCGGCCGTACCGGCAACGGCCATCGACGGCGTAGAGGCCATAGGCGTCATAGAGGCCGCAGAGGCCGCCGTAGAGCCTGTAGAGGCCGCAGAGGCCATAGAGGCCATTGGCGTCATCGACCGGCGGCTCACCAGCCGGTGATCGGCGGGGTCGTCTGGGAGGGCGGCTGCGTCCACGGGTGCACTCGGGCCGCCCACACGCTGAACGCGACGACCGCGGCGCAGGCCAGCAGCCACAGCACCCGGCGGACGAGCTGCCTGCGCCGCAGCAGGCGTTCACCGCGGCGCACCGCCTCCGCACACAGCTCCGGCGGCACCGGTGCCGGGGCCCGCTCCATGATCTGCCGCGCGGCGGCCTCCCGTTCGGGCCGGTTCACACCGCCCTCCCGACGCGCCGGGTTCCAGCTGCCGGCCCGCTACAGGGGCCGCCCCCACGCACGGCGTTCCCGCCGCCCCGCACACTCCCCACGCCCTCGGTACCGCCTGCGCCGTTCACTCCCCACGCCCTCATGAAGGCGCCACCTTCCTGCCCGCCGTCCGTGGTGCGGGGCGGCCTGCCGGGTGGAGCAGAGTGGCTGTCGCACGGTCGCAGATGGTGTGGACGCGCTCCCGTGGGAGTCCGAGGAGGGCCGCTGCCTGCTCCTCGGCGACGCCTTCGTAGAAGCGCAGCACCAGGATCAGCCGCTCCTGCGGGCTGAGTGCGGCGAGCGGTCCGTCCGGGTCCGGGCGGGCACGGCCGAAGGCGCCGTACTGGTGCCAGGTTGCGCGTGCGAAGCGGGTGGCGAGGAACTGGCGGGCGCAGTCGTACGGATCCTCGCCGTGCAGCCGGTCCCAGCGCGCGTAGGTGTGGGCCAGCGCGAGCGTCAGCAGGCGCCGCGCGCGTGGGTTGGCGTTCGCCGCCTCCGCGGTCAGCAACGTGGCGGTATGCAGCAGACGTCCGGCCGCACCCGCGACGAACGCCTCGAACTCCCGGGCCCGGCGGGCCCCTCGGGACACCTGCCGATCACGCACCGCGCCTCCCCCTAGAGGGGGCCCTGTCCGGTACGGGACAGGTGAACCGCGTACGACGCAGGACCCGGTCTCATATGAGGCCAGCGGCGGCCCGGGGTCAAGACTCCGGCACCGACCGGCCGGACTCCGGCGCCCGACCGGTGCGTGCCCGCGCCGGGCTGCCCGCGGCCGGCGTCCGCCCTCAGGACACCGGCGGCTGCTCCACCGGCGCGGTCCCCTGCACCGTCATCCGCGCGGACAGCGCGCGGTTGAACCGGGTCAGGAGCGTGCAGAACTGCTCGCGTTCCTCCGGGGCCCAGTCCTGCGTCAGCTCGGCCATCAGCTGACGCCTGGAGGAGCGCACCTCCTCCAGCCGGGCGACCCCGCGCGGGGACAGCTGAAGGACCACCGCCCGCCCGTCCTCGGGGTGCGAGGTGCGTTTGACGAGCCCGGTGTCGACCAGCGGAGCCACCTGCCGGGTGACCGTGGAGGAGTCGATGCCCATGCTCGCGGCGAGCGCCTTGACGCCCATCGGGCCTTCCTTGTCGAGGCGGTTGAGCAGCAGATACGCCGCGCGGTCCATGGAGTTGCGCACCTGCCCGACCCCGCCGAGCCGCGTCTGTTCGGCACGGCGGGCGAACACCGCCACCTCGTGCTGAAGGGTGTCGAGAAGACCGGTGTCACCGACGGTCGTCATGTCCATCGACAATTCGGGTGTTGTGGGCATGGCCGGAGGCTCGCTTCATGAAGGGCTGCTGGGTTGGGGGACAGGGTACGCGGCCCGGCGGCGGGCCGTACCGGCGCTGCGCAAACCGGTCTCGGAGCTTGGTCACAACCGTCGTGTACGACCGTGAACTGCGATGCTGGAGTCATGAGCTACCGCACGGCTGACTCCTTGCGTTCCGTCACCCTCGACGATGTTCGCGGCGCCCAGAAGATGCTCTCTGGCGTGGCACGAGTCACCGCGATGGAGGGCAGCCGGCACCTGTCCCAGCTGGTCGGCGCGCCGGTGCATCTGAAGTGCGAGAACCTGCAGCGGACCGGCTCGTTCAAGCTGCGCGGCGCCTATGTGCGGATCTCCGGACTGCTGCCGGAGGAGCGGGCGGCGGGTGTGGTGGCCGCGAGCGCCGGGAACCACGCGCAGGGCGTGGCGCTGGCCTCCTCGCTGCTCGGTGTGCACTCCACGGTGTTCATGCCGAAGGGCGCCCCGCTGCCCAAGATCAGCGCGACCCGGGACTACGGCGCCGAGGTGCGACTGCACGGCCAGGTGGTCGACGAGACGCTGGCCGCCGCCGAGGAGTACGCGGCCGAGACGGGGGCGGTGTTCATCCACCCCTTCGACCACCCGGACATCATCGCCGGTCAGGGCACGGTCGGCCTGGAGATCCTGGAGCAGTGCCCGGAGGTCCGCACGGTCGTCGTCGGTATCGGCGGCGGCGGGCTCGCGGCCGGGATCGCGGTCGCGGTGAAGGCCATCCGGCCGGACGTCACGATCGTCGGCGTGCAGGCGGAGGGCGCGGCGGCCTACCCGCCCTCGCTGGCCGCCGGGCACCCGGTGTCGGTGCGGAACCCGGCGACGATGGCCGACGGCATCAAGGTGGGCCGGCCGGGACTGGTGCCGTTCGGGATCGTCAGGGATCTGGTCGACGAGGTGCGCACGGTCGGCGAGGACCAGCTGTCGGCCGCGCTGCTGCTGTGCCTGGAGCGGGCCAAGCTGGTCGTGGAGCCGGCCGGGGCGAGCCCGGTCGCGGCGCTGCTGGCCGCGCCGGACACCTTCGAGGGACCGGTCGTCGCGGTGCTCTCCGGCGGGAACGTGGACCCGGTGCTGTTGCAGCGCGTGCTGCGGCACGGCATGGCCGCGCAGGGCCGCTACCTGGCCGTTCGGCTCCGGCTGACGGACCGTCCGGGCGCCCTCGCCACGCTCCTCGGGGTGTTGTCAGTGGTCGACGCTAATGTCCTCGACGTGAGCCACGTTCGAACCGACCCCCGGCTCGGGCTCACGGAGGCGGAGGTGGAGCTGCACCTCGAGACGAAGGGCCCGGCGCACTGCGCCGAGGTCGGCCAGGCCCTGCGGGACGCGGGTTACACCGTCATCGACTGAGGGTCCGGCCGCCGTTCTGCCCCTTCGCCATCCGTTCAGGTGAAGTCCATTGAGAAACGCGATACATCGCGTTATGGTGTGTCGTGGCGGCTGCGGGTCACCGCTCGTATTCGGAAAAACCGCAGGCGCATCCGAACGCGCAAACCTAGCCTTTTCGAGGCAACCCCCCGACGACGTGGAGACAGACATGCCAGGCGCCATCCATGCCGAAGGCCTGGTGAAGACCTTCGGCGACGTAAGGGCTCTCGACGGCGTAGACCTGGACGTGCCCGAGGGCACGGTCCTCGGCCTCCTCGGGCCGAACGGCGCCGGCAAGACGACGGCCGTCCGCTGCCTGACCACCCTCCTGCGCCCCGACAGCGGCAAAGCGGTCGTCGCGGGCGTGGACGTACTGAAGGACCCCGACGCCGTACGCCGCTGCATAGGCCTGTCCGGCCAGTTCGCGGCGGTCGACGAGTATCTGACCGGCCGGGAGAACCTGCAGATGGTCGGACAGCTGTACCAGATGAAGAGCAAGGCCGCGAAGGCGCGCGCGGGGGAGCTGCTGGAGCAGTTCAACCTCGCGGACGCCGCCGACCGCCCCGCCAAGACCTACTCCGGAGGCATGCGCCGCCGGCTCGACCTCGCCGCGGCCCTCGTGGTCTCGCCGCCCGTGATGTTCATGGACGAGCCCACGACCGGCCTGGACCCGCGCAACCGCCAGCAGCTGTGGGAGGTCATCAAGCAGCTCGTCTCCGGCGGTACGACCCTGCTGCTCACCACGCAGTACCTGGAGGAGGCCGACCACCTCGCCCATGACATCGCGGTGGTCGACCACGGCCGGGTCATCGCCAAGGGCACCTCCGACCAGCTCAAGGCCCGCACCGGCGGCGAGCGCGTCGAGGTCGTGGTGCACGAGCGCGAGCACATCACGAGCGCCGCCGAGGTGCTGCGCGGCTTCGGCAAGGGCGAGGTCACGGTCGAGGAGCACACCCGCCGGCTCACGGTCCCGGTGACCGGCGGCGCCAAGCTGCTCGCCGAGATCATCCGCGAGCTGGACACCCGCGGAATCGAGATAGACGACATCGGGCTGCGCCGCCCCACCCTCGACGACGTCTTCCTGTCGCTGACGGGACACGTGGCCGAGACCGCCGCCCAGGACGAGGCGAACGGCAAGGAGGCCGTGAAATGAGCGCCGTCAGCGAAGCCGCGCGGGTGACACCGCCCGGCAACCCCATCAGCCGCTCCTTCCGCGACTCGATGGTCGTGGCGAAACGCAATCTGATCCGCATGTCCAGGATCCCTGAGATGATCATCTACGGACTGATCCAGCCGATCATGTTCGTGGTGCTGTTCAGCTACGTCTTCGGCGGTTCCATGCAGATCGGCGGCAGCGCCAGCCCCATCGCCTACAAGAACTTCCTCATGGCGGGCATCTTCGCGCAGACCGTCACGTTCGCCACCGCGAGCTCCGGCGCCGGTATCGCCGACGACATGCACAAGGGGCTCATCGACCGCTTCCGCTCCCTGCCGATGGCACGCGGGGCGGTGCTGACCGGGCGCACCCTCGCCGATCTGGTGCAGACGGCCGTCACGCTGGTCGTGCTCGCCGTGGTCGCCCTGCTGGTCGGCTGGCGTGTCGGGTCCAACGGCGACACCAACGTCGGCAAGGTGCTCGCAGCGTTCGGTCTGCTGCTCCTGCTCGGTTACGCGTTCACCTGGATCGGCGCCCTGATCGGCATGTCCGTGCGCACTCCCGAGGCGGCCACGTCCAGCGGGCTGATCTGGCTGTTCCCGGTGACGTTCATCTCCAACGCCTTCGTGGACCCCGGCCACATGACGCCGTGGCTGCGGCACATAGCCGAGTGGAACCCGTTCAGCGCCACCGCGCAGGCCTGCCGCGTGCTCTTCGCCAACCCCGGCCGGTCCACCTCGCACGCCTGGCCCATGGAGCACCCCGTGTGGGCCTCGCTGATCTACTCGGTCCTGATCATCGTCGTCTTCCGTACCTTCGCGGTCCGCAAGTACCGCTCGGCCACCGCCTGACGGCTCCGGGCACGACTGCGGGCCCGGCTGCGGGCACGGCGAAGCCCCCGGTGCCGGGCGGGATCCGCCGGGCGCCGGGGGCTCGAGGTCATATCGGGAGGGCGGATCAGCCCGAGTACGGCTCGGCCTTCAGGATCCGCACCGAGGCCTTCTTGCCGTTCGGCAGTTCGTACTCCGCGTCCTCGCCGACCTTGTGGCCGATGACGCCGGCGCCGAGCGGGGACTGCGGCGAGTACGTCTCGATGTCGGCGCTCGCGTACTCGCGGGAGGCGAGCAGGAACGTCATCGTGTCGTCCTCGTCACCGTCGAAGGCGATCGTGACGACCATGCCCGGTGCGACGGCACCGTCGGCGGAGGCCGGGGCCTCGCCCACCTGGGCCTTCTCGAGAAGCTGGGTCAGCTGCCGCACACGCAGCTCCTGCTTGCCCTGCTCCTCCTTGGCCGCGTGGTACCCGCCGTTCTCGCGCAGGTCGCCCTCCTCGCGCGCGGCCGCGATCTTGGCGGCGATCTCCGTGCGCGCAGGACCAGTAAGGTACTCAAGCTCGTCCTTGAGCTTGTTGTACGCCTCCTGGGTCAGCCAGGTGACGTTCTCGCTGGTCTGGGTCACAGGGTGCTCCTCGTCGGTACTGGGAATACAAAGCATCGCCCTACCCAGAAGCATGTTCCCTCTTGGATGGGCGAAACCACGAGCCTAACAATTCAAGGCCGGGAGGGGGAGGACATAAGCCATGAGAATCACATCAACGCAGGTCAGCGTGTACGTATTCCGGGTGAAGCCGGGGTGTCCGGTCCCGGTCAGCCGGTATGGCAGCCGAGCAGCTCGGCCGTGGTGCCCTTCGCCGTCGTACGCAGCGTGACGACCTTGTCGATACGCGTGGCCGATCCGGTGAAGCGGAAGTCGGCCCGGCCCACCTCGGAGCCGTCGGCCGCCTGGGAGCGCAGGGTGCAGTAGCCCGAGGTGCCGGAGTCCTTGTGGACCTCCAGATGCACCTCGACCGCGTTGTCCGTGGCGTCGAAGGCGATCACCTGGGCGCTGATCCTGCTCTCCACGACATAGTGGTAGGCGAAGTAACCGACCAGTGCCAGCAGGGCCGCGCCGAGCACCGCGCCGGCGGCCTTGAGCCGCCGGTCCGCACGCTCGTCCGAGGAACGGCCGTAGCGGCCCTCGGGCAGCCGCGTGCTCGCCGTACTCATGATCGTCCTCTCGGCCGGAACCGGACCCGGAATTATTCGCCCCCCGATTCCGTCACTATAGAAGCCGCCGATCGCGCCGAGACCACGGGGCGCCGACTTACCGAGGATTGAGTCTTGACTGACCAGCTGCGACTGATGGCCGTCCACGCGCACCCTGACGACGAGTCGAGCAAGGGCGCGGCCACCATGGCGAAGTACGTGTCCGAGGGGGTGGACGTGCTGGTGGTGACCTGCACCGGCGGGGAGCGCGGGTCCATCCTCAATCCGAAGCTGCAGGGCGACACGTACATCGAGGAGCACATCCACGAGGTACGCAAGAAGGAGATGGACGAGGCCCGCGAGATCCTGGGCGTCAAGCAGGAGTGGCTCGGCTTCGTCGACTCGGGCCTGCCCGAGGGTGACCCGCTGCCGCCGCTGCCCGAGGGCTGCTTCGCCCTGGAGGACGTCGACAAGGCGGCCGGCGAGCTGGTCCGCAGGATCCGTGCCTTCCGCCCGCAGGTGATCACCACCTACGACGAGAACGGCGGCTACCCGCACCCCGACCACATCATGACCCACAAGATCTCCATGGTGGCGTTCGAGGGCGCGGCGGACACCGAGAAGTACCCGGAGTCCGAGTTCGGCCCCGCCTGCCAGCCGCTGAAGCTGTACTACAACCAGGGCTTCAACCGCCCCCGCACCGAGGCCCTGCACAGTGCGATGCTGGAGCGCGGGCTGGAGTCGCCGTACGGGGAGTGGCTCAAGCGCTGGAGCGAGATGGAGCGCACCGAGCGCACGCTGACCACGCACATCCCGTGCGCGGACTTCTTCGAGATCCGTGACAAGGCGCTGATCGCACACGCCACGCAGATCGACCCCGACGGCGGCTGGTTCCGGGTGCCGATGGAGCTGCAGAAGGAGGTCTGGCCGACGGAGGAGTACGAGCTGGCGAAGTCGCTCGTCGACACCTCCCTCCCCGAGGACGACCTCTTCGCGGGCATCCGGGACAATGCCTGACATGAGCGCAAGCGTGAGCCTGGCAGTGACGCATCTGGTCCCCCTCGCCAAGGAGGTCGACCAGAACAAGGTCACCCCCGGCGTTCTCGGCTTCATCGTCTTCGCGGTGATGGCCGTGGCGGTGTGGGGCCTGATGAAGTCGATGAGCAAGCACATGAACAAGGTCGACTTCAAGGAGACCCCGGACCCCGAGGCCGGGCAGGCGGGGAAGGCCGAGAAGGCCGACTCCGCGGCCGAGCGAGGCTGATCCGGACCTCAGCGCCCCGCCGGCACCGCCACCCCCATCACCTCCCGGGCGTGGCGGTCCGGCGTCATGCGCAGCCGCCAGGCCTGCCAGCCGTCCTCCAGGCTGACCCCGCGTTCCAGCAGCAGGGCATACGCCGGGACGTAGTCGGCCAGCTTCTCGTCCCGCAGGGGATGGCCGGCGCGGGCCAGCTGGGCCAGCTCCTCCTGGGCGACCGCCGTGCCCACCTCCGCCCCGCCGGGTGCCGCGTAGGGCAGCAGGGTGCAGCGCAGGAAGCGCGCCCAGTCCTCGCCGCGCCGGTCTCCGTAGGAGGCGAACAGGTCCAGCGCCTCGTCGGCGAGGGCCAGTGCGGCCTGCGTACGGGCGTTGCCCGCGTCGACCACCGCCAGTTCCAGGCAGGTCCACGCCTCGCCGTGGGCGACGCCGATCCGCTGGAAGTCGGCGCGGGCGTCCGCCAGGAGCTGCCGGGCGAAGCCGGAGTTGCGCAGCGAGCCGGTCTGCGCGGCCCGCTGGTCGCGGGTGACCCGCGCCGAGTGGTGCCGGGCGCAGGCCAGGCCGTACACGTCCCGCATCCGGGAGAACATCGTGCGGGACCGCTCCAGGTCGCGCACCGCCAGATCCAGATCGCCGGCCTCCTCCAGTGCCTGGCCCAGGTAGTACAGCGTCCACGCCTCGCCGCGCGCGTCCTCGTTCTCCCGGTGCCGGGCGGCGGCCTGCCGCAGGCTCTCGACGGCCGGTGAGGCGTCGCCGGCGACCAGACGGGCCCGGGCCAGCTGGGTCAGTGCCCATGCCTCGCCGCGCGCGTCGTGCGTCCGGCCGTACCGCTCCAGGGCGGCCCGCAGCTCGGTCTCCGCGCGCGGTACGTCTCCCATCCGCAGTGCCAGCTGGCCGAGCTGGAAGTGCGCCCAGGCCTCGCCGTGCACCGATCCGCCCTCGTGGTGCAGGACCAGGGAGCGGGTGAGCAGCTCCAGCGCCTCCGCCAGCCGGGCCCGGTCGCGCTGGACGGCAGCCAGGGCGTGCATCGTCCAGGCGCGGTCCGTCGCCAGCTCCGGCGTCGCCTGCAGGTCCAGCGCCTCCTGCAGTCTGGCCGCGGCCTCGGTGAGCTGGCCCTGGTGGTGCAGGGTGATCCCGAGCGAGGCCAGGGCGCGGGCCGCTCCCGCGTCGTGGTGTGCCTCCCGGTACAGGTCCACCACCGAGGCCAGTGTGGTGCGCGCCTTGTCCAGCTCGCCCAGCTGCCGGGCCGCGATACCGGTGCGCCACTGCACGGAACGCGCCAGCAGTCCCTTGTCCACGGCCTGCGCCAGCTCGCTGATCTCGCCCAGCCGGTACAGGTCGCCGCGCAGCAGGCAGTAGTCGCACAGGGCGCCCAGCAGGTTCTGCACAGCCTTCTGGTTCACGCCCTCCGTGTGACGCAGGGTCGCGGTGATGAAGCTGGACTCGTCGTCCAGCCAGCGCAGCGCCTCGTCCAGCGAGGTGAAGCCGTGCGGGCCGAACTGGTGCGAGCGCGTGGACATGTTTCCGTCGACCAGGCGCAGCACCGAGTCGGCCAGGTCCGCGTAGTTCACGATCAGCCGTTCCTGGGCCGCCGTGCGCTCGGCCGGGTCCTCCTCGTCCAGCAGCCGGGCCTGGGCGAAGGCGCGCACCAGGTCGTGCAGCCGGTAGCGGCTGCCGCGCACATGGTCGAGGAGGCCTGCCCGGGCGAGGGCGACGAGATGGCGGGTGGCCTCGGCCTCGTCCGTGGCGAGCAGCGCGGCGGCCGCAGCGGCGCCCAGTGAGGCCCGGCCCGCGAGCGCGAGCCTGCGCAGCAGCCGGCGCGTGGGCTCCGGCTGGTCGGTGTAGCGCAGCCACAGGGCACGCTCCACCGGCTCCACCGGGCCGTATGCGGCCAGGTCCGTGGCCAGTTGCCGGGGTGAGCGCGGCCCGAGCGCGGAGCCCGCGATCCTGAGCGCCAGCGGCAGTCCGCCGGTGAGGTCCCGGATCCGGTCGGCGGACTCGGCGTCGTACGGCCCCGACGCGTCCTCGGCGACGGTGCCGAGCAGTTCCTCGGCACCGGCCGCGTCCAGCGCTTCAACCGGCAGATGGTGCACCCAGGCAGGCAGGTCCGCGGCTAGGTCCAGGGCGGTGCGGGCGGTGACCAGGACCAGGCTGTCGGAGTGCTCGGGCACCAGCGCCCGCACCTGCTCCGGGTCCGAGGCGTCGTCCAGCACGATCGTCACCGGCAGCCCGGACAGATGCTGGTGGTACAGCTCGCCGAGCCGCTTGACCTGCTGGTCGGGGGAGGAGCGCTCCCGGAACAGCAACTGCTCGCGGGGCGCGCCGAGCCGGTTGAGCAGATGCAGCAGGGCGTCCCGGGTCGCAAGGGGCGCCTCCTCCCGCCGGCCGCCGCGCAGATCCACGACCACCGCGCCGCGGAAGTGGTCCCGCAGCTCGTGCGCCGCGCGCACCGCGAGCGTGGTCCGGCCCGAGCCGGGCTCGCCGTGCAGCACGACCACCGTGGGCCGGGTCTCGGTGGCCGCCCGGGCTGCCTGCGCCCACTGCCGGATCCGCGCCAGCTCCGCCCGGCGCCCCGCGAACGGGCCTTCCGTGTCCGGGAGTTGTCCGAACGACTGCTCCAGCACCGTACGCCGGCGGGCCGCCGCGCTCTTGTCCGCGCCGCGCAGCGCCGGGCCGCCCTTCTTCTTCGGGGCCGTGGCGGCGGTCAGCACCCGCTGCTGGTCGAGGAACGGGCGGATGCCGCGCACCTCCAGCGCGGTCAGCCACTGCAGCCGCAGCTGCTCGGTCCCGCCGGGCTGGCCGGCCGCGCCGGCACGGTGATGCGCGGCGGGCAGATGGGATCCGGCCGCCTTGGCCACGGAGGCGGCGGCGCCGACCACTCCCGCGGCGACACCCGCGCCGGCGGCCGTGCCGGTGCCGGTGCCGAGCAAGAGGTCGGCCACGGCCGCGGCCACCGCGGCAACCGCCGCCACCAGCAGGGCCGTTCCGGCGCCCTCGCGGGCGTAGCGCTGCCCGAAGGTCAGCCGGCCCGCCTCGGTCTCGTCCAGCGCGTGGACGTAGGCCTCGTACTCCTCGCCGGCCGTCCCCGCCATCGCGTCGAGTGCACCGCGCGCCCGCGACAGCAGCAGCTGTCCGTCGATCCGGCCGCCCGAGCGCCGTACCTCCTCCTCGACGGCCCGCACCAGCAGCCGCTCGGCTTCCGCCCGATGGCCGTCCCGCATGTCCCGTCCCCCTCCGGCGGCAACTCCCTTGCCCACCAGTGTCCTTCGCGGGGCGCGGAAGCGGGAGGGGTGGTGTCCGGTGCGGAGTTGGGGAGGTGCGGCGACCTCCGTGTGAGCGTCGGCCCCTCAGCGCCCGGCGGTCGGCCATCCCTTGGCCACCGCCAGGTACACGCACGCCCCCGCCAGCGCACCCTCCGCCACCGCGCACAGCAGTGCCTCGGTCAGCGGGGCGCCCGTGCCCGCTGTCGTTATGTCGAACCAGGCGTCCAGGACCGCCACCGACGCCGTCGCCGAAGCCGTCAGCCGTGCCCTCGCGTCGCCGCGCAGGCCGAGCAGGGCCGTCGCCGCGCAGCCGGTCGCCATCAGGACGTCCAGGCCGATCCAGGCCAGCGGCCAGTTGCCGACCTCCGTACGGCCCGGCAGGGTCAGGCCCAGCACCACCGTCCACGGCACCAGCAGGACCGCCGCCGCCCCCAGCAGGACCATGGGCCACTTCTTGCGCACCGCCCCGGTCACCGTCACCGCCACGGTCACGTCCTCCCCCTCTCGTCGTCCTTCGACCGACTCCACCGTAGATCGCAGAGAAAACTCTGCAAAGAAAACTCGGCAGACTTCGGGGGCTTCTCAGGGTTCTCAGGGTTACCGTGACCGCATGACCGACGGCCTGCCGGAGATGACCAGCCTGGAGCGCACCGCGCTCTACAAATCCCTCGGCAACCCCCTGCGCCGCCGGATCCTCGAGTACCTCGGCCGGCACGGCGAGGCGAACTCCACCGTCCTCGCCCGCGAACTCGGCGAGAGCTCCGGCACCACCAGCTACCACCTGCGCAAACTCGCCGATCAGCGGCTCATCGAGGAGATCCCGGAGAAGTCCGGCGGGCGGGAGAGGTGGTGGCGGGCGCTGCCCTTCCGGCACACCACGCCCGACCCCGCCACGATGTCCCCCGAGGAGTACGCGGCCGCAGCCCGGCTCGCCCATCTGAAGATCGAGTTCGACACCGCCCTGTACCGCCGCGCCCACCAGGAGTACCGCGGCCCCGAGGGCTGGGCCCAGGTCCAGCGCCACGGCACCTGGCTCACCAGGGAGGAACTGCTCGCCTTCATGCGGGAGTACCACGCCCTGCTCGACCGGTACGGCCACCCGCGCGAGGAGGCCCCCGAAGGGGCGCGCCCGATGCTCATGCGTTTCTACGCGGTGCCCGAGCCGGAGAGCCACGCCGTCCCCGAGCCCGTGGGAGAGTCGAAGGGTCCCGTGGGAGAGTGGAACGGTGAACCGACTGGCCCATGAGACGTCCCCGTATCTGCTCCAGCACGCCGACAACCCCGTCGACTGGTGGCCCTGGTCGGCCGAGGCCTTCGACGAGGCCCGCAGGACGAACAGACCGGTTCTGCTGAGCGTCGGGTACGCGAGCTGTCACTGGTGTCATGTCATGGCCCACGAGTCCTTCGAGGACCGGACCACCGCCGACTACCTCAACGAGCACTTCGTCAACATCAAGGTCGACCGCGAGGAACGCCCCGACGTGGACGCCGTCTACATGGAGGCCGTGCAGGCCGCCACCGGGCAGGGCGGCTGGCCGATGACGGTCTTTCTCACCCCGGACGCCGAACCCTTCTACTTCGGGACCTACTTCCCGCCCGCGCCCCGGCACGGGATGCCGTCCTTCCGGCAGGTGCTGGAGGGTGTGCAGCAGGCCTGGAGCAGCCGCCGTGAGGAGGTCGCCGAGGTCGCCGGGAAGATCGTCCGCGACCTGGCCCAGCGGGAGATCAGCCACCAGGGCGCGCGGCCGCCCGGTGAGCAGGAGCTCGCCCAGGCGCTTCTCGGGCTCACCCGTGAGTACGACCCGCAGCGCGGCGGATTCGGCGGGGCGCCGAAGTTCCCGCCCTCCATGGTGCTGGAGTTCCTGCTGCGGCACCACGCCCGGACCGGCGCCGAGGGCGCGCTGCAGATGGCGCACGACACGTGTGAGCGGATGGCCCGCGGGGGCATCTACGACCAGCTCGGCGGTGGGTTCGCCCGGTACTCCGTCGACCGCGACTGGGTCGTGCCGCACTTCGAGAAGATGCTGTACGACAACGCGCTGCTCTGCCGCGTGTACGCCCATCTCTGGCGGGCCACCGGATCGGACCTGGCGCGGCGCGTCGCCCTGGAGACCGCCGACTTCCTCGTGCGTGAACTGCGCACCGACGAGGGCGGGTTCGCCTCGGCCTTCGACGCCGACAGCGACGACGGCACGGGCCGGCACGTCGAGGGCGCGTACTACGTGTGGACGCCCGAGCGGCTGCGCGCCGTCCTCGGGGAGGCGGACGGCGACCTCGCCGCCCAGTACTTCGGGGTGACCGACGAGGGCACCTTCGAGCACGGGCAGTCCGTCCTCCGACTGCCGCAGGACACCGCCGTCTTCGACGCCGAGAGGATCGCCTCCATCAGGGAACGGCTCCTCGCCGGGCGCACCGAACGCCCCGCACCCGGCCGCGACGACAAGGTCGTCGCCGCCTGGAACGGCCTCGCCGTCGCCGCGCTCGCCGAGACCGGCGCCTACTTCGACCGGCCCGACCTGGTCGAGGCCGCCCTCGGCGCCGCCGACCTGCTCGTCCGGGTGCACCTCGACGAGCACGCCCGGCTCGCCCGCACCAGCAAGGACGGTCGCGTCGGCCCCAACGCGGGCGTGCTGGAGGACTACGCCGACGTCGCCGAGGGCTTCCTCGCGCTCGCGTCCGTGACGGGCGAGGGCGTCTGGCTGGATTTCGCCGGACTGCTCCTCGACCATGTGCTCGCCCGCTTCACCGACGCCGCGACCGGCGCCCTCTACGACACCGCCGCCGACGCCGAGCGGTTGATCCGCCGGCCGCAGGACCCCACCGACAACGCCACCCCGTCCGGCTGGACCGCGGCGGCCGGTGCCCTGCTGAGCTATGCCGCACACACCGGATCCGAGCCGCACCGCAGCGCCGCCGAACGGGCGCTGGGGGTCGTGCAGACCCTCGGGCCGCGCGTGCCCCGGTTCATCGGCTGGGGGCTCGCCGTCGCCGAGGCCCTCCTCGACGGGCCGAAGGAGGTCGCCGTCGTCGGACCAGGACCCGGGTCCGGTCTCGCGGGCGAGAAGACGGCGGCCCTGCACCGTACGGCACTTCTGGGCACCGCCCCCGGGGCCGTCGTGGCCGTCGGCACTGCGGACAGTGACGAGTTCCCGCTCCTCGCCGACCGGCCCCTGCAGCAGGGCGAGCCGACCGCGTACGTCTGCCGCAACTTCACCTGCGACGCGCCGACGACCGATCCGGAACGGCTCGGCGCGTCCCTGAACAGGCGCTGAGTACCGGGAACCCCCGGGCGGCTGATGGGTGAACTGTCCGAAACGGAGCACGTGTTCGGATAGATACCACTACTCGCACCACCATTCCGAAACAAGCTATTTATCGGAAGAGCTGCCGCGCTTCACAGATCCCCCCTAATCTCTCCACAGCGGGTCGACGGGTGGTAACTCACCGTCGCCCGCACAGGGGGTAATCGGGGATCTGGGGGGATCTTTTTGCTCACGTCTGTCTTCATCGCTGCCGTCTCACTGGCCCTGTTCTGGATGGCGGCGTTCACCCTGTGGTGGCAGATGCACGCGTGGCGCACGCCCGAGGTGCTGGCCTCCACCCGGTTCGGCAGGCCGGACGGCGGCGAACACCTGTCGTTCTCGCTGCTGCTGCCCGCTCGGCACGAGCAGGCGGTGCTGGACCACACCATCCAGCGGCTGCTGGAATCCACGCACACCGACTTCGAGATCATCGTGATCGTCGGGCACGACGACCCCGAGACCACGGAGGTGGCCGAGCGGGCCGCCGCCCGGGACCCGCGCGTCCGGGTCGTCGTCGACACCCACGAGAAGAAGAACAAGCCGAAGGCCATGAACACGGCGCTGCCGCACTGCCGCGGTGACGTCGTCGGGGTCTTCGACGCCGAGGACCAGGTCCACCCGGAGCTGCTGGCCCACGTCGACCACGCCTTCCGCACCACCGGGGCGGACGTCGTCCAGGGCGGGGTCCAGCTCATCAACTTCCACTCCAGCTGGTACAGCCTGCGCAACTGCCTGGAGTACTTCTTCTGGTTCCGCTCCCGGCTGCACCTGCACGCGCAGAAGGGCTTCATCCCGCTCGGCGGCAACACCGTCTTCGTGCGCACCGGCGTCCTCAGGGAGGCGGACGGCTGGGACCCGAACTGCCTCGCCGAGGACTGCGACCTGGGCGTCCGGCTGTCCAGCGTCGGCAAGAAGGTCGTCGTCGCCTACGACTCCGACATGGTGACCAGGGAGGAGACCCCGGGTTCCCTCATGTCGCTGCTCAAGCAGCGCACCCGCTGGAACCAGGGCTTCCTGCAGGTCTACCGGAAGAGGGACTGGAAGCAACTGCCGGGATTCGGGCAGCGGTTGCTCGCCCGGTACACCCTGATGACGCCGTTCATGCAGGCCTTCTCCGGCGTGATCATCCCGCTCAACGCGGCCGTCGCGCTCTTCCTCGACGTGCCCGTCGGGGTCGCCTTCCTCACCTTCCTGCCGCTGGTCACCGCCGCCGTCACCTTCGTCTTCGAGGTGGTCGGGCTGCACGACTTCGGCAAGCAGTACGGCCTGAAGGTCCGCCTCGTCCACTACGTGAAGCTCATCGTGGGCGGCCCCTTCTACCAGGTGCTCCTCGCCGGTGCCGCGATCCGTGCCGTCTGGCGCGAGCAACGCGGCCGTAACGACTGGGAGTTGACCACACACGTCGGCGCACACCTCACCGCGGCCGAGCCCATCCGAGAGGACGTTCCTGCGTGACCTCCACACTTCCCGCGGTGACCGCAGCGAAGGTCCCCGCGCAGGGCCCACCTGTGCCGGAAGACCGCTCGACGGGCCGGACAAGCCCGCCGCCGCGGCTCCGCTCCTCCCGCCCCGACCTGCTGCTGTGCGGTGTCCTGCTCGCGGCGATCCTCGTCGTCCAGGGCTGGAACATCGCCGACTACCCCACCCTCAGCGACGACGAGGGCACCTATCTCGCCCAGGCCTGGGCGGTCCAGCAGGGCCGCGGCCTCGCCCACTACACCTACTGGTACGACCACCCGCCGCTCGGCTGGATCCAGATAGCCCTGCTCAGCCGGCTCCCCGCGGCCCTCAGCCCCGGCTCGATGACCGTCGGCACCATGCGGCTCGTCATGCTGCTGGTCAGCGGCGTCAGCGCGGTCCTCCTCTATGTCCTGGGCCGCCGGCTCTCCCTGCCCCGCTGGGCCGCCGGACTCGGCATGGCCCTGTTCGGGCTCTCCCCGCTCGCGGTCGTCCTCAGCCGGGAGATCTTCCTCGACAACATCGCCGTGATGTGGCTGCTGCTGGCGTTCTGCCTCGCCGCCTCGCCCAGCCGCCACCTCTGGCACCACTTCGGCGCGGGCCTCGCCGCCGCCGCGGGCGTGCTCACCAAGGAGACGATGCTCGTCGTCCTGCCCGCCCTGCTGGTCACCATGTGGCGGCACAGCCACCGCGACACCCGCAAGTTCGCCCTCACCGGAGCCGTCACCGCCTGCGCCCTGACCGGCTGTTTTTATCCGCTGTTCGCCCTGCTCAAGGGCGAGCTGCTGCCGGGCCCCGGGCACGTCTCCCTGTGGGACGGCATCACCTACCAGATGTCCAGGCCCGGCTCGGGATTCATCCTCGACCAGGGCTCCGGCTCCTACGGCGTCCTGCACGCCTGGCTGTACTACGACCGCGTCCTGCCCCTCGGCGGCGTCGCCGGAGCCCTGCTCCTGTTGCTCACCTGGCGCTGGTCGGTCACCGCCCGCGCCCTCGCCGGACCGGCCCTCACGGTCGCCATCCTGGCCGCGGTGGCCCTGCGCCCGAACGGCTACCTGCCCGCCATGTACGTCATCGGCGCGCTGCCCTTCCTCGCCCTGGTCCTCGCGGGCGGCGCCGCCTCCGTCGCCCACGCGGTCATCACCAGGTGGCGCACGGAGGGCGAGAAGCGGTACCTCACCGGCGGCCGGTACGCGCTCGCCGCCGTCCTCGCCCTCGCCGCCGGCGCCTACGTCGTACCGCACTGGTACGACGGCGACCGCACCGCCGTCACCGCCGACGCCAACCGGCCCTACCGTCAGGCCTCCCACTGGCTCGGCACCGAGGTGGCCGACCCGGAGGACACCCGGGTGCTCGTCGACGACGCCCTCTGGCTGGACCTCGTGCACGCCGGATACCGGCCCGGGCTCGGCGCCATCTGGTTCTACAAGGCCGACCTCGACCCGGCGGTCACGAAGACCATGCCGCACGGCTGGCGGGACATCGACTACGTCGTCGCCTCGCCGACCGTCCGCCGGGACGCCAAGGACCTGCCCAACGTGCGGGCCGCGATCCGGCACTCCACGCCGGTCGCCACCTTCGGCACCGGGCCCGACCGCATCGAGATCCGGCGGATCCAGGCCGTGGGAGGGGCGCGATGAACGAGTACACCGCCCCGGCACAGGGCCTCGACGCCGTAGAGGTCCCCGAGCCGGGCGCCGTCACCATCGTCGTGCCGACCTTCAACGAGTCCGCGAACGTACGGCGGTTGCTGCACCAGATCGCCGAGTCGGTGCCCGCGCGGCTGCCCTGCGAGGTCCTGTTCGTGGACGACTCCACCGACGACACCCCCGAGGTCGTCCGCGAGGCCGCCCAGGACTGCCCGTTCCCGGTGGCCGTCCTGCACCGGGAGGAACCCGTCGGCGGGCTCGGCGGGGCGGTCGTCGAGGGGCTGCGGGCGGCGACCTCGGAGTGGGTCGTCGTCATGGACGGCGACTGCCAGCATCCGCCGTCCCTCGTACCGGAGTTGGTGGCCACGGGCGAACGGACGCACGCCGGGCTCGTCGTCGCCTCCCGGTACATCGACGGCGGCAGCCGGGCCGGGCTCGCCGGCGGCTACCGGGTGGCCGTCTCGCGCGGCGCGACCTGGCTCGCCAAGGCCCTCTTCCCGCGCAGACTGCACGGCATCAGCGACCCGATGAGCGGCTTCTTCGCCATCCGCCGCAGCGCGGTCACGGCGGACGTGCTCAGACCGCTCGGCTACAAGATCCTGCTGGAGCTGGCCGTACGCAGCCGGCCCCGGCAGGTCGCCGAGGTGCCGTTCGTCTTCCAGGACCGGTTCGCCGGCGAGTCCAAGTCCACCGCCCGGGAGGGCTTCCGCTTCCTGCGCCACCTGGCGGGTCTGCGCACCGCCTCCCCGGTCGCCCGCATGGTCGGCTTCGGGCTGATCGGCGCGAGCGGGTTCGCCCCGAACCTCCTCGGGCTCTGGGCCCTGACCGTCCTCGGGATGCACTACCTCCCCGCGGAGATCCTCGCCAACCAGTTCGGAGTCGCCTGGAACTTCCTGCTCATCGAGCAGCTGCTGTTCCGCGACCGGCGCGCGCACCGCCGCTGGTGGGACCGGCTCGGCCGGTTCGCGCTGCTGGCCAACGCCGACCTGCTGCTGCGCATCCCGCTGATCGCCCTGCTCGTCGGCCGGTTCGGCATGGGCGCCCTGCCTGCCACCGCGCTCGCGCTGGTCATGACGTTCGTCCTGCGCTTCGTCGGAACCGAGGCGCTGGTCTATCTCCCGCGACGTAACCACCGGAGGAGAGCCGCTTGAGCAAGTACCGCAGACGGACCGCGCTGGCCGGGGTGGGCGCCCTGACCGCCGGTCTGCTCCTGACCGCGCCCCAGCCGGCACAGGCCGCCAACCTGATCAAGAACCCCGGCTTCGAGACCGCCGGCAGCGGCGACATGCCGTACTGCTGGGAGAAGTCGGGCTGGGGCGACAACGACTTCAGCTTCGAGACGACCTCCGACGCGCACTCCGGATCCGCGGCCATGAAGGTCACGCTGACCCGCCGGGTCTCCGGCGACCGCAAGGCGATGATCACCGAGTCGACGGACTGCGCGCCGGGGGTGAGCGTCGGCAAGCAGTACGACCTGGGACTCTGGTACAAGACCACCACCCCGGACGCCAACATCACTCTCTTCCGGCACGACACGACCGCCGGCTGGCAGTACTGGACCGACGTCAAAACCCTCGACATGGCCTCGGCCTGGACGCAGGCCACGGTCCGCACACCCGAGGTCCCGGCCGGCACCGACCGCATCACCTGGGGTGTCTCCGTCTACGGCACCGGCTCGGCGACCACCGACGACTACACCATGGACCAGGTGCCGGACCCGCTCCCGCCGGCCCAGTGCACGGGCACGAACGACCAGTGCGCGAACGGCAGCTGGTCCGTCCTGCCGACGCAGAACCCGGTCCGCTCCATGCACTCCGTCGTGCTCAGCAACGGCAAGGTGCTGCTGATCGCCGGCTCCGGCAACAGCGAGGAGAACTTCAACGCGGGCACGTTCACCAGCGCGGTGTACGACCCGGCGACCGGCGACTACAAGGTCATCCCCACCCCGAAGGACATGTTCTGCGCGGGCCATGTCCAGCTCCAGGACGGGCGGGTGCTGGTCCTGAGCGGCAACAAGGCGTACCCGGTGGTGGGCGGGCACGGCTACGAGGGGTTCAAGGACTCGTACATCTTCGACCCGGCGACCGAGACCTACACCAAGACCAACGACCTCAACGACGGCCACTGGTACCCGTCGGCGACCGAGCTCGGCAACGGTGACGTCATCTCCTTCGGCGGGCTCCGCGAGGACTCCACCGGCTCGGTGACCGCCGAGAAGTTCAGTTACGCGCAGAACCAGTGGCTGCCGCTGTCCCAGGTCAACCAGACCTGGTCGTACTGGGGTCTGTACCCGGCGATGATCCTGATGCAGGACGGCCGCCTCTTCTACACGGGCAGCCATGTCTTCGGCAACAACATCCCCGGCACGGGTTCGGCGATCTACGACTACGGGGCCAACACGGTCACGCAGATCCCGGGGCTGCAGAACAAGGACGAGCGGGACCAGTCGTCGTCCGTGCTGCTGCCTCCGGCGCAGGACCAGCGGGTGCTGACGGTCGGCGGCGGCAACATCGACTCCAACCCGGACGCGAACCGCCTCACCGACCTGATCGACCTCAAGCAGGCCAACCCGTCCTACGTCGCCGGGCCGCCGGTCCCGCAGGGCACGGTCGACCTGGGCAACGGCCCGCAGCCGGAGACCGGCAACCAGGGCAAGATGTACGTCTCCACCGTGCTGCTGCCCGACGGCAAGGTGCTGGAGACGGGCGGCGCCCTGCACAACCGCGCCAACCCCGTGTACGAGTCCTCGCTCTACGACCCCGCCACCAACGCCTTCCAGCAGGTGGCCGCCGACCCCGAGTCCCGCGGCTACCACTCCTCGGCGTTCCTGCTGCCCGACGGCCGGGTGATGGCCACCGGCGACAACCCGGGCAACGGCAGCTGGAACCACAACGTGTCGATCTACACCCCGCCGTACCTCTACAAGGGCACGCGTCCGACGATCACCTCGGTGATCAACCAGGAGTGGAAGTACGGCGACACCCAGCGGATCACCGTCGACCGGCCGATCGCCAAGGCCGAGCTGATCCGTCCGGCCGCGGTGACCCATTCGTCCGACCCGAACCAGCGGTTCGTGGACCTGCCGCTCTCGGTGGACGGCAACAACGTCGACCTGAACGTGACGAACAATCCCAACCTGGCGCCGCCCGGCTGGTACATGCTCTTCGCGGTCGACGCCAACGGGGTGCCCTCGGTGGCCCGGTGGGTGCATCTGACGGGCCCGGCGGCCCTGACCGCGGCGTCCCCGCACATCCACGCCTTCGCCGACGGCCTCACCGGCAAGGTGTCGGGGCCCGCCAAGAAGCGCACGTCCCAGCAGGTCAGCCCGACCCTGTCCGGCTGCGACCGGCACTACGGCTCGATCAACGTGTGTGTGCCGACGGTGTTCCCGCCCGAGGTGAGGAAGACGACCGCGGCCCGCTGCACCTGGCTCCGGCAGAACCACTACGGTCGGCTGAAGGTCGACGGCGCCGACGATCCGCTGGGCCTGGACCCGAACCGGGACGGGGTGGCGTGCGGAAAGGGCGACGTCAGGCGCCGTTGAGGATCAGCGCCCCGAGGGTGAGCTGAGCACCCCACTGCACGAACACGGCCCAGAGCCTGGCGTACGTCCACCGGGCTCTGGGCCACACCAGTGCCGCCAGACCGGCGAACACCGCCAGGCAGAAGGCGTCGTAGAGGGCGTATCCGGGGATCGTCGAGCACTGCTCGCCGTACTCCAGGCACATCGAGCCGCGCTCACCGGAGAGCACGACGATCCAGGACAGAATGACGATCGGCAGGAGCGAGACCAGCCCGGCGACGGCCCAGCCGGTGATGAACCGGTCCATCTGCTGCGAGGTGGGCGTCACCTGCTGCTCCGTTGTGGCGTTCATGACCCCATCCCACCGCGCCGGCCGGTCCCCGCAGATCGGCGCGGGTACTCATTCCCCCTGGGTACGCATGCTCAACGCCCGCTCCACGACCGCCTCCAGCTGTTCGTGGTGCGCGCCCTTCCAGTACGCGCGGCCGCACTCCGTGCACTGGGCGAAGACGTCGTAGGAGCGCTGCGTGCCGTGCTTGAGCTGGTCGGCCACCTCGGCCTTCGTGGCCTGTCTGAGCAGGCCGTTGCAGGCGGTGCAGCGGGTCCAGGGGCGCAGGTCGGGGGCGAAGCGGTCGAGGACGTCGTGCAGCTGGTCGTCGGGGCGGGTGCTGTAGACGAAGGCGCCGGCCCACAGCTCGCGGCGGCGCAGCAGCCCCCGGTCGCGGCTGAGCATGACGCGCTTCTCGGCCGCCGAGCGGGTGGCGAGGGCGGCGTCGCCGATGTCCGTCGACTCGTACGCCGTGTCCACGCCGAGCAGGCGCAGGCGGCGGGCGAGCGTGCCGAGGTGGACGTCGAGGAGGAACCGGAGGGGCGCACCGGGGATCTGCTGGGGCCGGTCGACGGGGCGTACGTGCACCGTCTCGCCGGCCTTCGGGATGTGCGCGGCCGGCACCGCGCGGCCGTCCACGACCAGCGCGCCGACCTCGGTCAGCGGGACGCCGAGGGACTCGATGACATGGCCGAGCGTCGAGACGCCGTCCGTGGCCAGGGGCGTGGCTCCGGCGCGCCGGGCGTGCGGCACGAACAGGTGCAGTGCGGGGGCGACTTCGACGCGGATCTCGGGTCCGTTCACCCCGTCAGCATCGCATGGGACGGCGCCCGGGCCTCAGCGGTTTTCGCCGGGGAGGCCGTGCTCCATGACGTCCAGGGCGCGGTCGACCAGGGCCGTGAAGTCGTCCCGGTGGTCGTTCTCCGCCCAGTACATGGAGGTCTCCATCAGGCCGCCGATCAGGGACATGGCGTAGACGCGGACCTCCAGGCCGTCGGGGTCGCGGCCGGTGCGCTCGCCGATGGCCTCACAGAGCATGCGGCCGCTGGTCGACATGCTCTCCATCATCCGCGAACGCACCGCGGGGACCTGGACCATGAGGTGGGTGCGCAGCCGGGACACCTCGAGGTCTTCGGCCACGGCGAGCTCGACGGCCCGGTGCAGGACGTACCGGATGGTCTCGGACCAGGGTTCGTCGGCGGGCCGTGCCTTGATCTCCTCCAGGATCACCGGGTCGTACTCGTCCGTGAGGACGATGTCCTCCTTGGTCGGGAAGTACCGGAAGACGGTCGACGGCGACACCTCGGCCCGTTCGGCGATCTGGTCGATCGTCGTGGCGTCGTAGCCCTGCTCCTGGACCAGGGCGTACGTCGCCGCGCGGATCGCCTCCCTGGTCTTGATCTTCTTGCGTTCGCGCAGCCCCGGCTGCGGTCGGTCGGCGGAGGGGAGGGGGGAACGTGCGGCCGTCATGCCGGTCATTGTCCGGCATCCGTGACGGGGGCCGCCACGGCCGGGGTCTCCTTCCGCCCGGTGCGCCGTACGACGGGGGTGTTCGGCAGCAGCAGCGCCGCGAGCAGGGCCGCCACGAGGGAGGCGAGCCCGCACACCAGCAGCACCACCGTCATCCCGTGGACGTACGCGCTGTCCGCGGAGGCCGCCAGGCGGGCCGAGCCCGTGTGCGCGGCCACCGCATGCGCGGCGACCACGGACTCCCCGGCGGTGTGCGCGGCCTGTCCCGGCAGCCCGGTCACGTCGAGCCGGTCCCGGAAGGCGCTCGCGAGGAGGCTGCCGAGCAGGGCGATGCCGACGGCGCCGCCGACCTGGCGGAACGTCATGAGCAGCCCGGAGCCGCTGCCGGCCCGGTCGGCGGGCAGCGTGCCGAGCGCGCCGTCCATCGCCGGGACGACCGCGAAGCCGAAGCCGAGGCCGGTGATCGACAGCCACAGGGCGGTGAAGCCGTAGCCGTCGTGCACGGTCGTACGGCTGCCCAGCAGGGCGGCGAAGGCGAGCACGACCAGGCCCGCGGTGACCACCGCGCGCGCCCCGAACCGGGCGACGACCGGCTGGGCGCCCTTCGCGGCGACCATCAGCCCGGCCATCATCGGCAGCAGCCGCAGACCGGTGGCGAAGGCGTCGTGGCCGAGGACCGCCTGGAGGTAGGTCGGCACGGTGAACATCAGCCCCGACAGCACGAACATCACCAGGGTCGCGGCGGTGGTGTTGAGCAGGAAGCCGCGGTGGGCCAGCAGGCCCATGTCGAGCATGGGGCGGGTCATCCGGCGTTCCCGCAGGACCAGCGCGGTGAGCAGGACGGCGGCCGCCGCGAACGTCGCCAGCACCAGGCCGTCGCCCCAGCCGCGGTCCGGGGCCTCGATGATCGCGTAGATGAGGGCGCCGAGCCCGGTCGCGGTGAGCGCGGTGGAGGCGGTGTCGACCTTGGGGCTCGCCGGGTCGCGGGTCTCGGGCAGCAGGAACGCGCAGGCCGCGATGCCGAGGGCGGCCATCGGGACGTTGATCAGGAAGACCGAGCCCCACCAGAAGTGGCCCAGCAGCCAGCCGCCGACGAGGGGGCCGAGCGGCATGCCGAGCGCCGAGGCGGCGGAGATCATGCCGATGGCCTTGCCGCGCTCGTCCGGGCCGAACAGCGCGGGCAGCACGGACAGCGACAGCGGCATGATCAGCGCGGCGCCGATGCCGAGCACCGCGCGCGCGGCGATCACGGTGTTCACCTCGCCGGCCAGGGAGCCGAGCACCGAGCCCGCCAGGAAGACGGCGAGCCCGGCGATGAGCATCCGGCGCCGGCCGAACCGGTCGCCGAGCAGGCCCGCGGGGAGCATCAGCGCGGCGAACACGACGATGTACGCGTCCGCCATCCACTGCTGCTGCCCGGTCGTGGCGTGGAGCTGTGCGGCCATGGTGGGCAGGGCCACGTTGAGGATCGTCGAGTCGAAGGCGAGCACCAGCATGCTCGCGACCAGGGCCCCGAGGGCCCACCAGCGGCGGGGGTCGCGCCGCGTCCCGCCGCCGACGTGAGTGACAGTAGCCATGAAATGAGAGTAGCTCTCAAAATACTGAGACTGTCAATGGGTAGCTGGTCTCAGAAGTTTTCGGGCATACGAAAGCGGCCACGGCTGAGGAGCCGTGGCCGCAGGGGGAGGGGAGGGGTGGGTGTCGGGTTTATGCGTGCTGGTAGGCCACCAGTGAGATGCCGACGTAGTGGACGACGAACGCCGCGAGGGTGAAGGAGTGGAAGACCTCGTGGAAGCCGAACCAGCGCGGTGACGGGTTCGGGCGCTTGATGCCGTAGATCACGCCGCCGGCGCTGTAGAGCAGGCCGCCGACGATGACCAGGACCAGGACCGCGACGCCGCCGGTGCGCAGGAAGTCGGGCAGGAAGAACACGGCTGCCCAGCCCATCGCGATGTAGCAGGGCGTGTAGAGCCAGCGCGGGGCGCCCACCCAGAAGACCCGGAAGACGATGCCGGCCGCGGCGGCGGCCCAGATGCTCCACAGCAGCCACCGGCCCTTGGTTCCGGGCAGGAGCAGCAGGGTCAGCGGGGTGTAGGTGCCCGCGATGATCAGAAAGATGTTGGCGTGGTCCAGGCGGCGCAGGACGCCGTCCATCCGGGGGCTCCAGTTGCCCCGGTGGTACAGCGCGCTGACGCCGAAGAGCAGGCAGGCGGTCAGGACGTAGATACCGCAGGCGATGCGGCCTCTGGTGGAGTCGGCGAGGGCGGTGAGCACGAGGCCCGCTATGAGCACGGCCGGGAACATGCCGAGGTGCAGCCAGCCGCGGAGCTTGGGCTTGACCTGTTGCGGCAGCGAGAGCGCGGGACCGCGGCCGTGGGCCGGCGTGTCCGTGGGCGCGTCGGGGACGGACGCAGTCATGCGGGGCATGGTACCTACGCCACCGTAAGTCGGGTGTCAGGGCGGGTCTTGGTCGATCGAACGCAAAAAGACCTTCAGGTGACGCAAACCTGGACGTAAAGGGAACGCAAACCGCCCTGGAAACCGTGGTCTTCCTCACTCCGCTCACCTGTGAGGTCCCCTGGACATATGCGCACTCACGACGGATGATCAAATGAGTGCGGTCGGCACCGGATGAGCATCACGAAGCATCCGGGTCGCAGCCCCCACGGGGCCACAAGGACAAAATCCCTCACTTAGGAGCAACCGTGGCGCGCGACAACTCGGCTTCCAGTGTTCCCACCACCCACCAGGAACTGATCTCCTGGGTCAACGAGATCGCCGAACTGACGCAGCCGGACAGCGTGGTCTGGTGCGACGGCTCCGAGGCGGAGTACGAGCGGCTCTGCGAGGAGCTCGTGGCCAAGGGCACCTTCAAGAAGCTCGACCCGATCAAGCGCCCGAACTCCTACTACGCGGCCTCCGACCCGACCGATGTCGCGCGCGTGGAGGACCGCACCTTCATCTGCTCCGAGAAGGAGGAGGACGCGGGCCCGACCAACCACTGGAAGGCCCCCGCCGAGATGCGGGAGATCTTCAGCGGCGAGAAAGGCCTGTTCCGGGGCTCCATGCGGGGCCGCACCATGTACGTCGTCCCGTTCTGCATGGGCCCGCTCGGCTCCCCGCTGTCCGCGATCGGCGTGGAGATCACCGACTCCGCCTACGTCGCCGTCTCCATGCGCACGATGACGCGCATGGGCCAGGCCGTCCTGGACGAGCTGGGCGACGACGGCTTCTTCGTGAAGGCCGTCCACTCCCTCGGCGCCCCGCTGGAGGAGGGCCAGGAGGACGTTCCGTGGCCGTGCAACTCCACCAAGTACATCTCGCACTTCCCCGAGGACCGCGAGATCTGGTCCTACGGCTCCGGCTACGGCGGCAACGCCCTGCTCGGCAAGAAGTGCTACGCGCTGCGTATCGCCTCCGTCATGGCGCGTGACGAGGGCTGGCTGGCCGAGCACATGCTGATCCTCAAGCTCACCCCGCCGCAGGGCGAGTCCAAGTACGTCGCCGCCGCCTTCCCGAGCGCCTGTGGCAAGACCAACCTCGCCATGCTGGAGCCGACGGTCTCCGGCTGGACCGTGGAGACCATCGGCGACGACATCGCCTGGATGCGCTTCGGCGAGGACGGCCGCCTGTACGCGATCAACCCCGAGGCCGGCTTCTTCGGCGTCGCGCCCGGCACGGGTGAGCACACCAACGCCAACGCGATGAAGACCCTGTGGGGCAACTCGGTCTTCACCAACGTCGCCCTCACCGACGACGGCGACGTGTGGTGGGAGGGCATGACCGAGGAGACCCCGGCCCACCTGACGGACTGGAAGGGCCGCGACTGGACCCCGGACTCCGCCGAGCCCGCCGCACACCCCAACGCCCGCTTCACCACCCCCGCCTCCCAGTGCCCGATCATCGCGCCGGAGTGGGAGGACCCCAAGGGCGTGCCGATCTCGGCGATCCTCTTCGGCGGCCGCCGCGCCTCCGCGGTGCCGCTGGTGACGGAGTCCTTCGACTGGAACCACGGCGTCTTCCTCGGCGCCAACGTGGCCTCCGAGAAGACCGCCGCCGCCGAGGGCAAGGTCGGCGAGCTGCGCCGCGACCCGTTCGCGATGCTCCCGTTCTGCGGCTACAACATGGGCGACTACATGGCCCACTGGATCGACGTGGCCAAGGACAAGGACCAGTCCAAGCTGCCGAAGATCTACTACGTCAACTGGTTCCGCAAGAACGACGAGGGCAAGTTCGTCTGGCCCGGCTTCGGTGAGAACTCCCGGGTCCTGAAGTGGATCGTGGAGCGCCTGGACGGCAAGGCCGAGGGCGTCGAGACCCCGATCGGCATCCTGCCGGCCAAGGACGCCCTGGACACAGGCGGCCTCGAACTCTCCGAGTCCGACCTCGACTTCCTGCTGACGGTCGACAAGGAGGTCTGGCGCGAGGAGGCGGCGCTCGTCCCCGAGCACCTCAACACCTTCGGCGACCACACCCCGAAGGAGCTGTGGGACCAGTACCACGCGCTGGTGGAGCGCCTGGGCTGAACCGCCCGTCGAAGACTCCACGGCCGGTCCGGATGCCCTGACCAGCGATCGTCACGACCGGCCGTGGTGACCACCCAACGGGGCCCCGCACAAAGGCGTGCGGGGCCCCGCCCTGGTTCTCGCCTCAGTTGTTGCGCTCCTCCAGATACCGCGTGTGCGACTCCTGACGTCGTGCCTCCCGGTCCCTGAGCGCCGAGGCCAGATGTTCGGCCTCCTCGCGGAGCAGCGCGAGCTGGCGGTCCAGGTGTGCTTCCGGCGACTCGGTGCCCGGGGTCAGCCGGGTCCACCAGCGGGTGCGGACGTAGGCGTCGACGGCCTCAGGGACGTCCTGCCGTACCGCGCGGGACACCGTGTGCATGCCCTCGAGGCGACGACCGGGCGGCGGTGGGTGGTGTCGGTGATGAGCCGCTGCACGGCGTCGGTGCGCAGGTCCTCGGTGACCTTGCGGACGTCCTCGCGGGTGCGCGCGCCGCTGGAGGCCAGTGAGGAGAGCGGGTAGTCGGCGGTGACGACGCCGTCGCGGGGGCGGATCACGGTGAGGCCCGGGATGCCCTTGAGCACCGACTCGTAGTTGAGCAGGGCGTCGACGCTGCCGCGCCGCTTGTAGGCGGTGGCCAGCCAGCCCGAGGAGCCCGAGGTCAGCTTCTGGCCCTTGAAGAACTCCTTCAACCTCGGCGTGGCCTTGGCGACGTCGGCGTCGGTGAGTGCGGACTGGGCGCCGGAGAGCGCCGAGGCGACCGAGACCAGCGTGGAGAAACCGGAGTTGGAGCGGGCCGGGTCGGTCATGCCGTAGGTCAGCTTCCCGTCCTGTACGGCCTGCTCGATCTGCCCCCAGGTCACCTGCTCGGGCTGCCAGCCGAGCGCCCTGACGGTGGCCGGCTTGACGCCGATGGCGACCGGGCTGGACATCACCGGGGTCTCGGACACCACCTTCCTCGCCGCGTCGGGCTGCAGCCGCAGACAGTCGTCCGAGGACAGCCACAGCGCCTCGTAACGGCCGTCGGCCTGGCCCCTGGCGAGCAGGTCGACGGCGTCCAGGGTGCCCATGCAGGTGGGCCGGACGGTGACGCCGGTGTCCTTGCGGACCCGGTCGAGGACGGCGGTCATGTCGCTGAGCTCGCTGGAGGCGAGCACACGCAGGGTGCCGGGCTTCGGCGCGGCGGGGTCGTCCTTCTGGTGGTCCTCGGACGTGCAGCCGCCGAGCAGGGCCGCTGTCACGGCCGTCGCGGCGAGCAGGGCGAGTGCGGAACGTCGTCGTCTCATGCCGGCGGGCCCTCCAGTGCGCCCTGGGACCTGCTGCGCGGCGCTGTGCAGTTCGTCGGTCAGCGAGGCGACCGTCGAGGCCATGATCTCGGCCGCCTGCGCCTTGTAGCTGTCGATCGCGTCGAGGGTGCGGTAGATGTGCTGGAACGCGCTGCGCAGCGTCTCCGCGCCGACGGCCGGGTCGGCGGCGATCCGCTGTATCTCCTCCCCCTGCGAGGAGAGCATCTCGGCGTTGCCCCGGACGAGTCCCTCGGTCGTCCCGCGCAGGGCGTCGACCTGCTCGATCACCTTCTTCTGCGTGTCCCGCGCGGAGGCCAGGATCACCGAGATGCGCAGGGCGGACACGGTGGTCGTGGCGGCCCGGTCGACGCCCTTGATCAGCTCGTTGTGCTTCTGCCGGACGGGGAAGAGCACGTCGGCGCGGAGGGCGTCGGCCTGCCGGGGGTCGCCGACCCGGGCGATGTGCTCGCGATGTAGAGGGTGCCGGTCAGCTCCCCGTGCGCCTTGGCCCCCTTGAGCTGCTGCCAGGTCCGGTCGTGCCGGGCGGTGTCCAGGTAGGCGGCCATCCTGAGCGTGCCGCGGTTCTTGCCGTCGAGTACGGCCAGCCCGTTCGCCGCGAGTACGTCGGCGGCACTCCGGTGGGCCACGACGACCAGCGGCGAGTAGAACGGCCGGGGCTGGGGTTCCTGCGCGTGGAACTTCGCGGCCGGCGCGTCGGCCGGCGCCCGGCTCCCCGGAAGGGCGAAGTCGTACCCCTTGAGGTCCAGCCCTTCCATGGCCCAGGACCCGGAGGCCTCGGTCTGCACGGTGTAGCCCTTGGCGGCGAGGGCCTTCACCACGTCGGGATCCGCGAAGAAGTCCGCCTTCTCCGACCCGATCACGCCACGCACGGTCTTCGTTGCCGTGCCCTTGTCCTCCCCGTGCCGGCCCGCGACGACGGCGGCCACCACGCCACCGATCAGCAGCACGGCGAGGACGATTCCAGCGATACGTCTCACGCCGGGGAGCGTGCTGCCGGAAGCCCAAGTTCCTGGGCGCCGGGGATGAACAGCCGGTGACGGACCGGACCCGGCACTGCAACGCGCCCGAAGGGGCGCGGGGAACCGCGCGACCGGCCAGTGCGGACAGGAAGCCGTAGGACGACACCAGCCACCACGGCGAAGCGCACCCCGCCACAGCGGGCGCGGTGTATGGCGCCCGGTCCGCGCGTCGCTGCGGGTGCACGCGGACCGGGGCCGATCGTGGGACCCCGGGGGTCAGGCGGTGATGCTCAGTTCCTTCGGCTCCGACAACGCGGCGGCGTGCGCATCCATCCGCTCGGCCGCGAGGATGGCCGCCGCGGTGTCGGCACGCGAGGCGGCGACCACGAGCGCACGGCCGGCGAGGGCGTGCGCCCGCCGGTGCAGCGCCGCGGGATCGCCGGCCGCGGACGGCGCCGCCCGCAGCGGGGAGCGCCCGCCCCGGAGCCGGGCCACCTGCTCGGCGAGCCGCTCGGCAGCGGTCTCCAGGTCGGCCGACGGAGTCTGCCCGCGCAGTTCGTCGGTCACGGCGAGCAGCGCGGCGAGGTGGCCGGCGAGCTGGATGTCCAGCTCCTCCTCGCGCGACCGGTGGGGGAAGTCGGAGGCGGTGCCGGCCCTTGTGCTGTGGACCGACGGGGTGCGGATCGGTTCGTACATGCGGATGGCCTCCTGTGCGCTGACAGGAAGCCATCCTAGCTTGGATTTCGTCTAAAGTTGAGTCGTGTCACGGAATGAGATCCGCCGGCCACGGTCGGCTGCCCCGTCCGCTACGGCTGGCCGTAGCCGTCCAGGAAGTTCCCGATCCGGGTGATCGCGTCCCGCAGATCGCCGACCGACGGCAGGGTCACCACCCGGAAGTGATCCGGCTCGGGCCAGTTGAAGCCCGTGCCCTGGACGACCATGATCTTCTCCTCGCGCAGCAGGTCCAGGACCATCTGCCGGTCGTCCCTGATCTTGAAGACCTGGGGGTCGAGGCGCGGGAAGAGATACAGCGCGCCCTTGGGGCGGACGCAGCTGACGCCCGGGATCCGGGTCAGCAGCTCGTACGCGGTGTCCACCTGCTCCTTCAGTCGCCCGCCCGGCAGCACCAGGTCGTTGATGGACTGCCGTCCGCTGAGCGCGGCCACCACCCCGTGCTGCCCCGGCATGTTGGCGCACAGCCGCATGTTCGCCAGGATCGTCAGACCCTCGATGTAGGAGTCGGCGTGGGCGCGCGGGCCGGAGATCGACATCCAGCCGACCCGGTAGCCGGCCACCCGGTACGCCTTCGACATGCCGTTGAAGGTGAGGGTGAGCAGGTCCGGGGCGATCTTCGCGGTCGGGATGTGCGTGGCGTCGTCGTAGAGGATCTTGTCGTAGATCTCGTCGGAGCAGACCAGCAGGTTGTGCCGGCGGGCGATGTCGGTCAGGCCCTTCAGCACCGCCTCGTCGTACACCGCGCCCGTGGGGTTGTTGGGGTTGATGATGACGATGGCCTTGGTGCGGTCGGTGACCTTGCGCTCGACGTCGGCGAGGTCGGGCATCCAGTCGGACTGCTCGTCGCAGCGGTAGTGCACGGCCGTGCCGCCGGAGAGGGAGACGGCCGCCGTCCACAGCGGGTAGTCCGGGGCCGGTACGAGGACCTCGTCGCCGTCGTCCAGCAGCCCCTGCATCGCCATCACGATCAGCTCGGAGACGCCGTTGCCGATGAAGACGTGCTCGACATCCGTCTCGATGCCGAGGGTCTGGTTGTGCATGACGACCGCGCGGCGGGCGGCCAGCAGCCCCTTGGCATCGCCGTAGCCGTGAGCCGTCGAGACATTGCGGAGGATGTCCTCCAGGATCTCCGGCGGGCACTCGAAGCCGAAGGCGGCCGGGTTGCCGGTGTTGAGCTTGAGGATGCGGTGTCCCGCCGCCTCAAGCCGCATGGCCTCCTCGAGAACCGGGCCCCGGATCTCGTAACAGACGTTGGCGAGCTTGGTCGACTGGATCACCTGCATGCCGTGAGCTTACGGCCCGGTAATGCCTCGTGGGTGGTGTTTTCCGACACGTGAGACGCATTGGTTTGTCCTGATATCTCCGTGGGCTGTCTCAGCGGTCACTTGCGTCCCTAGAATGCGGTGCCGCCGGGGCGCCCGGTCGCGCACGGCGCCGTGAGCGGGCGGGGAGGTACGGAGGGGATGGGGATGGGCGGCGGACACGGACGGAACGGCGGACCTGTACCGCGTCCTGCGCCCCAGGACCGGCCGGACGCGTACCCCGCGCAGCCGCTTCCGGCACTGCCGGACGGTGCTGTGCCGCATCCCCTCGCGGCTGCCCCGCCGGACGCGGCCCCGCCCAGCGTGTACCTCCCGCAGGCCCCGGCGCCGGCGTACGAGGAGTATGCCGACCCCGCCGCCGCCCATGGCTGGATGAACGCCTACGACGAGACCCGCGAACTGCCTGCGCTGACCGAGCGGCCCGGCCCGGCCGACGCCACCCGGCCGACACAGCCGACCCGGTTCGAGCTGGTCGAGCCGGTCGGCCCGACCGGGCCGGCCGGCCGGTCGCGGGAGGGCGAGGGGCGGGCGGCGCGGCGGCGCGCCGAGCGGCACACGGGCGGCCGCCGCCGGGTGGCGGCCGTCGCCGCGGTGCTGGGCGTCGCCGGTGCGGTCGCGGTGATCGCCGCTCTGTCGGGTGGTTCGAGCGGCTCGGGTTCCCCCGCCTCGCGAGGGTCCGGTCCGGCCGTCGGCGGCCCCAGCGCCGCGAGTCCCCGCACCGGCGCCGGCTCTTCGGCCGAGGCCACCTCGACGCCCTCCGGCGGCCCCTCGGCCTCGCCGTCCGGTCTCCCGGCCGCCGGCGCGTCCCCGGGACGGACGACCGGCGGTCCGGCCACCGAGGCCGCCACCACCGCCCCCACGACGCCCGACGCGCCCGCGCCCACCGTGACGACGGCCCGCCCGGACACCAGCGCGCCCACGCCCGGCGGCCGCGGCCACGGCCACGGCGCCACGAAGCACCCTCGCTGGCCGACGGGTGCGTGAGCGCGGGCCGGCGGCGAGGGTTCGCGCTGTGCGGTGCCGTGGTCACCAAGCCCAAGCGGCGCCGGGAAAGGGCGAGTTGAACGCTTGCGGCGGTAGAGGGAAACCCCTATGACCTGAGCCGGCTCCTTGTTCCCTTCCTCTCGATGCACCGAAGATGTGCATGACAAACGAACGGGCGGCCGGAGAACTCCGGTCGCCCACGTCGTCAGAGGGGACCCCCACATGAACAAGCCTCTCCTTGCCGCGCTCTCCTCCCTGGCCATGGCCGGGCTGGGAGCCGCCCCCGCGGTCGCCGCGCCGCACAGCGCCGTCAAGCCCGCGGCGACCGTCAACTTCGCCGGCACGGTCGCGCTCAGCAACTGCTCCGGTTCCGTCATCCGCTTCCCCAACTCCGCCGACAGCGACCCGGCGCTCGTCCTCACCAACGGCCACTGCCTGGAGACCGGCTTCCCGGACCCCGGCCAGGTCATCACCGGCCAGTCCTCCAGCCGCAGCTTCGGCCTGCTGAACGCCTCCGGCAGCAGGGTCGCCACCCTCCGCGCCAACCAGGTCGTCTACTCGACCATGACGGACACGGACGTCACGATCTACCGGCTGACCACCACCTACGCGCAGATCAAGAGCGCGTACGGGATCAGCCCGCTCACCGTGAACGACACCCACCCCACCGCCGGCACCGCCATCAAGGTCGTCTCCGGCTACTGGAAGCGCACCTACAGCTGCAGCATCGACGGGTTCGTGTACCGGCTGAAGGAGGGCGACTGGACCTGGAAGGACTCGGTCCGCTACACCTCCGCCTGCAACACCATCGGCGGCACCTCGGGCTCCCCGGTGATCGACACCAGCACCGGCAAGGTCGTCGCCGTCAACAACACCGGCAACGAGGACGGCGAGACCTGCACGGTGAACAACCCGTGCGAGGTGGACGAGAACGGCAACGTCACCATCCACCAGGGCATCAACTACGCCGAGGAGACCTACGAGATCCCCGCCTGCTTCACCACGGGCAACAAGCTGGACCTGAGCGCCGCCGGCTGCACCCTGCCCAAGCCCTAGCGGACCTCCGTGCGGCGGACGGACCGGCCCGCGAGCACGTCCGTACGCTTCCCGTCCTCGATGACGAACCGGCCGTCGACCAGGACGTGCGGGATCCCCGCGGGAAGCGTGCGGGGCTCGGCGAAGCTCGCGCCGGGCGCCACCGTCCCCGGGTCGAACAGCACCAGATCGGCCCGGTACCCCTCGCGCACCAGCCCCCGGTCCGGCAGCCGCAGCCGGGCCGCGGGCCGGGAGGTGAGGTGGGCGACGCACTCCTCGAGCGAGAGGATCCCCAACTCCCGTACGTAGTGGCCGAGATAGCGCGGGAAGGTCCCGTAGGCACGCGGGTGCGGCTTGTCGCCGCGCAGGATGCCGTCGGAGCCGCCGGTGTGGGTGCGGTGCCGCATGATCGTGCGGACGTTGTCCTCATGGCCGACGTGCTGGAGGACCGTCGTACCGAGCCGGTCCTCGACCAGCAGCCGGCGGGCGGTCTCCCAGGGGGCCTCCCCGCGCGGCCCGGCCGCCTCCCGGACCGTACGGCCCACCAGGTCGCCGAGCGCCGGGTCGGTGACGCCGGAGATCTCGATGGTCTCCCACTCCACCGGCACGCCGTGACAGCCGTCCGAGCCGGTCACCTCCAGGTCGTGCCGGATCCGCTCGGCCGTCGCCGCGTCGGTGAGGCGCGCCAGGACCGCCTCCGGGCCGCCCTCGCTCGCCCAGCTCGGCAGCAGCGCGGCCAGGGTGGTGCAGCCGGGCGTGTAGGGATAGGTGTCGAGGGTGATGTCCGCCCCGGCGTCCAGGGCCCGGTCCAGCAGGGCCAGCAGCTCCGGCGCGCGGCCCTCGTTCACGCCGAAGTTCATCGTCGCGTGGGCCAGATGCAGCGGACAGCCGGCCTCCCGCGTCAGGGCGACCATCTCGGCGTAGGCCTCCAGCGCGCCGGCGCCGTAGGAGCGGTGGTGCGGGCAGTAGTAGCCGCCGTACGACGCCACCACCCGGCACAGCTCGGTCAGTTCGGCGTCCGGGGCGTACATGCCGGGCGTGTACGTCAGCCCGGAGGACAGTCCGACCGCGCCCTGCTCCAGCCCCTCCGCGACCAGCCGCCGCATCCGGTCCAGCTCCTCCGGGGTCGCCGCGCGGTCCTCCCAGCCGACGGCGAGCGCGCGGACCGTGCCCTGGGGGACGAGGTAGGCCGCGTTGACGGCGATGCCCCGGTCGAGCCGGTCCAGGTACTCGCCGACCGACCGCCAGTCGAAGTCGATGTCGTCGCCGTGGCCGTTCCACCCGGTGATCGCCCGCCGCACCTCCGGAAGCGTGCGGTCGTCCACCGGCGCGTACGACAGCCCGTCCTGCCCGAGGACCTCCAGCGTGACCCCCTGCGCGGCCTTCGCGCTGTGGTCGGGGTCGCGCAGCAGGGCGAGGTCGGAGTGGGCGTGCATGTCGATGAAGCCGGGGGAGAGGACCAGGCCCTCCGCGTCCAGCTCCCGCATGGCGCGCGGGCGCTGGCAGCCGGCCGCGGCGGCCTCCTTGACGACCGAGACGATCCGGCCGCCGTCGATCACCACATCGGCCCGGTACGACGGTGCGCCGCTGCCGTCGACGACGTCGGCGTCCCGGATGACCAGGTCCTCCATGTCCCGCCTCCCTTTTCACCGGCTCCTAGAAGAACGTACGGACGTAGTCGACGACCGTGCCGTCGGCCTCGGCCACCGGGATCAGCTGCCACTTGTCGAACGCCGTGCACGGGTGGGACAGGCCGAGCCCGATCCAGTCGCCGACCCCGACGTCCGCGCCGGGGGCGGTGCGCAGCCACAGGTGCTGGTCGGACAGGGCGGTCACCTCGATCCCGTCGGCCGGGTGCTCCGTGCCGTCCCGGCGTACCACCTGGACGACGGGCAGGTCCAGGTCGTAGGCGGCGTCCCGCTTGCCCGCGTTGACGAAGGCCTGATCGGCCGAGGGGCGCGAGACGACCTGCGCCCACAGCCGGAACGCGGGCTCCAGGGCACCTTCCTCGGGCACCCGGTTGAACGGGGTGAGCCTGCTGTAGTGCACGTCGTCGTGCGAGACGTAGGCGCCGGAGCGCAGCAGCTTCAGGACGGGGAGGGAGAGCCCGGGGACGGCGGCGAAGACATCGGCGACCGCGTCGAACCACTCGCTGCCGCCGGCGCTGACGATGATCTCGCCCGCTCCGGCGAACCGCCCGGCCTTGTCGAACTCCACGGCGAGCGCGACCAGCCGGTCCAGCCAGGCCCGCACGAGCTCCGGGTCGGCGCCGGGCACCTGGGCCTCGTAGCCCGCGACACCCACGAGCCGCAGCGTCTCGGTGCCGGCCACGGCATCGGCGACGGCCCGGGCGTCCTCCTCCGTGCGCACGCCGGTCCGCGCACCCTCGCCGGCGCCCAGCTCGACGACGACGTCCACGGGCCGGGCGGAGCCCCTGAGCGCGGCGTCCATCAGCTCGGCGCCGCGCACGGAGTCGACGTAGCAGACGAATCGGAAGCCGGGGTCGGCGGCGAGCTCGCCCGCGATCCAGCGCAGTGCCGAGGCGTCGACCAGCTCGTTGGCGAGAAAGACGCGCTGGATCCCGAACGCCCGGGCGACGCGCACCTGGTGGGGCACCGCCAGCGTGACGCCCCAGGCGCCGTGCTCGATCTGACGGTGGAAGAGCTGCGGGGCCATGGAGGTCTTGCCGTGCGGGGCGAAGGCGAGGCCGTGCCGGGCGGCGTACGTCTCCATGAGCGCGAGATTGTGTTCCAGGCGCTCGGCGGACAGCGCGAGGACGGGCGTGGTGAAGCCGTCCGTCTCGGCGAAGAGGTTGCGGCGCTGGGCGGCCAGCTCGCCGACGGTGAGGCCCTCGGCGTCCGGCGGGAGGCCCTTGAAGCGGTGGTCGACGCGTTCCTCGGCCAGCTGGGCGAGCGCTTCGCTGCTGCTCATGGAGCCCCTCTCTCACCGTTGCACTCTCTGCAACGGTCATTGCACGGATTGCTGAATGGTGTCTAGCATCTCGCCGACATCGGGTCAACGGAACCGTGACCCGGGGATCGGACAGGAGTCATCATCAACGACGCTGCTGACGCCGTGAAGGGTGCGGTCATGGAGGTTGTGGACCTGGTCGCGCTCGGCGAGTCCATGGTCACCTTCCTGCCCACCCGGCCGGGCCGCCTCGCGGACGTGCCCTCCTTCGACCGCGCGATCGGCGGCGCCGAGTCCAACGTGGCCTGCGTGCTGGCCGCCGCCGGGCACACCGCGCGATGGGTGAGCCGCGTGGGTGCGGACGGCTTCGGGCAGCACCTGGTGGAGCGGATCGCCGGGTACGGCGTCGACGTCTCGTCCGTCTCCCGCGACCCGGCCCGCCCGACCGGTGTCTACTTCCGCACGGCCGGCGACCGGGGCACGGGCGCGCACGAGGTGGCGTACTACCGGGCGGGTTCGGCGGCCTCGGCGATGAGCGCGGCCACCGTGGACCTGGCGGCGGCGCGGGCGGGGCGGGTGCTGCACCTGTCGGGCATCACGGCGGCCCTGTCGGAGGACTGCCGCGCCCTGCTGCACACCCTGACGGCACGCCGCCCGGGGCGCCCGCTCCTCTCCTTCGACGTGAACCACCGCCCGGCCCTGCGGAGCACCCCCGAGGGGCCCCTCGTGCTGCTCGGCCTGGCCCGCCGAGCGGACATCGTCTTCGTCGGCGAGGACGAGGCGCAGGAGGCGTGGGGCGTCACGGGCGGCCCGGAGGCGATCCGAGCGGCGCTTCCGGAGCCGGGGCTGCTGGTGGTGAAGCAGGGGGAGAAGGGGGCGACCGCGTTCGACGGGCGCCGGCCCACCGCACTCCCGGTCACCTTCGAACCGGCCCTCCACGTGGACGTCGTGGCGGCCACCGGCGCCGGGGACGCCTTCGCCGCCGGGTTCCTCTCCGGCACCCTCCGCGGCCTCCCCCTCAAGACCCGGCTCAGGCTGGGACACCTCTTCGCCGCCGCCGCCCTCACCACCCCCGGCGACCTCGCCACACCCCCCGCCCGGGACCACGCCGACCGCCTGACCGCCCTGGACGACACCGCATGGGGGAGACTTCGACTCGCCCCCGGCTGGACGCAGGCCGAGCGGGCCACACAGGAGGCGAACACCCCATGAGCCAGACCGTCGACCGCGCCCTGAGCATCCTGCCGCTCCTGGCCGAGGGTCCCGCCGACCTCGGCCAGGTCGCCGACCGCCTGGGCGTGCACAAGTCCACCGCGCTCCGCCTCCTGCGCACCCTGCACGAGCACGGCCTGGTCTACCGCCAGTCCGACCAGCGCTACCGCCTCGGCGCCCGCCTCTTCGCCCTCGCCCAGGAGGCGATGGAGAACCTCGACATCCGCGAGATCGCCCACCCCCACCTCGTACGGCTGAACGAGGCCTGTGGGCACACCGTGCACCTCGCCGTGTACGAGGAGGGCGAGGTCCTCTACATCGACAAGGTGGACAGCCGCTACCCGGTCCGCATGTACTCCCGGATCGGCAAGCCCGTCGCCATCACGGTCGCGGCCGTGGCCAAGCTCCTCCTCGCCGACCTGCCCGAACCCGAGCGCCGCGCCCTCGCCGACAAGCTCGAGTACCCCCTCTACACGCCCCGTTCGACCCCCAACGCCCCCGCGTTCCTGCGGGAGTTGGAGAAGGTCCGCGAACAGGGCTGGGCCACCGACCTCGGTGGTCACGAGGAGTCCATCAACTGCGTCGCCGCCCCCGTCCGCGGCGCCGACGGCCGCGTGGTCGCCGCGATGTCGGTGTCCGCGCCGAACGTGGTCGTCACCGCCGAGGAACTCCTCACCCTGCTCCCGCAGGTCCGCCGTACCGCGGACGCGATCAGCGGCGAGTACTCCGGAAGAACGCCAGTGACGGACCCCACGAAGGACACCGCATGACCGAGAAGACCGCGCTGACCCCGAAGACCCACACCACCCCGCCCGCCCGGTTCTCCCACGGCGTACGGAAGGGCAACATCCTCCAGGTCGCCGGCCAGGTCGGCTTCCTGCCCGCCGAGGAGGGCAGGCCCCCGACACCGGCCGGTCCCACCCTGCGCGAACAGACCCTCCAGACCCTCGCCAACGTCAGGGCGATCCTCGAAGAAGGCGGCGCGAGCTGGGACGACGTGATGATGATCCGCGTCTACCTCACCGACGTGGACCACTTCGCCGAGATGAACGACATCTACAACACCTACTTCGAGGAGCAGGGCCTCACCCAGCCGCCCGCCGCCCGGACCACGGTCTACGTCGGACTCCCGGCCGGCCTCCTCATCGAGATCGACGCGCTCGCCGTACTCGGCTGAACAGCTGACGATCGCTCACCACCCGCACGTCCCCTCACGGTACGGCGGCCCCCACCCCCGGGCCGCCGTGTCGCGATCCCCCCTGCCCGAAAGCATCATGCATTTACGAAGAGGACCTCCGTATGTCCTTCCTGCTCGCCGCGACCGCTCCCACCGCCCCACCACCCCACACCGGAGGCCTGCTCCTCCTCCTGAACGGCACCCCCGGCCTCCTCACGGTCGCGGCCCTCGGCATAGCCCTGTTGCTGTTCCTGATCATCAGGGTCCGGCTGCAGCCCTTCGTGGCCCTCCTGGCCGTCTCCATAGCCGTGGGCCTGCTGGCCGGCCTGTCGGTCACCGAACTCTTCGGCACGGTCCAGCGTTCCGACGCCGTCTCCACCATCGAGTCCGGCATGGGCGGCATCCTCGGCCACGTCGCGATCATCATCGGCCTCGGTACGATGCTCGGCGCGATCCTGGAGGTCAGCGGCGGCGCGGAGGTGCTGGCGACCCGTCTGCTCGGTCTGTTCGGCGAACAGCGCGCCCCGCTCGCCATGGGCCTGACGGGCCTGATCTTCGGCATCCCGGTCTTCTTCGACGTGGGCATCTTCGTCCTGGCCCCGCTCGTCTACGCGGCGGCCAAGCGCGGCGGCAAGTCGATCCTCCTCTACTGCCTCCCCCTGCTGGCCGGCCTCTCGATGACCCACGCCTTCCTGCCCCCGCACCCAGGCCCGGTCGCCGCCGCGGGCCTCCTCCACGTCCAGCTCGGCTGGATCATCCTCATGGGCATCGTCTGCGGCATCCCGGCCGTCCTGGCCGCCTGGGCGTACTCCGCCTGGATCGGACAGCGGATCTTCGTCGCCGTACCGCAGGACATGGCCGAGGCGGCGGAGGAGGCCAGGCGGGCGGTCGTGGCCGAACAGCGTGCCCAGGGAGTGGAACGCCGGGAACGTCCGGTCCCGCTCGCCACGGTCCTGGCCATCATCGGCACACCGCTGATCCTCATCCTCGCGGCCACGTTCTCCTCGATCGCCCTGGACCCGTCCCCCACCCGCTCGGTCCTGGAGTTCTTCGGCCACCCGTTCGTGGCCCTGACCATCGCGTTGCTGATGGCCTACTACCTGCTGGGCATCCGCCGGGGCTGGTCCCGCAAGTCGCTGGAGACGGTGTCGACCGCCTCGCTCAAGCCGGTCGGCAACATCCTGCTGGTGGTGGGCGCGGGCGGGGTCTTCGGCGCGGTACTGAAGGCGAGCGGGGTGGCCCAGGCCCTGTCGGACACGTTCCACGGCGTGGGCCTGCCGGTGATCGTCCTGTCGTACCTGATCTCGCTGGTCCTGCGGGTGGCCCAGGGCTCGGCGACGGTGGCGATCGTGACGACGGCGGGCATCGTGGCGCCCCTGCTCGCGGAGGGCCACCACGCGCAGCCCTTCGTGGCCCTGGTCATCATGGCCATCTCGGCCGGCTCCATCTTCGCCTCGCACGTCAACGACGGTGGCTTCTGGATGGTGGCCAAGTACTTCGGCATCAGCGAACGGGACACGCTGCGGACGTGGACCGTCCTGGAGTCGGTGCTGTCGGTGGCGGGGTTCGCGGTGGCGGCGGTGGTGAGCGTGTTCGTATGAACGTGACGTGAGGGATACCGGGGATGAGCGGGCTGACTGGTTCCGGCACAGGGAAGTCGTCCATACTTCCGCCGTGGAGCAGCGCATAGGAGCGAGCAGCAAGCCGTCCGAGGCCGAGCCGTTGAAGACCGGGCCCGTGACGGGCGCCGGTTTCGACCCGGCGTTCATCCCCGGAATCACGGTTCCGGCACAGGCCAGGTCGTCCGACGAGCCGGAGCCGGAGGACGCGGTGGCGTCGGCGGTGTCGGCGGAGCCGGAGGATTCGAAGGCGCCCGAGACGGAGGTGACCGGGACGTCCGAGGAAGCCACGGAGTCCGTGGACGACGAAGGCCCGGACGACGGACCGGTCTTCGAGGCCTCCGACCGCCGGGCGAAGATCGTGGCCGACCGCAAGGGTGTCCGCCTCAGCCTGGACGAGGAGGCCTGCGAGTTCCGCTGGGACGAGATCGCGGCGGTCGAGACGGAGTCCCCCCGCTTCGGCAAGCGCTACACGATCACCGTCCACACCCCGGACCGCCGCTGGTTCCCGATCGAGATCGAGGCGACGGCGAAGTCCCGCTTCAAGGAGTGGGACGAACAGCTGGACGCGGTGCTGGACGCGTACTTCGACGACTCCGAGGAGTCCCCTTCGGAGCGTTGATGAAGGGGACGAAGGCGTCGGCCGGCTTCTCCGGCCCGTAGTGGTGGAGCACGTTGCGCGTCTCGAAGGCGGTCGGGTCCGATCGAATCGACAAAGCCCGGGCCGCTGCGGGCCCGGGCCTCGTCACCAGCCGATTCTCATGTCACGGCAGTGCGTGCACATGCGCCCCCACCGAGCCCGACCACGCGTTCCCCGCCGACGCGTCCCAGTTCGTGGACCAGGTCATCGCACCGCGGAGGTCCGGATACGTTTTCGACGGCTTGAAGGAACCGCAGTTCGTGCCCGCGGTCAGGCAGTCCAGCGCGTTGTTCACCACCGAGGGAGATACGTAGCCGCTGCCCGCCGCGCTTGGGGAAGCCGGGAGGCCGAGGCCCACCTGGGACGGGGCGAGGCCGCCCTGGAGCTGGATGCAGGCGAGAGCGGTGAGGAAGTCGACCGACCCCTGGCTGTAGACCTTGCCGTCGCAGCCCAGCATGGAACCGCTGTTGTAGTACTGCATGTTGACGACCGTGAGGATGTCCTTGATGTTCAGGGCCGTCTGGAAGTACGCGTTCGACGTCGACTGCATGTCGATCGTCTGCGGCGCCATCGTGATGATCAGCGACGAGCCCGCCTTCGCCGACAGGGCGCGGAGCGCCTGCGTCATGTACGTCGCGTCGAGGCCGTTCTCCAGGTCGATGTCCACGCCGTCGAAGCCGTACGTCTGCATGAGGGAGTAGACCGAGTTCGCGAAGTTCGTCGCCGAGGTGGAGTCGTTGATCGACACCGTGCCGTTCTGGCCGCCGATCGAGATGACGACTTTCCTGCCGGCCGCCTGCTTCGCCTTGATGTCCGCCTTGAACTGGTCGACCGTGTAGCCGCCGAGGCCGGCCGAGTCCAGGTTGAACGTCACCGCGCCCGGCGTCGACGTGGCGTCCGCGAAGGCCACCGCGATGATGTCGTACGAGGACGGGACGTCCGACAGCTTCTGGACCGTCGCGCCGTTGTTGAAGTTCTGCCAGTAGCCGGTCACCGCGTGCTTGGGCAGCGCGCCGCCACCGCCGCTGCTGCCCCCGGAAGCCGTCGTGGCGGTCACCGCCGCCGACTTCGCCGACTCGCCCGCCGCGTTCGTCGCCGTCACCTGGAAGGAGTACGAGGTCGAGGCCGTCAGGCCTGTCACCGTCGCCGAGGTGCCCGTCACCGCGGTCACCTTCGTGCCGTCCCGGTAGACGTTGTAGCCCGTCGCGCCCGAGACCGGGGACCAGGACAGTGAGACGGAGGAGGACGTCGTACCGGAGACCGTCACGCCGCCGGGGGCCGCCGGAATGGTCGGGGCCGGGCCGCCGCCTCCGCCGCCGTCGGGGCCGTAGACCGAGACGTCGTCGGCGTAGTAGGCCGCCTGGCCGTACCAGCCGTGGGTGTAGACCGTGACGGATGTCGTCGAGGCGCCTGTGGTGAAGGTCGTGGACAGCTGCTTCCAGGTCGTCGTGTCCGGCGTCCACGTGGACACGTCCGTCGTACCCGAGCCCGTCACGCCCAGGTAGGAGTAGCCGCCCTGCACCCACGCGCTCAGCGTGTACGTCGAGTTGGGCTTGACCGCGACCGTCTGGGTGCACTGGGCGTCGTCCTGGCCGGCCGGGGTCGCCTTCAGCGCGGAGGAACCGGAGTGCACCGGGGAGGAGACCGTCGTGCCGCTGCCGGCCGTGCACGTCCAGTCGGACAGGCCCGACTCGAAGCCGGCGTTCGTGACGTTGTTGACGTCCGCCGCGGAGGCCGGGGTCGCGGCGAGTCCCGCGACGGAGAGGGCCAGGGCCGTGGCGGCGGACCACAGGGTGATTCGCCGTCCGCGGGGTCTGGGTATGCCTGGTGCATGGTCCATTGGGGCCTCCGGTGGGGAAGGGGGGTTCGGAGAGGGAGCCTTGGCGGAGAGGGGAGAGGGGAGAGGGGAGGAGAAGGTGCGGTGGCCACCGTTGGGCATACAAGTTGGTCCAGACCAATCTGGGTGTCAAGAGGTCCAGACCAAAACCGTTTCCGGTTCACCGCTCAAGCTGTCCGTATTTGGCCGGAGTTGTGACCGGAGAGTTCCACGCGGGCTTCACAAACGCTGTTCTCCGGCCATACGGCCGTGGATACAGTGCTCACGTAGTCACGCAGTGAAGTCGTCCTGGCGCACGGGAGTTACCTCCGTGGGCCGGCGGGTGTGAAGAGCGGGGAGTTGCGCGTGCCCACTGCCATTGCCGTGACCAGTGCCGACATGGCACTGCCGGCGCAGGACGAACGGACCATGCCGGCCGTCGTGCTGGGCGGCCTCGACCAGCGGCCCCTGGAGCACGCGCTCACCGAACTCCACACCCTGACCGAGCAGTACGGATACCTGATCGTCGTGTGCTCGACCGCCACGCCGAAGACCGTCCTACGACGGCTGCACACCCTGCGCTCGCTGCTGGAGAGCGACCGCATCGCCGTCTTCCGGCCCGGACTTCCGCCCCTCGGCATCGCCGTGCTCGCCCGGCAGCTGCGGCAACTCTCCTCCTGCGACCTCAGTCCGGGCGTCCTCGCCTCCGCCGGGCGGCTGCTCACCCACTACATCCACGCCGGGGCCGTGCTCGGCTCGGTCGCCAGACTGGACCGCGTGCCGGTCGGCCTCAAGGCGCACGCCAAGTCCTGGGTGCCCGGCAGCCAGTTCGCCGTGCTCGCGCATCCCGAGCCGCAGCTCGTGCGCACGGGTCCCGGCGTCACGCTCAAAGGGCCCGAGTTCAACACCTGGATGCTCGTCGGCAAAGGACAGCAGACGCAGCAGGGTGACTGGGTCGCCGGGCTCGCGGGGCAGTGGAGCGTGCACGGGCTGCGCGAGGTCCCGCTGCCCGCCGAGTCCCCGGTGTGGTGGGGGACGGGCCGCATGACCGAGTTCTGCAGCTACCTCGCCGACCTGTCCGTTCTCTACCAACTGGTCACGTCGGTACGGCAGACCACCTGTCACTGGTGCGGACTGGACGTCATCGGCGACCGGTGCGTCTTCTGCTCCGCCACCCCGCCCGCCCACGAACCCGCCGCGCCCCGCGCCCTGGAGCAGCGCACGCCCGCCTGACCCGACCCGCACGTCCCCAGCCCGCTCGACCGATTCCCCCAATGAGGTTGCACGGTTCATGAACTCCCGTCAGCGCCGCGGCGTGATACTCCTGATCCTGTCGGTCCTGTGCGCTCTGGGCGCGTTCGCCGGCGTGCTCTCCGTCGTCCACGACGTCAATTCCAAGGTCGGCCCCGAGGTCACCGCCTACCGGGTGCGGTCCGACGTGAAGCCGTACACCACCCTGGACGCCGGCCAGTTCGAGAAGACCGAGATGCCCAAGCGGTGGCTGTCGGACAACGCGGTCACGGATCTGCGGCAGATCCAGGGCAAGATCGCGGTCACCACCCTGCGCAAGGGCTCCCTGCTCCAGACCGACATGGTCGTCGACCAGCCCGCCCTCCAGCCCGGACAGCAGGAGGTCGCCATCATGATCGACGCGGCGACCGGCGTGGCAGGGAAGATCACCCCCGGATCGCACGTCAACGTGTACGCCACCTTCGCCGGAAAGAAGGAAGGCGACCCGGACCAGTCGAAGATCATCGTCACCGACGCCCGGGTCCTCGACGTCGGCCAGATCACCGCCCTCGACCCCGAGCAGAGCAAGAACCAGCAGCAGCCCAGCGAGGCCGTCCCCATCACCTTCGCGCTGTCCACCCTCGACGCCCAGCGCATCACCTACGCCGAGTCCTTCGCCCAGCGCGTCCGGCTCGCGCTGGTGGCCCCCGGCAGCGAGACCAGCGTCCCGGACAAGGAACGCACCTACGAACTCGCGACGGACAAGTGAGAGGCGGCCCGCATGCCAACCAGGATCCTCCCGGCGGGAGCCGACCCGGACGCCGTACGCTCCCTCACCACCCTGCTCAGCCAGCTCCCCGACGCCGAACCCCAGCCGCCGGTCGGCGACTCCACCCAGCTGGTCGACACCCTCGCCCGGCTCGCCGCCGAGTCCGTGGACGAACTGCCCGAGGTCGTGGTCGTCCACGAGCGGATCGGCCCGGTACCGGCCCTGGAACTGATCCGCGAGGTCGCGCTCCGCTTCCCCGCCGTCGGCGTCATCCTCGTCACCACCGACGCCGGACCCGGCCTGTTCTCCGCCGCCATGGACTCCGGCGCCCGCGGCCTGGTCGCGCTCCCGCTGTCGTACGAGGAACTCGCCAGCCGGGTCCAGGCGGTCGCCCAGTGGTCGACCGGGGTACGGCGTCATCTCGGCCATGGCGTCTCCGACCTGCTCGGCGGGGTCGGCGGTACGGTCGTCACGGTCAGCGGCGCCAAGGGAGGCGTGGGCGCCACCCTGGCGGCGATCCAGCTGGCCCTCGCCGCACAGGCCTCCGGCCGGCCGACGGCTCTGGTCGACCTCGACCTCCAGGCCGGAGACATCGCCTCCTACCTGGACATCCAGTTCCGGCGGTCCGTCGCCGACCTCGCCGCCATCACCGACATCTCGCCCCGCGTCCTCGCCGACGCCCTCTTCCGCCACGACACCGGGCTCGCCCTGCTCCTCGCCCCCGGCGAGGGCGAACGCGGCGAGGAGGTCACCGACCGCGCCGCCCGCCAGACCGTCAGCGCCCTGCGCTCCCGCTACGAGGTGGTCGTCGTCGACTGCGGCGCCCAGCTGAGCGGGGCGGGCGCCGCCGTGGTCGAGATGGCCGACATCGCGCTCCTGGTCACCACGCCGGACGTCATCGCCGTCCGCGCCGCCAAGCGGACCGTACGGATGTGGGACCGGCTGCAGATCCGCAAGGCCGAGGAGACGACGGTGGTCGTCAACCGGCACACGCGCAGTACGGAGATCCAGCCGGCCCTCGTGCAGCGCATCACCGGCACGGCGGTGGCGCGTACGGCCGTTCCGGCCAACTTCAAGGAACTTCAGGCCGTTGTCGACACCGGGCGGGTGCATGAGCTCGACAGCAGGAGTTCCGTGAAACAGGCCCTGTGGGGGCTCGCGGGGGAGCTGGGGCTGGTGCGGGCGGCCGAGGGGACCACCGGTCATCGGGGGAGCGGGCGTGGCGCGGGCGGATTCCGGCGGCGGAAGGAGTGAGTGCCCCATGAGAAGGCCGGAGGGGGATCGGGGGCAGGTGAGCATCGAGTTCCTCGGGATGACGCCGCTGATCGTTCTGACCTTGGTGCTCGTGTGGCAGGCCGTGCTCGTGGGGTACACCTTCACGCTGGCCGGGAATGCTGCGGACGAAGGGGTACGGGCGGGGACGGCGGCGCCGCGCGGGGGTGCACGGCAGGCGGCCTGCTCGGCTGCGGGGCTGAAGCATCTGTCGGCGGCCTGGAAGGGGGATGCAAAGGTGCAGTGCAGTCCGTCCGGCTATGTCACGGCCGATGTCTACCTCAAGGTCCCCGTTCTCTTTCCCGGGGTGATCTCCTTCCCCGCCACGGTGCACGGCCACGCCGGCGCCGTCGAGGAGGTGAAGCACTGAGATGCCGTACCGACGCGGGCGGCGGGACAGGGGCCAGGTCGCCATCGAGTACCTCGGGTTCATCCCGATCCTCCTGATCGTGGCCATGGCGGGCATCCAGATCGGGGCCGTCGCGTACGCCGCCGAGCAGGCCGGTACGGCGGCCCGGGCCGGGGCTCGGGCGGCTTCCCTGCGGCAGGACGCCCAGCAGGCGTGCTCCGAAGCCGTCAGCGGCGGACTCAGCGTGACGTGCGGTGAGGAACCAGGAGATGGCTCGGTGACCGTCACCGCCCGGGTGAAGATCCCGAAGATCATCTGGGACTTCGGCGACGCCACGAAAAAAGCCACCATGCCGCTCGACCACTAGGCGAGGAGATGCCGACATGAGCCTGCGGGCACGCATCAGCACTCCGGAGGAGCACGGCAGCCGGGGCGAGGACGGGCATCTGGTCGCCTCCTACCGGGCCAAGCTGCTGGAGGAGATCGACCTCGCGGAGATGAGTTCGCTCGCGGCGGCCGAACGCCGGGCGCGCCTCGAGCGGGTGCTCGGGCACATCATCAGCCGTGAGGGCCCGGTGCTGTCGACGGTGGAGCGCGCGCAGCTGATCCGCCGGGTGGTGGACGAGGCACTGGGCCTCGGCATCCTGGAGCCGCTGCTGGAGGACGCGTCGATCACCGAGATCATGGTGAACGGCCCCGACGCGATCTTCGTCGAACGAGGCGGCCGCGTCGAGCAGTTGCCCTTGCGGTTCGTCTCCTCGGACCAGCTGATGCAGACCATCGAGCGGATCGTGTCCACCGTCAACCGGCGGGTGGACGAGTCGAACCCGATGGTGGACGCCCGCCTGCCCTCCGGCGAACGCGTGAACGTCATCATCCCGCCGCTGTCCCTGACCGGGCCGATCCTCACCATCCGCCGCTTCCCGCGCTCCTTCACCCTCCAGGAGCTGATCTCCTTCGGCTCGCTGGACGAGCACATGGTGTATCTGCTGGGGGGCCTGGTGCAGGCGAAGTTCAACATCATCGTCTCGGGCGCCACGGGCACGGGAAAGACGACCTTGCTGAACGCGTTGTCGGGCCTGATCCCTTCCCACGAGCGCATCATCACCATCGAGGACTCCGCCGAGCTCCAGCTCCAGCAGACGCACGTGGTCCGGCTGGAGGCGCGGCCGCCGAACGTCGAGGGCAAGGGCCAGGTCACCATCCGGGACCTGGTCCGCAACTCCCTGAGGATGCGACCGGACCGGATCGTGGTCGGCGAGGTCCGCGGCGGCGAGTCCCTCGACATGCTCCAGGCGATGTCGACCGGCCACGACGGATCGCTGGCGACCGTGCACGCCAACAGCGCCGAGGACGCCCTGACCCGGCTGCAGACCCTCGCCTCCATGTCCGACGTCGAGGTCCCCTTCGTGGCCCTCCACGACCAGATCAACAGCGCGGTCGACGTCATCGTCCAGCTCACCCGGTTCGCCGACGGCGCCCGCCGGATCACCGAGATCGCGCTGCTCGACAGCCATGGCGGGGAGCCGTACCGGCTCGCGACCGTGGCCCGGTTCGACGCCCGGCCCATGACCCCCGACGGCCGCGTGTACGGCGGCTTCCAGTACTTCCCGCTGCCCCGCCGTACCGCCGACCGCCTCTACATGGCGAGCCAGCCCGTCCCGCAGGCCTTCGGAGTCGCCCACTCCGTGGACCAGCTCGCCACCCGAGAAGCCAGGTAGGCCCCATGGAACTCCACACCCTCGTCCAGCTGACCACCGGCGTGACGCTGCTGGCCTGCGTCCTGGCGGTGGCCGGCGTGCACGCCTACGCCTCGGGCCGGGCCCAGCGCGCGGCCCTCGTGGACCGGCTCACCCACACCGGCCCGGCCCCGGCGACCGGCCGCAGGCGCCGCTTCCGCGACCTGGACCGGCGGCTGCGCCGCACCCGCCTCGGCCGCCGGCTGGAGCTGCGCCTCGCGGCGACCGGACTGGACGTGACCCCGGGCGAGTTCTTCGTCTGCATGCTGGCGACGGTCGCCGCGCTGTGGCTGATCGGCCAGGCCACCCTGGCCCCCTTCTTCGGACCCCTCGCCGGGCTCCTCGGCATCGGTGCGGCGGTGCAGTTCCTCAACTGGCAGCGGCAGAAACGCATCGAGCGCTTCATCAACCAACTCCCCGAACTCGCCCGCATCCTGGCCAACGCCACCCAGGCGGGCCTCGCCCTGCGCACCGCGATCGGCATGGCGGCGGAGGAGCTGGAGGCCCCGGCGGGCGAGGAACTGGCCAAGATCTCCGACCAGTTGGCGATCGGCCACTCCCTCGACGACGCGCTCGGTGAGCTGGCGGACCGGCTGCCGTCCCGGGAACTGGTCGTCCTCGTCACCACCCTGGTCCTGTCCAACCGGGCAGGAGGCCAGGTGGTGTCGGCCCTGCGGAACCTCACCGAGACCCTGGAGGAACGCAAGGAGACCCGGCGGGAGATCCGCACCCAGCTCTCCCAGGTGACCATGACGTCGTACGCCGTCCCCGTCCTCGGCGTCGGCGCGCTCTTCCTCATGAACGGCGTCAAGGACGGCGCGCTGGCCCGCATGACCGGCTCACCGGTCGGCCAGGCCTGCGTGCTCATCGCGTTCGCGATGTACGCGGTCGGATTCGTCCTCATCCGGCGCCTGAGCCGGATCGACGTGTGAAGGGGGTGGCGGCCCGATGACCGGACTCCTGCTCGCACTCCTGATGGCCCTCGGCGTCTGGGGCGCCTTCGCCGGCCTGCGCATGTACCGCGCGGAGGCGAAACTCCCCGGTGACCTGGCGGTGGCCCTGGAGGTCGGCGCCACCCGCACCGGCGCGGTGGGCTCGCTCATCGACCGGATGGGCATGCGCTACGCCCCCGCCGTGCTGCGCCTGATGGGCCCGCGCCTGGTGGCCCGCTACCGCCGCAAGATCGACCTCGCCGGCAACCCCGGCGGCCTGACCATCGACCGCTACGCGGCCCGCCGCGCGGTGTACGGCGCGCTGGGCGCGGTCGGCTGCCTGGTGTTCCTGCTGCGGGGCCAGTGGTTCGTGGCCGTGCTCCTGCTCCTGTTCGGCGCCTTCTGGACGGAGGTCGGCATCTGGTCGGCGATCCGGGTCCGCAAGGACGTCATCGAGCGCACACTGCCGGACTTCCTGGACGTGCTGGCGGTGGTGGTCAGCGCGGGGCTGGGCTTCCGCCAGGCTCTCGACCGGGTGGCGACGAGGTACGAGGGCCCCTGGGCGGACGAACTGCGCATCACCCTGCGCCAGATGGACCTCGGCATGAGCCGCCGCCAGGCCTTCGCCGAGCTGAGGAGGAGGAACGACTCCGAACAAGTGGCGATGTTCGTGACGGCACTGCAGCAGGGGGAGGAGCTGGGCGCCCCCATCGTGGACACGCTGGTCGCGCTGGCGAAGGACATGCGCCGCACCGACGCCCAGAACGCCCGCCGCAAGGCCGCCCGCGCGGTGCCCAAGGCCACGCTGATGATCACCACGTTCATGGTCCCGGCCACGATGCTCCTGCTCGGCGCGGGCCTGATCCTCGGCTCCGGCGTGGACTTCGGCTCCCTCACGGGGAAGTGAGCGGACGTGACGGTGGTGGGTCTGATGGGGCGCGGGGGAGGGGTGCCTTCCGGGGCCGGCGGCCGGGTGCGCGCCGTCATGGGCTGGTTCACACGCCGTTGGCGGGCGACCGCCCGTACGGATCCCGCCACCGCCGAACCCTCGGAGAAGATCCAGATCCGTGCGCTGCAGGCCATGTGCCGGCAGGTCTTCGGCTTCCGCCTGGCCATGATCGCCCTGGCCGCCCCCGCCGCGCTGCTGCACGCGGCCCCCGGCCTGGGCGCCCGCCTGGCCGGCGCGGCCGTGGTCGTGACGTTCATGGTGTCGTACGTCCTGTTCCGCGACTGGGAGCGCTTCGGCCCGCTCCTCCTGCGCCACCCCAGCCTCCTCGCCGCCGACACCCTCTTCGGCTCGTTCCTGCTGATCTCGGCCGGCCCGGACACCACCCTCGCCTACGTCAGCGTCTGCACCCCGCTCCTGGCAGGCCTGGTCTACAGCTGGCGGGGCGCGGCCTGTTTCGCCTCCCTCCAGTCCCTGATCCTGCTCCTGGTCCACGCCACCCTGAAGGCAGACCGGCACGCCCCGGTCGCGGAAGCGCTCCTCCTCCCCGGCCTGTGCGTCATCTCCGGCGCCATGGGCTCGACCCTGCGCAACCTGATGCTCCGCTTCGGCGCCGCGACCCAGGCCCTGACCTCGGTCCAGGCACGCCTCGCGGCGGCGGAGGCGGTGAGCGAGGAACGCGCCCGGCTGGCACGCGAGATGCACGACTCCGTGGCCAAGACCCTCTACGGCGTGGCCCTCGCGGCGGACGGCCTGGCGGCGACGGCCTCGACGGACGCTCCCGACCCCGACCGCATCCGGCAACAGGCGGAGCTGGTGTCCCGCTCGGCGCGCAGGGCGGCGGCGGAGTCGAGGGAACTCCTGACGGACCTGCGCCGACAGCAGCAGCCGGATGCGCTCGACGCGGGCGGGACGGCGGTGTGGAGCGAACTGACCGACATGACAAGGGACTTCACGGAACGCACGGGCCTACGGGTCACCTGCCCGGACCTGGACCCCGGCCGTCTCCCCCCGCTGGCCGCCCCCCTGGCCCGCCACCTCCTCTCCATCACCACGGAAGCGCTGGAGAACGCCTACCGCCACGCGTGCGCGACCCAGGTGGAGGTGGGGGCGGCGATGCACGGGGGTCTGCTGTGCCTCACGATCCACGACGACGGCCGGGGCCTCCCGCCCGGCACCACGCTCGAACGGCTCCGCGACTCCGGCCACTTCGGCCTGCTCGGCATGGTCGAGCGCGCCGCGCAGCTGGGCGCCCGGATCCGCATCGGCAGGGGCGGCCACGAACGGGGCACGGAGGTACGCGTGGAACTCCCGCTGCCGTCGGTGAACGACTCCGGCCCCACACCCGGGAAACCCTGAGAGGAGGCACCATGCAGCACAGCAACCCCTGGCCCGAGGCTCCCCCGCCACCGCCTCCCCCTCCCCTGCGTCTGCTGGTGGCCGACGACAACCCCGTGGTCCGGGCGGGCCTGACGGCCCTGCTCTCGGCCCGCGCGGACACCACGGTGGTGGCGGAGGCGACGGACGGCCGGGAGGCGTACGAGGCGGCCGTACGGCACCGCCCGGACGTCATCCTCCTCGACGTCCGCATGCCCGGGGTCGACGGAATCTCGGCATTGCCGCACCTGGTGCGGCTGGCGCCGGTCATGATGCTGACCTACAGCCACGAGACGGAGACCGTGCGGGAGGCGTTGCGGCTGGGGGCGGGGGGATACCTGGTGCACGGCGAGTTCACGACGGAGCAGCTGGTGCGCGCGGTGCGGGATGTCCGGGAGGGGCGGCCGCATGTGACGCCGGGGGCCGCGAAGGCGTTGCTGACGCACTTGCAGGCGAGTGCACCTGCACACATGGAACCCCAAGTCCCTCAATTTTTACGGAAAAACTCACCCCAAGTTCTTTCGCAACTGCAATCCTCCATGGGACAGTCATTCCGTTCACGTTTCCGGCTGAGCACAAGGGAGGCGGAGATCATGGACCTTATCGCGTCCGGCATGACGAACCAGCAGATCGCCGCCGCCTGCTTCATCTCCGAGAAGACGGTCAAGAACCACATCAACCGCATCTTCGCCAAGCTCCAGACCACCACGCGGTCCCAGGCGGCCGCGAAGTGGTTGGGGGTGGCTTGAGGTGGGGGCGTGGGGGAGCGGACGGGGCGGGGAATGGGCCTGGGGTTGGGTCCTGGGGCCCTCTCGCGGGGGCGGCGTTCAGGCCTACGTTTTCCGGATCGGAGGCGAGTCCGGAGGGGACCACCATGAACAACTGGTTCAACACCACCGTCGCGTATCTGCAGGCCCGTGTTGCTCGCAGCGACAAGGGGCAGACCGCGGTGGAGTACCTCGGCATCATCGCGGTGGTCGTGGCGATCGTGTTGGCGATCACGGGTACGAGCATCGGTCAGACGATCTTCGACGCGATCAGGAACAAGATCGCCCAGGTCACCGGCGGCTGATCCCTCCACGCCGCGACGCAGGGCAGGCCTTCCCCATCTACATCACGGTGGTGGCAGGCCTGCTCTTTCTTGCGTTGGCCTACCTCGCGGTCGGCCAGGCGTCGGTGAATCGCAGCGGCGCCCAGACGGCAGCCGACGCGGCAGCGCTCGCGGCGGCTCAGAGCGAGCGTGACCAACTCGCGGCCCAGTGGGTGAAGGTGCTGCCCGACCCCGCGAAGTGGCAGGCCATCTTCGAGGGCAGGGCGACGTTCGTCGGCCCCGACCCGTGTGAGCGGGCCGGCCAACTCGCCAAGCAGAACGATGCCGTGCTGAATGACTGCTTGCCGCCGGGGTTGCTGAAGTACCGGGTCGACGTGCGGACCAACAAGTCCGTCGGCCGGTCTGTCGTGCCCGGGTCGGAGAACTACCAGTCCACGGCTTCCGCCACCGCCGAGATCAAGTCCCTCTGTACCTTCAACCCCCCCGCCGGGGGCGCCGAGGGCGACGCGCTGCCCGCACTCACCTGCAACGGCAAGGTCTGGCATCTGAAGCCGGACGACACAACAGGGCTGCCGAAGCCCGAAGACCTCTTCGACGTCCACCTGGCCGACTGACGAGCGAACGATCAATGACGAAAGAAGCGGAGCGATGAGCATGCGGTTCACTGCGAAGGCCCGCAGGGGGATGGTCGCATTGACCGTTGTGGCTGGTCTGGCTGTCGGGGTGACCGGCTGCGGCGGAGGTGCCGGCGACGACAAGAAGCCGCACAGTTCTGCGTCCGCTTCCCACGGAGGCAACTCCGGCCCGAGCGCCCAGGAGGGGCAATCGGACCAGCCGTTGGCCGAACTGAAGGGTTCGGATGGCCTGCTTCTCCAGATCACCTCCGCGCAACGCGATTCCGGCGGTTTCGTCACCGTGAACGGCGCCCTGAAGAACGACGGGGCCGGTGACCTGCTCATCCCGTCCGCACTCAGTGGAAATGAAACCGAGATCACCAGGAACGGCCCGTCCCTGGGCGGAGCCACCCTTGTCGACTCCAAGGGCAGAAAGCGCTATTACGTACTGCGGGACACAGAGGGCCGCCCGCTCACCACAACCGGCCTCGGCACACTCAAGGGGGGTCAGTCGCTGCCGGTCTTCATGCAGTTCCCTTCGCCGCCCACGGACACCACCGAGGTGACCCTCCAACTGCCCACCTTCTCCTCCGCCACCATCAAGATCTCCGGGTGAGCCCGACATGACCACCGCCCGTCTCGCCCTCACCCTCACCGCCGCCGCCCTCCTCCTCGCCGCCACCCCGGCCCAAGCCGACGGCACGGACCCGAGCCAGCCCCCGGACACCGCGCCCTCCGCCACCGCCCCGGTGAAGATCGACCCCACCGACCCGGACCTCAAGCTCCCCGAGGGCGCCACCCTCGCCGCGCCCAAGGTGCTGGACATCAAGTCGGTCGTGGAGGACCAGAGCGGGGACGAGCGACGCGAGGACACCAACGCCGACGTCACCTTCGCGCTCCAGGCCGAAGTCCTCTTCAGCAAGGACAGCGCCGAGCTCGGCGGAGAGGCCAAGGCCCGCATCGCAACCATCGCCGAGGAGATCAAGAAGCAGAACGCGACCAAGGTCCGCGTCTTCGGGTTCACCGACAACCTCGGCTCGTCCGCCCACGGCGACGTCCTGTCCAGGCAACGCGCCAACGCCGTACAGGCCGTCCTGGACCAGGACCTGAACGACCCGAACGTCACCTTCGAGGTCCGCGGGTACGGCGAGCAGTACCCGATCGCCGACAACTCCACCGAGGAGGGCAGGAGGAAGAACCGCCGCGTCGAGGTGTCCTTCCCGCGCTCGGGGAGCTGACGGCACCGAGAGGGACATCGGGCGTATACGCCACTGTCGCCGAGCTGCTCAGCCAGGGTGTGGTCCCTGGCATCGCGGCAACCGTCCACGTGGCGCGACCGAACCCGATGCTTCCCGAGGGTGCGCCGGTGGTCACTGTCTCACCGGAGGCCTACGCCGGACTCGCAGTGGGTGTCATGGATCTGCATCGCTGACTCAGCCGCTGCTGCGCCGACTCGACATCACCGGGCGTCGGACGCGTGCTCCTCCTTTCGGTCACCCACCTCGTACTCGAACCAGATCCGATGGGTGCCGTCCGCGTCGATCCGCAGACCGCCGGCCCCTCGGATCCCGGCCAGCGCCCCCGTCCCGCTCCCCGGCACGATCACGAAGAACTCGGCCTGTCTGCCCTCCCCGCGGGTCGTCGCCGAGTGGGCGAAGTTGAAGGTGCCGCCCAGACCGCCCAGCGTCCCTTCGAAGGACTCCATGGCGACATACGTACCGGTCCCACTGGACTGGTCGTACGCCGCCGTGAACAGCGTCCCCGACACCCCGGCGACCTCACCCTCGTACCGCTTCCGCATCGTGGCCACCCCGACCGGCACCGCCGTCTCGACCACCGGTTCCGGCAGCGGCACCTCCGCCGGAGCGAACTCCTCGACCTTGAACGTCCCTGAAGCCTTCATACCGCGATGCTAGGACCCGCCACTGACAACGCCCTCGTGCCGCATCACCGGGTCGTGCCCACGGCCGGCAGCCCGACCTGAACACCTGCCGGCCCGAGGAGGGCCACCCGGGAAGGCCTCGCGTCACGCCGTCTCCACGCTGAGCCGAACCCCCACCCGCACCCCCCACCCCGCCATCGCCCCCGCCTCCGCCTCCAGGACGTGCCGGGCCCGCAGCCGGGGCAGGCCCAGGCGGCCCGGGGGCATGGTGCGGACGGCGAGGACGGTCAGGCGGCGGTCCAGGTAGGCGACGTCGATCGGGATGCGCATCCCGAACGTGTGCACCCCGCTCGCCGGTGACAGCAGCATCGCCCCGGCGACCGAGTCCCGGCCCAGCAGCCCCTTCGTCCGGGCCCGGTAGGAGGCCGCGATCTCCAGGGGGAGCGTCGTCGGGGCGGCGGTCGGCGTCTCCTCGCCCTCGTCCCCCAGCGCCTCCCCGTCGCCGCCCCTCGGCACGATCAGTCTCCCCGACCCGTCCCGCCAGCGTCTCCCCACGTCCCCTGTCCCCTCCCGCGGCCCTGCGGCGCAGACAACTCGCCGGTGGCAAAACCCGGTTGCCACCCCACCTCCTCCCCACTAGGAAGAGGTCCATGACTGCACTCGGTGTCGTATTCCGCCCCCAGCTTCCCCCCGAGCGGCTGCGGGCGGTGGCGCGCGCGGCGGACGAAGCAGGGCTCGAGGAACTGTGGTTGTGGGAGGACTGTTTCCGGGAGGGCGGGATGACGACCGCCGCCGCGGCGCTCGCCTGGACCGAGCGGGTGCGCGTCGGTGTCGGGCTGCTGCCGGTGCCCCTCAGGAACGTGGCGCTCACCGCGATGGAGTCCGCCTCCCTGCACCGGATGTTCCCGGGCCGCGCGACCCTCGTCGTCGGGCACGGCGTGCAGGACTGGATGGGGCAGGCCGGCGCCCGCCCCGCCTCCCCGCTCACCCTCCTCGGCGAGCATCTCGACGCCCTGCGCGCCCTGTTGGGCGGGGAGCGGCTCAGCGTGCGCGGACGGTACGTCTCCCTGGACGACGTCGGCCTCGACTGGCCGCCGGAGGCCGCCGTGCCCGTGTTCGCCGGCGGCACCGGGCCGCGCACCCTCCGCCTCTCCGGCGCCAGGGCCGACGGTACGGTCCTCACCGCCGCCACCTCCCCGGACGGCGTGCGGCAGGCCCGGCAGCTCATCGCGGAGGGACAGAAGGAGGCAGGGGGTGACGCGTCGCGGCCGCACCGGGTCGTCGTGTACCTGCTCGCCGCAACGGGGCCCGGCGCCGAGGCCCGGCTGCGGGCCGAACTCGTCGCGGAGGGGCTGGGGCAGGCCGCGGACGTGGGCGTGGCGGGGGATGCGGGCGCCGTCGCCGCGGCCGTACGGCGGCTCGCCGAGGCCGGTGCCGACACCGTCGTGCTGCAGCCGACCGGGGACGAGCCCGACCCGGAGGGATTCGTGCGGTTCGCCGCCGAGGAGGTCCGGCCGCTGGTGCCGTAACCGCAGGTGGTGAGGCGTTGTCAGAGGCGGCTGCCACACTGCCCCGCATGACCGAGGAGCACAGCGAAGTGGGCCTGCACAGCGTCACGGACGACGACCTGTACGTCTTCCTCGCCTATGAGCACGACCCGGAAGCCCTCCGGCGCTCGAGATTCACGCCCCGGCCGCGGGACGCCTTCCTCACGCACTGGCGGGAGCGCGTGCTGGGCGATCCCGACTGCCTCGTGCGGACGGTCACCGTCGGCGGCGAGGCCGCCGGGAGTGTCGTCTCCTGGACGGCGGACGACGCGCGGCGGTTCGTGGGGTACTGGCTCGGGCGGCCGTACTGGGGGCGGGGCGTCGGCACCCGCGCGCTCGGCCTGTTCCTGGAGCTGGAGCGCGTACGGCCCCTGTACGCCGACCCCTTCCACGCCAATGCCGCCTCCGTCCGCCTGCTGGAGAGACACGGTTTCGAGCGGGCCGGCACGGTCCGGCACGGGGACGACGAGCACGTCCTGCTCGTCCTCGGCGGGCCGGCGGCGCCCCGATGAGGACGATGCCCGCCCCCTGGCGCCTCCCCTTCGAGCCGGCCTGGGAGGCACTGCGCGCCGGCAGCCGGCCCGTCGGTGCCGTGCTGTACGACCCGGAGGGCGACGTCGTCGCGGCCGGGCGCAATCGCAGCCGGGAGGCCACCGCCCCGCCGGGCCTGGTCGCGGGTGCGGACCTCGCCCACGCCGAGATCAACGCCCTGGCCCAGCTCCCGGCCGGCCGCCGGTACTCCGGTCACCGCCTGTGCACCACCCTCGAGCCGTGCCTGATGTGCAGCGGCGCGCTGATCCACGCCCACGTCCCGCACGTCGTCCACGCCACCGCCGACGAGCACTGGCGCGGAGTGGAGCGCGTCCCGGAGGTCGGTGGCGCGACAGCCGCCCGCTGGGCCACCCGCGAGGGCCCGCTGGACGGACCGCTCCGGCCGCTCGCCCGCTTCGGCGCCCTGCTGATGACGCTGTGGGGCCTCGTGCACACGCGGGACCTGGTGCCCGAGGGCCCCGCAGCCCGCGAGGCCCGCCGTCACCTGGACGCCGGCGTTCTCGACGCGGCCACGGCCCGGGCGGCGTACGAGATGGTCCGCGACACGCTCAGCGTGAGCCGGTGACCGGGGGATGGTCGCCGGTCGCGCCGTCGATCAGCTCCCGCAGGATGTCCATGTGGCCGGCGTGCCGCGCGGTCTCCTCCACCATGTGGACCAGGGTCCAGCGCAGGGTCACGGTGATGTCCCGCCAGGCCGGGCTGCCCTCGGCGTCCAGCGGGAGCCCCGTGATGACGGCGTCGGCGGCGGCGCGGGCGCGGCCGTAGAAGGCGACGATCCGCTCGGTCGTCTCCTCGGGGGTGATCCGCATGTCGTCGTGCGGGTCGAACCACAGCGGCTCGGCCTCGCCGCCGAACGTCTCCACGAACCAGCCGTACTCGACACTGGCGAGATGTTTCACCAGGCCCAGCAGGTTGGTGCCGGACGGTGTCATCGGCCGGCGCAGCTGCTCGTCGTCCAGGCCGTCCAGCTTCCACAGCACGGCGTCCCGGTGCCGGTCCAGGCTCGCGTGCAGGGTCTGCTTCTCTCCGGCGGTGTACGTCGTCGTACGGATCGTCATGCCAGCGGAAATTAGCAGGCGGCGCCGGCCACGCCCCGGGATCATGGAGGGCATGTCAGTGAACCGCTCCTTCGAGGCACTCGTGGCCGAGGGTGCCGCCGTACCCACCGAGGGGTGGGACTTCTCCTGGTTCGAGGGGCGGGCCAGTGAGGAGCGGCCCTCGTGGGGGTACGCCGTCTCGGCGGGGGAGCGGCTGGCCGGCGCCGAGGCCGTCCTCGACATCCAGACCGGCGGCGGTGAGGTGTTCGACTTCGCCCTCGCCACGGCGGCTCCGGCCCGGCCGCTGCTGGCCGCCGCGACGGAGGGCTGGCCGCCGAATGCGGCCCGGGCCACCGCGCTGCTGCGGCCGCGCGGGGTGGTGGTCGTCGTGGCCGCGGACGACGCGCCGCTGCCGTTCGCCGACGAGACGTTCGACCTGGTGCTCAGCCGGCATCCGGTCCGGCCGTACTGGGAGGAGATCGCCCGGGTGCTGCGGCCGGGCGGTACCTATTTCGCCCAGCATGTCGGGCCGGCCAGCGTCTTCGAGCTGGTGGAGTACTTCCTCGGGCCGCTGCCGCAGGAGGTGCGCTCCGGCCGGGACCCCGAGCGCGAGCGGGCCGACGCCGAGGCGGCGGGCCTCGAGGTGGCCGGGCTGCGGGCGGCGCGGCTGCGGATGGAGTTCCACGACATCGCCGCCGTCGTCCACTTCCTGCGCAAGGTGGTGTGGATGGTCCCGGGCTTCACGGTGGAGGCGTACGAGCCTCGACTCCGCGCACTGCACGAGCGGATCGAGACGGAGGGGCCGTTCGTGGCACACAGCACCCGGCACCTCTTCGAGGTGCGCAAGCCGGGCTGATTCACCCGTGGTTCACCGACGGTTTCCACATCGTTATCCCGTGCGGTTCACACCAGCCTCACCAGTCACATAAGTTCAGACCAAGGTTATTCGCGTCGGCAAACCCGCGCGGCCGGCACCGCGCAGTGGAGGGGGCTGCGCGGTGCCGTGAAGCCGAATGACCTTCCCGCGGCCCGTAGCGGAACCGTCAAGTCACCGTTCGCTGACCGGTTAGCCCGTCGGGGGGACCCCCGGGGCAACTCGCCGGGACGCGCTCAAAGTGGCGCAAATCCTGCGGATCCCTCCGAATCGTTTCGAATCTGATCGGTTTTCCTTGGGATTCCGCTGTGAACCGGCCATGCGGCACCCCTGAATCCAGCCTCGCGCGCCCACCGGGGCGTCGCCGGATGATTCCGGAGAGTAGTTGTGTCCCGCGGATGCACCCACCATCCCTTACGAAGGGTTATGGTGGAAACCCCCCCTCGGGCCGGTCCGTCTCCCCCCCACGGACCGGCCCGTTTTTCTTGCGCGTCACCGGCAGGTCTCGGAAGGGGGACTCCGGGAACCTCCCGGCTTGCGACGAACGTCCCCACCCATGGACGAACGTCCCCACCCATGGACGAGCGTCCTCACCCATGGGGGCGCCCCCGATCCCCAAACCCCGGGCCAGAACCGAACCCCCAGCGGGGGTAGGCTCAACAACCTCCCGCACCCCAACCCCCGCCACCCCCGGAGGGCCACGTGAACCTGCGCGACAATCTGCGCAGCCTGCTCGTCAGGCTCTACGCACGCCGGGTGGAGGGCCACCTGGACCACGCTCAGGTGCCCAAGCACATCGGCGTCATCATGGACGGCAACCGCCGCTGGGCGAAGGCGTCCGGTTCCACCACCGTCCACGGCCACCGGGCCGGTGCGGAAAAGATCGAGGAGTTCCTCGGCTGGTGCACCGAGACCGACGTCGAGGTCGTCACCCTGTGGCTGCTGTCCACGGACAACTTCGACCGGCCGCAGGACGAACTCGTCCCGCTGCTCGGCATCATCGAGGACGTCGTCCGCACGCTCGCCGCCGACGGCCGCTGGCGCGTGCACCACGTCGGCACGATGGACCTGCTGCCGGGCGGGATGCAGCGCACCCTGAAGGAGGCCGAGGAGACCACCGCCCACATCGACGGCATACTCGTCAACGTGGCCATCGGCTACGGCGGCCGGCAGGAGATCGCCGACGCCGTGCGCTCCATGCTGCTCGACGCCCACGACAAGGGCGCGACCTTGGAGGACCTCGCCGAGTCCGTCGACATCGACATGATCGGCCGTCATCTCTACACCGGCGACCAGCCCGACCCGGACCTCGTCATCCGCACCAGCGGCGAGCAGCGGCTGTCCGGATTCATGCTGTGGCAGACCGCGCACTCCGAGTACTACTTCTGCGAGGTCTTCTGGCCCGCCTTCCGCAAGGTCGACTTCCTGCGTGCCCTGCGCGACTACGCCGCACGTCACCGCCGTTACGGCGGCTGAACCGCACCGAACGCCCCGTCGGCCGCCACGCCGTCGGGGTGCGCCGGATACCCGGATTCGTGTGGATGTAACGAGGAGTTCACCGGTACGCCGGTGGCCGCTTTTGCATGGCGGTGCATGTTCGAGGGCATAAGCCAAACAGGTCGACGCCCGAACCACGGGTGTCGGATCTCAGCGGGCGGCACGGGGCCGTCCGCCCGGGAGGCCCTTTGCACCAGCCCGATCGTGCGGTGACTGCACGGAAGCAGCCGCGGAGGGCCGGTTCACGGCCCGCCGCCGTACGCGGGGGCCGCACACCGGTCCAGCTCCACTTCGTCGCTCCCCGACCTCATCCGAGGGGGTACGTCCTTCCGTGGTGACCAGCACAAAGCGCCACAAGTCCGACCGGCGCACCTATGTTCTCGACACCAGCGTCCTGCTGGCCGACCCGAACGCCCTGACCCGCTTCGACGAGCACGAGGTCGTGCTCCCCATCGTGGTGGTCACGGAACTGGAGGCCAAGCGGCACCATCCGGAACTCGGCTACTTCGCCCGTCAGGCCCTGCGCCTGCTCGACGACTACCGGGTCCGGCACGGCCGTCTCGATGCCCCCATTCCGATCGGGGACCTCGGCGGCACCGTCCGTGTCGAGCTCAACCACTCGGACCCCAGCGTGCTGCCCACCGGCTACCGCCTGGGTGACAACGACTCCCGCATCCTCGCGGTGGCCCGCAACCTGCAGGCCGAGGGGTACGACGTCACCGTCGTGTCGAAGGACCTCCCGCTCAGGATCAAGGCCTCCTCCGTCGGTCTCCTGGCCGAGGAGTACCGCGCGGAACTCGCCATCACGGAGAACTCCGGCTGGACCGGAATGTCCGAACTGACGCTCTCCGGCGAGCAGGTGGACATCCTCTTCGAGGAAGGGCATCTGTACGTCCCGGAGGCCGCCGAGCTGCCCGTGCACACCGGCCTGACCATCCACTCCGAGCGCGGCAAGGCCCTCGGCCGCATCACCGCCGAGGGCAACGTCCGCCTGGTGCGCGGCGACCGGGAGGCGTTCGGCATCAAGGGCCGCAGCGCCGAGCAGCGCATCGCGCTCGACCTGCTGCTCGACCCGGACGTCGGGATCGTCTCGATGGGCGGCCGGGCCGGCACCGGCAAGTCGGCGCTGGCGCTGTGCGCGGGCCTGGAGGCGGTCCTGGAGCGCCGCCAGCACCAGAAGGTGATGGTGTTCCGGCCGCTGTACGCGGTCGGCGGGCAGGAGTTGGGCTATCTGCCGGGCAGCGAGGCGGAGAAGATGAGCCCGTGGGCGCAGGCTGTCTTCGACACGCTGTCGGCGGTCACCAGCCGCGAGGTCATCGAGGAGGTCACCTCGCGCGGGATGCTCGAGGTGCTCCCGCTCACCCACATCCGCGGCCGCTCACTGCACGACGCGTTCGTGATCGTGGACGAGGCCCAGTCGCTCGAACGGAATGTGCTTCTCACCGTTCTGTCCCGGATCGGCGCCAATTCACGGGTCGTTCTGACCCATGACGTGGCGCAAAGGGACAATCTGCGCGTAGGCCGCTACGACGGGGTGGTCGCCGTCGTTGAGAAGCTCAAGGGGCACCCGCTCTTCGCGCATGTCACGCTGACTCGCTCCGAGAGGTCCCAGATTGCGGCGCTTGTGACCGAAATGCTGGAGGACGGGCACATCTGACCCCACTCCCATGACAGTTGGCGCCGTCCGGCAAAGGCCACGAGCCTAGCCGGGCGGCGCCTCGGCGTGTGGAGCTTTCCGAAAATCCCCTGGGCCAAACGGGATGTGAGCTTTCACACGCAACACAGAATTGCCACTCGGCGTCCGGTTACGGCAGAGTCTCAGTCCTGTCAGGCCCCGCATACGACACACCTGTACCGCCAGCGGTACAGCACCACAGAAGTACCACCAACTCCATAGAGTTCGTCGTATGCCGCCCGAGCACCATGCGGCGCTCCCCGAAGGGGGAGTTGCCCACCGGGCCCGCGCCTCCCGTGACCCCGCAGTTGGGAGGCCAGTGCCAGGGGCACGATTGCGTCCGCCAGGGTCACCGAAGCGGGCGATGCTGGAAGGAAACCGTGTGAGCCGGATTTCGGTCCGGGGATTCGCAGTGGCCTCGGCCACCGCGGTCACCGCCGTCGGAAGCGTCGTCGGAGTTGCCTCGGGCAGCGTCGCGCAGAACAACAACGACGCCGAGGCGACGGCAGCCGACACCACGCTCCTCGCGGACATACCCGCGGGCCAGCAGGCCCAGGTGCAGTCCGCGTCCTTGACGCAGCAGGCCGACGCCCAGGCCATCGCCGCGGACTCGAGTGCCAAGAAGGACGCCGAGGAGGCGGCCCGCAAGGCAGCCGCCGAGACCGCGATCGCCAAGAAGGCGGCGGCCGAGCAGGCGGCCAAGGACGCCAAGGCGCGTGCCGAGGCGAAGTCCGCGGCCAGCCGCGACAGCGCCCGCGACTCCTCGAGCTTCCCCGTCCAGAGCAGCTACACCGTCGCACAGATCCAGGCGATGGCGCGTCAGATGGTGGCGTCCGACCAGTACCAGTGCTTCAGCAACATCGTGGACCACGAGTCCAGCTGGAACTACCAGGCGACGAACGCCTCCTCCGGTGCCTACGGCCTCTTCCAGGCCCTCCCCGCCGGCAAGTACGCCTCCGCCGGCGCGGACTGGCAGACCAACCCCGCCACGCAGATCAAGTGGGGCCTCAACTACATGGACAGCCGGTACGGCAGCCCCTGCCAGGCCTGGTCGTTCTGGGCGGCCAACCACTGGTACTAGGCGCTCCGCCGGTTCGGCCGAGTGACTCAACTTTGCGCAGCCCCTCCCCGTCCTTAGGGGAGGGGCTTTCGCCCTGTACGGTCGTATCCGAACGCCTCCAGGGGGAGGAGAGGTGGCGAGCACGCGGGGACGCGGGGGAAGAGGACGGATCATGTCGCGAGTGCCAGGGTGGCTCGGCAAGCTCGGTGCCGGCCTCACCGAGATGAGTGAGCGCTTGGACGAGCGCCGTGCGGAGGTGGAGCGCGAGCAGTCCGCGCCCTCCGAGGACACCCCGCTCGAACCGGTCGCCGCGGCCCCCGCGCCCGACGCCGCCGTACCATCCCCCCGCCGGCCCGTACCCGCGACCGGTCCCCGCCCCGACCCCGCCGAGGCCGTGCCCTGGGGTGTGCGGGTCGCGGCCGAGGCCGGCTGGCGCATGCTGGTCCTCGCCGGCACCGTCTGGGTGCTGATGAAGGTCATCAGCGCGGTCCAGCTGGTGGTGTTCGCCTTCGTCATCGCCCTGCTCGTCACCGCGCTGCTGCAGCCGACGGTCGCCCGGCTCACCCGGCGCGGAGTGCCGCGCGGCCCGGCCACCGCGCTCACCGCGATCAGCGGGTTCGTCGTCATAGGGCTGATGGGCTGGTTCGTGACCTGGCAGGTCATGGAGAACATCGACACGCTCTCCAACCAGATCCAGTCCGGCATCGACGACCTGCGCAACTGGCTGCTGAAGAGCCCCTTCCACGTCACCGACAAGCAGATCAACCAGATCGCCAAGAACCTCCGCGAGGCGATCGGCGCCAACACCGACCAGATAACGTCCGCAGGGCTGGAGGGCGTTCAGGTCATCGTCGACTTCCTCACCGGGCTCCTGCTGGTGTTCTTCTCGACGCTGTTCCTGCTCTACGACGGCAGGCGCATCTGGGAGTGGTTCCTGAAGCTGGTGCCCGCCGCCGCCCGCCCGGGCGTGGCCGGCGCCGGCCCGCGCGCCTGGCGCACCCTGACCGCCTACGTCCGGGGCACGGTCCTGGTCGCCCTCATCGACGCCACGTTCATCGGCATCGGCATCTACTTCCTCAACGTGCCGATGGCCGTCCCGCTGGCCGTCTTCATCTTCCTGTTCTCGTTCATCCCGCTCGTCGGCGCGGTCGCCTCCGGCGCGCTCGCGGTGATCGTGGCGCTGGTCACCCAGGGCGTCTTCACGGCCGTCATGACCCTGGTGGTCGTCCTCGCCGTCCAGCAGATAGAGGGCCACATCCTGCAGCCGTTCATCCTCGGCCGCGCGGTCCGCGTGCACCCGCTGGCCGTCGTCCTCACGGTCGCGGCCGGCGGCATGGTGGCCGGCATCGGCGGCGCGGTGGTGGCCGTACCGCTGGTGGCGGTGACGAACACGGTGGTGGGATATCTGCGGCAGTACGCGGAGGAGCTGCGGCTGCAGAAGGCCGCCGCCGTGACGGCGGACGAGCTCCTGGCCGAGAACGCGGAAGACCCCGCCCACCAAGGGTGAGCGGGGCCTTCGCGGAACCGCCTACTCGGCCAGCACGGCCTCGGCGTCGAGGGTGACGCCGACCGCCTGGATCACCGAGGCGATCTTGAACGCCTCCTGGACGACCTCGCGCTCCACGCCCGCCTTGCGCAGCACCTGCTCGTGCGAGTCCAGGCACATGCCGCAGCCGTTGATCGCGGACACCGCGAACGACCACAGCTCGAAGTCGGCCTTCTCCACGCCCGGGTTGCCGATGACGTTCATCCGCAGGCCCGCGCGCAGGGTGCCGTACTCGTGGTCGGACAGCAGGTGACGCGTCCGGTAGAAGACGTTGTTCATCGCCATGACGGCGGCGGCCGACTTGGCGGCCGTGTACGCCTCCGGCGTCAGGTTCGCCTTCGCCTCCGGCTCCAGCTCACGCAGCACGATCGGGGAACGGGAGGCGATGGCGGTCGCCAGCACCGTGCCCCACAGCGCCTGCGCGGGAAGGTCGGAGTTGCCGATGACCGAGCCCAGGTTGAGCTTCAGGTCCTTGGCGTAGTCCGGGACGCGGGACTTCAGCGAGTCGAGCGACATGGGTCACTCACCGGCCAGCAGCGCGACCGCGTCCAGGGTGTCCTCACCCTTGTTCCAGTTGCACGGGCACAGCTCGTCGGTCTGCAGGGCGTCCAGGACCCGCAGGACCTCCTTGGGGTTACGGCCCACGGAACCGGCGGTGACCATGGTGAACTGGATCTCGCGGTTGGGGTCGACGATGAAGACGGCGCGCTGCGCGAAGCCGTCCTCGCCCTCGATGCCCAGGTCGCGCATCAGCTCGTGCTTGGAGTCGGCCATCATCGGGAACGGCAGGTCGGTCAGGTCCGGGTGGTCCTTGCGCCAGGCGTGGTGGACGAACTCGGAGTCACCGGAGAAGCCGAGGATCTGGGCGTCGCGGTCGGCGAACTCGTCGTTCAGCTTCCCGAACGCGGCGATCTCGGTCGGGCAGACGAAGGTGAAGTCCTTCGGCCAGGCAAACACGACCAGCCACTTGCCCTCGTAGGACTTGTGGTGGATCTGCTCGAACTCCTTGCCCTTCTCCAGCGAGACGCAGGCGGTCAGTTCGAACTCGGGGAACTTGTCACCGACAGTGAGCACACGCTCTCCTTGCAGCGAGGAACACCCTTTTTGGGGGTGTTTCCCATGGGTTGGACTCCGTCGATGTTGGCACAGGGTGCATTGATTAGTGAAATAGCTACACTCGGTCATGTTGATCGGAGGTAGTTATCAGTGACCATGAGTAACGGCAAGCGGAGGCAGCCGAGCCTCGCCCAGCTGCGTGCCTTCGCCGCCGTCGCCGAGCATCTGCACTTCCGGGACGCGGCGGCCGCCATCGGGATGAGCCAGCCCGCCCTGTCCGGTGCGGTCTCGGCGCTGGAGGAGACCCTGGGCGTGACCCTCCTCGAGCGTACGACGCGCAAGGTGCTGCTCTCGCCCGCCGGCGAGCGGCTGGCCGTACGGGCGAGGGCGGTGCTGGACGCGGTGGGGGCGCTGCTGGAGGAGGCCGAGGCGGTCCGGGCGCCGTTCACGGGCGTCCTGCGCCTCGGGGTGATCCCCACGGTCGCGCCGTACCTCCTGCCGACCGTGCTGCGGCTGGTCCACGAGCGCTATCCGCACCTCGACCTCCAGGTGCACGAGGAGCAGACCGCCAGCCTGATCGACGGCCTGAACTCCGGCCGTCTCGACCTGCTGTTGCTGGCGGTGCCGCTCGGCGTGCCCGGAGTCGCCGAACTCCCGCTCTTCGACGAGGACTTCGTGCTCGTCACCCCGCTCGACCACTGGCTCGGCGGCCGCGAGGGCATCCCGCGCGAGGCGCTGAAGGAGCTGAACCTGCTGCTCCTGGACGAGGGCCACTGCCTGCGCGACCAGGCCCTGGACATCTGCCGGGAGGCGGGCCGCGAGGACGCGCCGGTGACCACGACGGCCGCCGGGCTGTCCACGCTGGTCCAGCTGGTCGCCGGAGGGCTCGGGTGCACCTTGCTGCCGCGTACCGCGCTGAAGCTGGAGACGACCCGGAGCAGCCAGCTCCTCACCGGCTACTTCGCCGACCCGGCACCGAGCCGCCGGGTCGCCTTCGCCATGCGGGCGGGCGCGGCCAGGGCCGCCGAGTACGGGGAACTGGCGGCGGCCCTGCGGGAAGCGCTGGGCACGCTGCCGGTGCGGGTGCTCGACCCGGACGGGTGAGCCCGTCAATCGATCAAATGAGTGTCGAACAAAGTGATGTGCAACGGCATGAAACTCCAACTTCCGTCAGTCCGGGTCAGGTCGGAAATCCCCGGCTGAAACATGCCGCTCGGCTGATACACATACCCCCTCGGTGCGACGCGTCAGGCGTCTGTGCGAAATGCAAGGGGAGTGATGGATCACGGCGGGCTCGCGCACGCGTTGACCGCGTGCGGGCGTGACGGATTCACGGGGGAACTGCGCGTGCCGGGGAGCCCCGGCGGTGCCTTCCATCTGCGGGACGGACTCGTCGTGGCGGCGGAGAGTCCGGGCGCCCCCGGCGCCGAGGTGCTGCTGCTGCGCTCCGAGCGCATCGACGGCGAGCAGTGGGCGGAACTGGTGCGCGGATCCGGGGAGCGCTGGCCGACCGCCGGGCTGATCGAGCGCGGCTACGCGGGGGCCGCCCAGCTCCGGGTCGTGTGCCTGATGGCGCTGCAGGACGCGGCCTTCGCCGTCGTCGCCGGCCGGGTGGACGCCTGCGAACGCCTCACCGGCACCGAGCCGCACGCCCCGGTCGCCCCCGGCGAGAGGCCCGCCCGGCTGCTCGAGGAGGCGGTGCGCAAGGTGGCCGCCGTGGACGCGCTGCCGTACCCCGTACGCCCCGACCGCGAACGGCCCCTGCCCAAGGCCTCGCCGCAGCATGCCTGCACCCCGCTGCAACGGGAACTGCTCGCGCACGCCGACGGCCGCCGTACCGCCCGCGACCTCGCCTTCCGCACCGGCCGCGGCGTCTACACGGTCACCGTGGAGGTCGCGCGGATGCTGAGCGAAGGGCTGCTGGAGTGCGCCGGCCCGCTCGCCCCGGCCCCGCTCCTGATGGCGCCCGAGGCGCCCGTCGCGCGGCACCGCGAGCAGGACGCGCCGGAGCCGGAGGCGCCCGCCTCCGCCGAACTGCCGCACCGCGCACCCGGTGCCAGCGGCATCACCGAAGTCCTCGCCCCGCCGCCGAGCGGGGTGGGCTGGAAAGGGTTCTTCCGGCTGCGGCACGGAACCGCCGAATGACAGGGGTCCGCCGACTGCCGCAGCGGTCGAATCCGGCAAGGGAACAAGGGAGTTGAGCACATGGACCATGAAGCGCTGGCGCAGGAGATGCGCGGACTGCGCGAGGAGGTGACCGGGATCACCGACACCGCCCTCGCGGCGGCCGACGGCATGCTCATCGCGGCCGACACCGCCGAGTCGATCGACCCGGAGGGGCTCGCCGCGCTCGCGGCGGCGGGCCTGGGCCTGGCGCGCCGCACCGCCGCCGCCACGGCGCGCGGAGCGCTGCGCCAGACGGTGACGTACGGCAGCCACGGCTGCGTCGCCTTCTACGCCGTCGGCGACACCGCCCTGATGGTGGTCCTCGGTGACGAGGGGATGGACGTGAACCGCCTGAACCGGGCGACTCCTCCGGCCCTCGACCGCATCGGATCGATCCTCACCGAGAAGACGCCAGAGGGAGTGTGACGGATGGCGACCAAGCGCATGACGGGTTTCTCCGACCAGGTGATGAGTCTGGTGAAGTCGCTGCGGGCCGAGGCGCCCGACTGCGTCGCGGCCGGTGTGGTCGACATGGCCACCGGGATGCTGCTGTCGTACGAGACCGTCGACAACCATCCGCCGGAGGTCCTGGACCTGCTGGCGGGCGCGACCCTCGACCTGTTCCAGGGCCGCACGGTCGTCATGATCGAGGACATCTTCAAGGAGCGCCGCGGGGTCAGCGACGACAACCACTTCTTCCAGGAGATCCTCGTCAACAGCGAGAACCTCACCCATCTGTTCCTGCGGTTGAACGAGCAGCAGGACGTCGTCGCCGTCGTCGTCTGCCGTAAGTCGGTGAACGTCGGCATGCTGTTCGCCCAGGCGCGGAGGGTGGTGCGGGAGCACAGCCTGTGAGGAACGGCCGTGGGCCCTCCCCCGGGGGCCCACGGCGCGTCGCGCTCCTACTCCGTCCGCAACCCCTCCGGCCGCATCAGCCGCAGCAGCGGCGGCAGGCTCAGCAGCGTGACCGTGAGGACGACCGCCGCGCCGGCGCCGGTCATCGACAGCATGCTCGGCCAGTCCACGCCCACCGTCGCGCCCACCATCTTCAGCAGCACCGCGCCCAGCGTCAGTCCGACGGCCGAGGCGAGCAGCAGGCCGAGGGTGATGGGGATCGCCGTCTGCCACAGCACCGACATGCTCAGGGTGCGTCGCCGGGTGCCGAAGGCGACCAGCGACGACAGCAGCTTGCGCCGCTCGCGCAACTGCTCCAGCTGGGACACCAGCAGGCTCGCCCCGATCAGCGCCAGCACACAGACCGCGCCGGCGAAGGTTCCCGTACGGATGGAGGTGAATTTGTTCGACTGCTCGGTGGACGACCACACCAGCGAGTCCGCGAGCGGGTCGATCCGCGCCGCCGTGTTGCGGACGAACTCGTGCACGTCCGGCAGCGACTCGTCCAGTCTGAGGTACACCGATCCGGCCAGCGCGGCGCTCATCCGGTGGGACACGGCGGCCGGGGTCATCAGCACACCGCTCTCCTTGAAGCCGGCCGGACCGATGAGCGCGCGGCCCCGCTTCAGGTTGCCGGGCACGGTCCACACGACGTCCGGGCCGTTGCCCGCGCCGTCGCTCGCGTCGAGATGGAGGGTGCGGCCGGGCCGGGCGAGCTTCGCCACGTCGGCGTCCCGGTCCGCGCCGGTCACCGCGAAGACGTCGCCGTCGCGGCAGCTCGGCAGGTCGGCCATCTCCCGCAGCGTGGCACAGGTGCCCACGGTGAGGCCGACGGTGTTCGCCGGCCCCTTGTCGGAGCTCCAGCGCCCGTCGCCCAGCTCGGTGCTGCCAACCGAGGTGGCCTTCCGCACGCCCTTGGTCGCGGCGAACTGCTGGGCGGCCGGGAGGAAGGGCAGCCCCCGTGACAGGTTGACCTGCATCTGCACCCGGTCGGTGTTCTGCCCGGTGTACTTGGTGTAGTCGTCCTGGACCCCCGCGAACAGCATCTGCAGCGCGATCGCCCCGGCCACCGCGACCGCGATGCCGTTGACCAGGCGGGCCGCCGAACCGCTGCTCAACTGCAGCCGTCGTACGGCCAGTTGCCAGGACAGCCCGCCGCTTCCGAGCCGGGCCACGACCGCCTCGACGACCCATGGCAGCAGCGCGGTGACACCGACGAGCAGCAGCAGGACGCCGCCGATCACCAGGTACTCGTTGAAGGTGCCGTTGCTGCGGCCCTGTCCGATCATGGGGGTGAGCATCGCCAGGCCGCCCAGCGGCAGCAGCAGCCGCCACCACAGCCGGCGGCGGGTGGGCTTGGCCGTACGGACCACGCCCAGCGGCTCGATGACCACCCGGCGCAGCGCGAACAGCGTGACCAGCACCGCCGCCGCCGGAACGGCGAGAGCGACCAGGGCGGCCAGTGCCGGGGAGGGATCGAGATAGCTGGGGAAGACGCTGATGCCCACGATCTCGACCGAGCCCGCGAGCTGCCGGCCGAGCAGGAAGAAGACGGTGCCGAAGACCAGCCCGAGCAGCGAGCCCGCGAGTGCCTCGCCGGCCGCGATCCGCCGGGTCATCCGGCTGTCGGAGCCCACCAGCCGCAGCGCGGCCAGCCTGCGGTCGCGCCGCTCGCCGCCGAACCGTACGGCCGTGGCGATGAACACGGCGACCGGCATCAGCAGCACCACGAAGACGACCAGCACCAGCAGGATCAGTACCGGGTCGGCCTTGTTCACCGGTGAGGCCTTCGGCGGACCGAAGTGGTCGATCCGGGCCGTCCGCCAGCCGTCGAAGCGCGGGGCGAGGTCCTTCGCCCCGGCGTAGTAGGCGAGTTCGTGCGAGCCGATGAGTCCGGGCTCGGCGATCGTCCCGGTGATCCGGTACGGCAGCCGCTCGCGCAGCAGCTTGCCGTCCGCCGAGCCGAGGAGATCCTTCAGTGCGGGCGAGACGACCATCTCGCCGGGCGCCGGGTACTTCGTGAGGCCCGGTGCGAGCGGTGCCCGCGGCCCTTCGGGCTCCACCAGCCGGCCGCGCACGTCGCTGCCGCGGAAGGTGCTGTCGGTGTCGGAGATCACCAGGGTGTTCGCGGCCTTCGCCCGGTGCGGGCCGTAGGTGTAGTCCAAGCGGTCCTGGTTGCGCTGGTCCCGTACCGCCAGCGCGTTCGGGATCGCGGTCGTCAGCAGCAGCAGCGTGACGCCGAGACCGACGCCGACCGCCGTCAGCAGCATCCGGATCCAGCCCTCGCGCCCGCCGGTGAAGGCGAACCGGACCCCCATGCCGAGGTCCCGGCCCCATTGCCGGGCGTTCATATGGCGCGCTCCATGTCCCGGGACTTGCCGTCGCGTACGACGATCTCGCGGTCGGAGTAGGCGGCCACCCGGGGCTCGTGCGTGACCAGGACGACGGCCGCGTTGGCGGTGCGGGCCGCGTCGGTCAGCAGCTCCATCACGCGCTCGCCGTTGAGGGAGTCGAGTGCGCCGGTCGGCTCGTCGGCGAACACCACCCGGGGCTCGGTGACCAGTGCGCGCGCCACCGCGACGCGCTGTCCCTGGCCGCCGGAGACCTCGCCGGGCCGCTTGTCCTTGAGGTCGTCCACCTCCAGGCGTTCCATCCAGGCGAGCGCGGCCCGCTCGGCCTGCTTGCGGGGGCGGCCGTTCAGCCTGAGGGGCAGGGCCACGTTCTCCACGCAGGTCAGCTCGGGCACCAGCTGGCCGAACTGGAAGACGAACCCGAACTCGGAGCGGCGCAGCGCGCTGCGTTCGGCGTCGTTCATGCCGGCGAGTTCGCGGCCGTTGTAGATGATGGACCCGGAGTCGGGCGGCACGATGCCGGCGAGGCAGTGCAGCAGCGTCGACTTGCCGGAGCCGGAGGGGCCCATCACGGCGACGACCTCGCCGGGGTGGATGGAGAACTCGGCGCCGTCGAGCGCGACCGTGGGGCCGTAGGCCTTGTGCAGGTTCTCGGCGGCGAGCAGGAAGCCGGGGGGAGGAGTCACTTGGCCACCACCTCGCGGAGCTTGTCGAGGCGCGCGGCGGTCAGTTCCAGCCAGCGCAGGTCGGCCTCCAGATGGAACAGCGCGTGGTCGCAGATCAGCTGGTCCGCGAGGTCGCCCTTGCGCTTGCGGTCGGTCAGGATCCGCATGCTGCGCAGGTGCTCGGCGCGCTGGGTGTCGAGTATGAGGGAGGCGTCGCGGTGGGTGAGGAGGGCGAGGACGACCTTGGTGTACAGGGTCGACTGCAGGTACTCCTCGGGCTTCTCCGGAGTGGCGAGCCAGGCGTTGACGTCGGTGATGCCGGCTTCGGTGATGGCGTACCGCTTGCGCTCGGGACCGCCGCCCGCCTCGATCCCGTCGACTTCCACGAGGCCGTGCTTCAGCAGCCGGGACATCGTGGAGTAGACCTGGCCGTAGTGCAGCGGCCGGTCGTGACCGAACTTCTCGTCGAAGGCCCGCTTCAGGTCGTAACCGTGCCGCGGGCCGGACTCCAGGAGCCCCAGGAGAGTGTGACCGATGGACATGCGCAGCACTCTACACATGGTGTATACGCAGCATGTATACGCGGAGTGCAGGGATCATGGCCCGGTGTGCGGCGGTGCAGGTGGGAGCCGATTGTCACGGTTCCGAAACAGGCGGCCTGCCCCTGCGCGGCATGGGGCCGGTCTCCTTCGGCAGCCGTCCCGCCTCCGCCAGCGCCCTGCGCAGCAGGAACTCGATCTGCGCGTTGGCCGACCGCAGGTCCTCCCCGGCCCACCGCGCGATCGCCTCGTACACCGACGGGTCCAGCCGCAGCAGCACCTGCTTGCGCTGCTGCGGCCGTCGCTTCGGGGTCTCCGAAGGCTCCGTCACTGGTAGAGCGTCCCGGTGTTGAGGACCGGCTGCGGGGCCCGGTCGCCGCAGAGCACCACCATCAGGTTGGACACCATCGCCGCCTTGCGCTCCTCGTCGAGTTCCACGATGTCCGCCTCCGCGATCCGGGCGAGCGCCGCCTCGACCATGCCGACCGCGCCGTCCACGATCTGCCGCCGCGCGGCCACGACCGCACCGGCCTGCTGCCGCTGGAGCATCGCCGAGGCGATCTCCGGAGCGTATGCGAGATGCGTGAAGCGCGACTCGACGATCCGCACTCCGGCCGCCTCCACGCGCGCCTGCAGCTCCTTGGCCAGCTTCTCGGTGATCTCCTCGGCGTTGCCGCGCAGCGAGAGGCCGTCCTCCTCGTGGGCGTCGTACGGGTACTCGATCGCGATGTGCCGTACGGCGGTCTCGGTCTGGGTGGCGACGAACTCGGCGAAGTCGTCCACCTCGAAGGTGGCCTGGGCGGTGTCCTGGACCTTCCACACCACGACCGCGGCCAGCTCGATCGGGTTGCCGTAGGCGTCGTTGACCTTCAGCACGGCGGTCTCGTGGTTGCGCACGCGGGTGGAGATCCGGGTCCGCGAGGTGAGGGGGTTCACCCAGCGCAGGCCGTCCTGCCGGATCGTGCCCCGGTAGCGGCCGAAGAGCTGGACGACGCGGGCCTCGCCGGGGGCGATGGTGTTCAGGCCGCCCATCGCCAGGAGGCCGGCGAGCAGCACGAGGACGCCGGCGGCTATGAGGCCCCCCTTGGCGCCGCCGGCGGAGACCGTCGAGGAGGTGGCGAAGAGGCCGGCCGCGACGGCCACGCCGAGCAGGCCGAGCAGCAGGGCGAGCCCGCCGCCGATGCTGTGCGCGGTGAACTCCCGTACGCGCGGGGCGGGCATCTCGGGTACGTCGGACATGGATCATCCCCCGTTTCGTGAAAGCTTAGCTTGGGTCTATCCAAGTGATATCACTTTTCCGGGTGGAAGCAACCCTGTGCCCTCCAGAGCCGTCGGTTCCCTTGGGGCAGGTGCTGATTGTCACGTCCGTAAAAGAGCGGATCGGACGCCCTTTGTCATATAGACGGGTGTTAGCTTTCGGAGCTGACCACTGAGACGGAAGCGGAGCGAAGGACCCATGGGACGAGCGGAAGAGAGACGAGCGCGACAGCGCGGTGGCCACCGCGCGGCGCCCAGGCGCCGCCGCTCCGCCCCCACGGCGGCTGCACCGGCCGGCGGCAAGCCCGCGAAGAGCTTCATACGCCGGCTCTTCAGCTGGAAGAAGATCCTCGGCACGTTCCTCGGGCTGTGCCTGCTCGGCATCGGCGGCTTCATCGCCCTCTACATGCTGGTGGACATCCCCAAGGGCGCCAACGCCCTCGCCCAGCAGGAGAGCAACGTCTACAAGTACAGCGACGGCACGGTCCTGGCCCGCGTCGGCAAGACCAACCGCGAGAGCGTGGACCTGTCGAAGGTGCCCAAGGACGTCCAGCACACCTTCGTCGCCGCCGAGAACAAGACCTTCTACTCGGACTCCGGCATCGACCTCAAGGGCCTGGCCCGCGGTCTGTACAACACGGCGATGGGCCGCGGCGCCCAGGGCGGTTCCACGATCACCCAGCAGTACGTCAAGAACTACTACCTCACCCAGAACCAGACCGTCACCCGCAAGCTCAAGGAGATGGTCATCTCCTTGAAGGTCGACCAGAGGCTGTCCAAGGACCAGATCCTCGCGGGCTACATCAACACCAGCTACTACGGCCGCGGCGCCTACGGCATCCAGGCCGCCGCCCAGGCCTACTACCGCACCGACGCAGAGAAGCTGACGGTCCAGCAGGGCGCCTACCTCGCCGCGCTCCTCCAGGCGCCGAGCCAGTACGACTGGGCCGTCGCGACCTCCACGGGCAAGAAGCTGGTGCAGGCCCGCTGGAACTACGTCCTGGACAACATGGTCAAGCAGCACTGGCTGGATCCGGCCGCGCGGCAGGCCATGAAGTTCCCGTACCCCAAGGAGCCCAAGGCGACGCCGAGTCAGGCGGGCCAGAAGGGCTATCTGATCGACCTCGCCAACCAGCAGCTCGAACAGCAGCTGATGCAGCAGGAGAACATCAGCCGCTCCCAGGCGGAGGCCGAGGTGATCGACCGCGGCTGGACCATCACCCTGAACATCGACAAGAAGAAGCAGGTCAAGCTGGAGCAGGCCGTCAAGTCCGAGCTGACCGGCAAGCTGGACCCGAAGAAGCGCAAGGTCGACGGCGCGGTCCAGGCCGGCGCGGTCTCGGTGGACCCGAAGACCGGCAGGATCGTCGCGATGTACGGCGGCAAGGACTACTTCCAGCACTACGTCAACAACGCCACCCGCCGGGACTACCAGCCCGCCTCGACGTTCAAGCCGGTCATCCTCGCCGCCGCGCTGCAGAACAGTGCCACCACGCAGGACGGCAAGCCCATCACCGCCAGCACGATCTACGACGGCACCAGCGGCCGCCAGGTCGTGGACCACGGCAGCAAGGTCGGCTTCGGCCCGCCGAACGAGGACCACCAGAACTACGGGCCCATCACCGTCCAGCAGGCCATGAACAACTCCGTGAACTCCGTCTTCGCGCAGATGGGCATGGACGTGGGCATGGACAAGGTCATGAGCACGGCCAAGCAGCTCGGCATGGACACCACGGGTATGCAGGCGGTGCCCGCGCAGACCCTCGGCTCGATGGGCGCGAGCCCGCTGGAGATGGCCGGGATCTACGCCACGCTCGACAACCACGGCAACAAGGTGACACCGAGCATCCTCAAGTCGGCCGAGCAGAGCAGCCGTTCGGTCCAGATCCCCGACCCGGTCGGCGGCCAGGTGATCAGCCGGACCGCCGCCGACACCGTGACCTCCGTGCTGACCGGTGTGGTCGACGACGGCACGGCGAAGCAGCGCGTGGCGGACAACCCGCTGCGCGCCGGCCAGCAGGTGGCCGGCAAGACCGGTACCTCCGACGAGGACAAGTCCGCCTGGTTCACCGGCTACACGCCCGACCTGGTCACCTCCGTCGGCCTGTTCGGCGAGCAGAGCGGGTCCGGCCGCCATGTGTCCCTGACGGGTGCGACCGGCCTGCTCGATCCGCCCGGCCGCGTCAACGGCGGCACCTACCCGGCGCAGGTCTGGGCGGCGTACACCTTCGGCGTGACGGGCAGCGCCACGTTCGACCTCGACACCACCCAGGGCGCGGCCGTCCAGCCGACGGCCCCCCCGACCTACAGCCAGACCCCGTCGCAGACGCCGTCGCACACGCCGACCAGCAAGGCGCCGAGCAGCTCCGCGCCCCCGTCCAGGACGCCGCCGTCGCACCCGCCGACCCAGCCCCCCACACAGCCCCCGACGCAGCCTCCCACGCAGCCCCCGACGCAGACGCCGACGGGCCAGATCACGCAGGACCCGATCGACCCGGGCGGCAACGGAGGGAACTTCGGCCAGGGCAACTTCGGCCAGTAGGAGCGCACACGAAGGGCGCCCGGGGACTCCCCGGGCGCCCTTGGCGCAGGTACGGCTCGCTCAGCCCCGGTTCAGCTCGAACCACACCACCTTGCCGGTGCTCAGCCGGGTCGCGCCCCAGCGCCGGGCCAGCTTGTTGACCAGGTACAGGCCGCGCCCGCCCTCGTCCGTGGCCCGGGCCTGGCGCAGCCGCGGCAGCTGCGGCACATCGTCGCCGACCTCGCAGCGCAGCACGTCCGTGCGCAGCAGCCGCAGCGTCACCGGCCGGGACGCGTACCGCACGGCGTTCGTCACGACCTCGCTGACCAGCAGCTCCACCGAGTCCGACAGGTCCTCCAGGTCCCAGCGGGCGAGCGCGCGCCGGGCCAGCCGGCGGGCCTGGCCGGGGGCCGTCTCCTCCGGCTCCAGCCGCCAGTACGCGACATCGCTCGGCGCGATCCCGTCGAAACGGGCCGCGAGCAGCGCGATGTCGTCGTCCCGGTCCCCCGGCCCGAGCATGTCCAGCACCTCGTCGCACAGGGCTTCCAGCGGCGGCGGATGGTCCGGCCCGGTCAACTGGGCGGTCGCGGCGAGCTTTTCCCGCAGCTGCTCTATGCCGGTCCACACGTCCCGCAGCCGGGACTCCACCAGCCCGTCGGTGTAGAGGAGCAGCGTGGCCCCGGCGGGCGCGTCCAGCTCGACGGCCTCGAAGTCGACCCCTCCGACCCCGATCGGCGCGCCCGGCGGTACCCGCAGCACCTCGGCCCGCCCGCCCAGGTGCAGCAGCACGGGCGGCGGATGGCCGGCGTTGGCGATGGTGATGCGGTGGGTGACCGGGTCGTAGACGGCGTACAGGCAGGTCGCCATGCGGTCCGTGCCGAGCCGCTGCGCCTGCTCGTCCAGGTGGTGCAGCACCTCCTGCGGCGGCAGATCGAGCCCGGCCAGGGTCTGCGCGGTGGTGCGCAGCTGGCCCATGATCGCCGCCGAGGTCATGGAGTGCCCCATGACGTCACCGACCACCAGCGCGACCCGGCTGCCCGGCAGCGGAATCGCGTCGTACCAGTCGCCGCCGACCCGCGCGGTCTCCGCCGCCGGCAGATACCGCGACGCCAGCCGTACACCCGTCGGGCGGGGCAGGGTCTCGGGCAGCATGGTGCGCTGCAGCTCGTCGGCGATGTACGCCTCCCGGCCGTACAGCACCGCCTTGTCGATGCCGAGCGCGCTGTGCGTGGCCAGCTGGGCCGCCACCAGCAGGTCGTCGCCCTCGAACGCCAGCCGCTCCGGGCGGCGCAGGAACAGCGCCGCGCCGATCACCCGGCGCCGGCCGCGCAACGGCGCGAGGATCGCGTGCTGCCCGGACGGTACGACCGTCTCGGCGCAGTCGCCGAGCAGCTCGGGCAGCGCGGCCCGGGCGGCGGGCGCGTCCGCGAACACCGGCCGCACCCCGCGCAGCACCTCGTTCAGCGCGCCCCCGGGGCGCACCTCGCACAGCTCGGTGGTGAGCGAGGACAGCTCGGCCAGCGCGCTCGGCTCCGGCTCGGGGTCGAAGGCCGGGGGCAGCAGCACCCCCTCGGTGTCCCGGTCCTCCGGAATCCGGTCGGTACGGCGCAGCCGCAGCACCACCGGACCGGTGGGCCGCTCGTCGCCGACCGGCAGCGGATCGCGCAGATAGACCAGGATCGCGTCCGAGAACGTCGGCACGGTCGCCCGGCACAGGCCCATCACGATCTCGTCCAGATCGAGGCCGCGCGCGATCCGCCGGGTGGCCGCGCCCACGAATCTCAGCCGGTCGCCGTCGCGCCGCATCGGCATCGGCCGGCCCGGCGGCAGACCGCGCCCGGTACGGCGCTCCTGACCGCCCGGCGTGCGGTCCGCCGTCCGCTCCTGCTCGGCGCCGGGCTGCGGCGGGATGGCCTCCGGCCCGGGACGCGGGGGGACGGCCTCCGACGCCGGTCGCGGCGGGACGGCATCAGGCGCGGGCCGCGGGCGGTGTGCGCCGGGCTCGGTGGTCGCGGGCTGGGAGTGCTCGGGGCCGTTGACTGGGGGCTCCTTCCCCTTGCCGACCGGGGATTGCGTCCCCCTGCCGTCCTTTCCCTGGCCACAGGGCGTGGCCGTACCCGGTCCGCAGGACGCTCCCTCCGCCCGGGCCTGCGCCGGTAAGGCCGGGGTGGTGGCGGGCTTCGGGGTACGCAGGAGCGCCCCGCGGCCCTCCGCGGGGTCGGCGCCCTGGGGGCGCTCGAAGGAGGTGGGCTGCTCCGTCACGCGTGTCGCATCCATCCGTACGGCACTGCGCGCCGGGCGCGCAGTTGCTCCCGCAGAAGTCCCGATACCCGCAATACGTGCCCCAGGAACGGAATTCCCGCGTGCTCAGAGGTGGTTCCTGTGCCCTGGTGCCCCTCGCTCACGTGCTGCCGCCCCTCGGTGACGATCGGTCAAGCTCTGCGCATGCTCCCGGAGTTGCACTTCTGCTCCCATCCGCCACCCGACCACCACCCCTCAACGACAGTGCCGCGCACTGACTCTGATTATCCGTTTGCGGACGACGATCCTACGTTTCCTGCCCGGGGGCGCATCAAGGGTCTCATGAGGACACGTGCGCGGGCGTATGGTCCCAGTCCTCGGGGAGAGAAGGTACCTCCCAGGACGGATCCGGGCGCCAGTGCTGCCAGCCGTCCGAGAACGGCGCCCCCCAGGCCTCGATCACCTCGACCGCCTCCCGCCCGGCCGCCCGGACCCGCTCGGCGGTGGCCTCGTTCATCAGCCCGTCCCGCTGGGCCTGCGCGAACTCGTCCTCGTCGCGCCAGTGCCAGCTGCGGTCGGGGTGCACGGAGATGTCCAGGAAGTAGTCCTCGGAGTCCACCCCGCCCGCCCAACGGGCCAGCGGCTGCTCGAGGTTGACGTACCAGTTCTTGAACCGCCAGCCCGGCTCCCAGAACAGCCACACCGACCAGGGCCGGCCGGGCTGGGCCAGCTTCAGCACGCCCGTGCCGAACCAGCGGTCCCGCTGCACCGAGCGCGGCTTGGTGTAGCGGGACCGGAGCGGCTCCAGGTGCACGGGTGTGCCGTCGGCGAGGACCGGCTTCACGCACTCGGTGCCGGGGGCCATCCACACGGCGAGCAGGTCGGCGTCGTCGCGTACGACGGTGACGGGCCGCGCGATGTGGATGTGCGCGCCGGCGTTCTCCCGGTAGCGCCACAGGATCTGGGTCCCGGTGCTCCAGCGGGTCGCCGGTCCCGGGTCCGTCGTGTGCGCCGCGTCCGCCGTGTCCACGTGTGTCGTCGCTCCGTCGTCCGTCATGGACAGATATTAGGTGCCGCAGGCATACGACGCTGCGGTGCACGTCACGGTTCCGGCGGTGGCCGAAAAGGTTCGCTCGCGGCTAGGGACGTGTCATCCGCAGCACGTCCAGCGCCTCGTCGAGCTGCTCCAGGGTGAGGTCGCCGCGCTCGATGTACCCGCCCTCCAGCACGACTTGCCGGATCGTCCTGCGCTCCGCGAGGGACTTCTTGGCGACCTTCGCGGCCTCCTCGTAGCCGATGTACTTGTTGAGCGGGGTGACCACGGAGGGGGACGACTCGGCGTACTCGCGCGCCCGTTCACGGTCGGCGGTGATGCCGTCCACGGTCCGGTCGGCCAGCAGCCGGGAGACGTTGGCGAGCAGCCGGACGGATTCGAGCACGTTCCTGGCGATGAGCGGCAGCATGACGTTCAGCTCGAAGTTGCCGGAGGCGCCGGCGGTGGCGATGGCCGCGTCGTTGCCGGTCACCTGGGCGGCCACCATCAGTACGGCCTCGGGGATCACCGGGTTGACCTTGCCCGGCATGATGGACGACCCCGGCTGCAGGTCGGGCAGCCGGATCTCGGCGAGCCCGGTGCGCGGCCCGGACGCCATCCACCGCAGGTCATTGGCGATCTTCGTCAGCCCGACCGCGATGGTCCTGAGCTGCCCGCTGGTCTCCACGATCCCGTCCCGGGCGCCCTGCGCCTCGAAGTGGTCGCGGGCCTCGGTCAGCGGCAGCCCGGTGACCCGGGCGACCTCCTGGATGACGGCGGCGGAGAAGCCGGGCGGGGTGTTGATGCCGGTGCCGACGGCGGTGCCGCCGAGGGGGAGTTCGGCGAGGCGGGGCAGGGAGGCGCGCAGCCGCTCGACGCCGTACCGGATCTGGGCCGCGTATCCGCCGAACTCCTGGCCGAGCGTCACGGGAGTGGCGTCCATCAGGTGGGTCCGCCCGGACTTCACGACATCGGCGAACTCCTCGGACTTGCGGGTCAGGGAGGCGGCGAGGTGCTCGAGGGCGGGGATCAGGTCATGGGTGACGGCAGCGGTGGCGGCGATGTGGATGGAGGAGGGGAAGACGTCGTTGGAGGACTGGGAGGCGTTGACGTGGTCGTTCGGGTGCACGTCCCGGCCGAGCCGCTCACTGGCGAGGGTGGCGATGACCTCGTTGGTGTTCATGTTCGACGAGGTGCCGGAGCCGGTCTGGAAGACGTCGATGGGGAAGTGCTCGTCCCACTGTCCCCGCGCGACTTCGGCGGCCGCCTCCTGGATCGCCTGGGCGGTCTCCTTATCGACCACGCCGAGCTGCGCGTTCACCTTGGCGGCGGCGCCCTTGATCCGGGCCAGGGCCTCGATGTGGGCGCGCTCCAGGCGCTGGCCCGAGATGGGGAAGTTCTCGACGGCACGCTGGGTCTGGGCGCGCCACTTGGCGGTGGCGGGCACGCGGACCTCGCCCATGGAGTCGTGCTCGATGCGGTAGTCGCTGTCGCTCATGGCAGCTATAGCGATCGGGCCCACGGGGTTGTTCCCCGTCGTTACGCTGAGTGAGCGATGTCTCCGCCGACGTGAACGTCGGCTGCGGGGCCGGGTCCTGGAAGAACTCGTTCGGCTTGTTCGTCCGGCGGCACCAGCCGGCCTGTCCGGTGCTTGAGGGCGGGGCCTTTCGGACGGAACGGGGTCCGGGGCGGAGTCCTCCGGGCGGGGTCGAAAAGGCGCGGTCCCTGGGGATGGGACGGGTAGGGGCGGCGGGGGCGAGACGAGTCCGCGCCGCCCCGGAGCCACTACGCCAGTCCGGGACCCCGCACCGGGATCGACGTGAACGTCGGCTGCGGGGCCGGGTCCTGGAAGAAGTCGTTGCCCTTGTCGTCCACGACGATGAACGCCGGGAAGTCCTCGACCTCGATCTTCCAGACGGCCTCCATGCCCAGCTCCTCGTACTCCAGGACCTCGACCTTCTTGATGCAGTCCTGGGCGAGACGGGCGGCCGGGCCGCCGATGGAGCCGAGGTAGAAGCCGCCGTGCGCGGCACACGCGTCGGTGACCTGCTTGCTGCGGTTGCCCTTGGCGAGCATCACCCTGGAGCCGCCCACCGCCTGGAACTGCTCCACGTAGGAGTCCATGCGGCCGGCCGTCGTCGGGCCGAAGGAACCGGAGGCGTAGCCCTCGGGGGTCTTCGCCGGGCCCGCGTAGTACACCGGGTGGTCCTTCAGGTATTGCGGCATCTCCTCGCCCGCGTCGAGCCGCTCCTTGATCTTGGCGTGCGCGATGTCGCGGGCCACGACCAGCGGGCCGGTCAGGGAGAGGCGGGTCTTGACCGGGTACTTGGTCAGCTCGGCGAGGATCGTGTCCATCGGCTGGTTGAGGTCGATCCTGACCACGTCGGAGGACTCGTCGAGGTGCTCGTCGGTCGTCTCCGGCAGGAAGCGCGCCGGGTCGGTCTCCAGCTGCTCCAGGAAGACGCCCTCGGCGGTGATCTTCGCGACGGCCTGGCGGTCGGCCGAGCAGGAGACGGCGATGGCGACCGGGCAGGACGCGCCGTGCCGGGGGAGGCGGACCACGCGGACGTCGTGGCAGAAGTACTTGCCGCCGAACTGGGCGCCGATGCCGATCTTCTGGGTCAGCTCGAAGACCTTCTGCTCGAGCTCCTTGTCCCGGAAGCCGTGTCCCAGCTCCGAGCCCTCCGCCGGGATCTCGTCCAGGTAGTGCGCGGAGGCGTACTTCGCGGTCTTCAGCGCGTACTCGGCGCTCGTGCCGCCGACGACGATCGCCAGGTGGTACGGCGGGCAGGCGGCCGTACCGAGCGAACGGATCTTCTCCTCCAGGAACCGCATCATGGAGGCCTCGTTCAGGACGGCCTTCGTCTCCTGGTAGAGGAACGACTTGTTGGCCGAGCCGCCGCCCTTGGCCATGAACAGGAACTTGTAGGCGCCGCCGTCGGTCGCGTACAGCTCGATCTGGGCCGGGAGGTTGGAGCCGGTGTTCTTCTCCTCCCACATGGTGAGCGGGGCCATCTGCGAGTAGCGCAGGTTCAGCTTGGTGTAGGCGTCGTAGATGCCGTGCGAGAGGTGCTTCTCGTCCTCACCTTCGGTGAGGACGTTCTGGCCGCGCTTGCCCATGACGATCGCCGTGCCGGTGTCCTGGCACATCGGGAGCACGCCCGCCGCTGCGATGTTCGCGTTCTTCAGCAGGTCCAGGGCGACGAACTTGTCGTTGCCGGACGCCTCCGGGTCGTCGATGATCCGGCGCAGCTGGGCGAGGTGGGCGGGGCGCAGGTAGTGCTGGATGTCGTGGACGGCCTCCTCGGCCAGCTTGCGCAGCGCCTCCGGCTCCACCTTGAGGAACGTCCGCCCGTCCGGGCCCTCGACGGTGGAGACGCCCTCGGACGTCACCAGCCGGTACGGGGTGGTGTCCTCTCCCTGGGGGAGCAGATCGGTGTACGCGAACTCAGGCATCTCAGCCCATTCCTCACTCTGACGGACGGCGCCCGCCGACGCTGGCGGGCCTCACCAGCGTAGAACCTGCCGCCGACACGAAACCTGTGAGGTAAGGCTCAGTTCGACACGCCGGGGTTTTCCACAGCCCCTAGTCGCGATCTATCGCGTTTCGGTACGCTGTCCGCGTGGACCTTCAGAAGCACACCGACGCACCTGTCGCCGAGCTGCGTGCCTCGGACGCCGACCGTGACCGCATCGCCGAGATCCTCCGAGAGGCCCTGGCCGAGGGCCGGCTGACCGCCGACGAGCACGCCGAGCGGGTCGAGGGCGTCCTCGCCGCCAAGACGGTGGGCGAGCTGGAGGTCTTCATCCGGGACCTGCCGGCCGCGCACCAGCGCCCCGCCGCCGGTGCCTATGCGCCCGTCCCGCCCCGGCCCACCCCGGGCGCGATCCCGCAGGAGGCCGACGCCAACGTTGTCGCCGTGTTCAGCAGCGCCGTGCGCCGGGGCCGCTGGCGCGCCGGGCGCCGGATCCACGCGTACTCGGTCTTCGGCAGCGTCGAGATCGACCTCAGCGAGGCGATCTTCGAGTATCAGCAGGTCGTGATCAAGGCCGTCTCGGTCTTCGGCGACGTCCAGATCCGCGTCCCGGAGAACGTGTCGCTGCGCGGCACCGGAGGCGGCGTCCTCGGCAACTTCGAGGTGGACACGCTGGACTCGGTCGAGTCCGACGCGCCGGTCGTCTACGTCGACGGCTGGGCCGTACTCGGCAATGTCGAGGCACGCCCCAGGCGGGGCAAGCGCGTGGCGGACATCCTGGACCGGGTGCAGAGCAAGGTCGACCGGAAGCTGGAGCGGGTCCAGGACAAGGTCGACCGGAAGCTGCGCAAACACCTGGGGCGCTGACGGTCGCGAATGCGCCGTTGAGCGGAAGGTTCCGCTCCTCCTGTGCGGCCCGGTGGGGGCGTGAACGAGCCGCCCGCGCGCCTGCGACTGGGAACGCTGTGCATAGGCGCGCGCACAGCGGGTAGGGCTTGCTGCATCGTCTCTCGCTCGCGAAGCCGTCGTCAGGAGTAGACCCGTGCTGCAACCGCCGCATTCGTCCCTGCAGGTAGCTGCCCTTCCGGCGCAGCGGGTGCCAGCGCGAGACAGGGACCAAGACGCTCCCTGGCACACCGAGGCGGTGTGCCGGCGCGACGAGGCGGGCCTGTTCTTCGCCCCGTCGAAGGAGCCGACCGCCGCCCGGCTGTCCCGCGAGGAGGCGGCCAAGCGCGTCTGCGCCCGCTGCCCGGTGATGGTCGAGTGCCGCGAACACGCCCTCCTGCAGCCCGAGCCGTACGGCGTCTGGGGCGGCCTCACGGCGGCGGAGCGCCGCGTGGTCCTGGCGCGAAGGCGCCGTCGGGAGATGGAGCTGAAGAAGGCGGCACGGGCGACGGCGGCCAACCGCATAGCGGGTTAGGACACTGAAGAGGGAGCGCCCCCGCCGCACCGGGGGCGCCTTTCCCTGAGTGGCGCGGGCGGGCGCTACTTCGCCCGGTCGAAGTCGATCGCGCTGTAGGCCCGCAGCTTGGCGAGCCGGTGCTCGGAGTAGATCCTGCGCACGGTCCCCGACTTCGACCGCATCACGATCGACTCGGTCAGCGCGGTCTCCGACCGGTACTGGACGCCCCGCAGCAGCTCACCGTCGGTGATCCCGGTCGCGACGAAGAAGACGTTCTCCCCGGACACCAGGTCGTCGGTCGTCAGAACGCGGTCCAGGTCGTGCCCGGCGTCGATGGCCCGCGCACGCTCCTCGTCGTCCTTGGGCCACAGCTTGCCCTGAATCGTCCCGCCCAGGCACTTCACGGCGCAGGCCGAGATGATGCCCTCCGGCGTACCGCCGATGCCGAGCAGCAGGTCGACGCCCGTGCCCTCGCGCAGCGCGTAGATGGAGCCCGCCACGTCACCGTCGGAGATCAGCTTGATGCGCGCGCCGGCCTCGCGGACCTCCCTGATCAGCCCCTCGTGCCGCGGCCGGTCGAGGATGACGACCGTCACGTCCTCGGGCGTGGCCTTCTTCGCCTTGGCGATCCGCTTGATGTTCACGGCCACGGGCGCGTCGATGTCGACGAACTCGGCGGCCTCGGGGCCGGTGACCAGTTTGTCCATGTAGAACACGGCGGACGGGTCGAACATGGCGCCCCGCTCGGCCGCCGCGAGGACGGCGATCGCGTTGGGCATGCCCTTGGCGGTCAGGGTGGTGCCGTCGATCGGGTCGACCGCGATGTCGACCTCGGGACCGGTGCCGTCGCCCACGTGCTCCCCGTTGAAGAGCATCGGGGCCTCGTCCTTCTCGCCCTCGCCGATGACGACGACGCCGTTCATCGACACGGTGGAGACGAGGGTCCGCATGGCGCGCACCGCGGCACCGTCGGCGCCGTTCTTGTCGCCGCGCCCCACCCAGCGGCCGGCGGCCATGGCGGCGGCTTCGGTCACCCGGACGAGTTCCAGGGCGAGGTTGCGGTCGGGAGCCTCGGAGGGAACATCGAGCTCGGACGGCAAGTGATGATTTTCGGTCATCGGAGCGCACCTTTCTGATACGACGACGGCCGGATGAGGGTGTTGGCCCCGACTCTATCGTTAGGCAGACAAAATGAGCAGGGGACCCCACGGATGAGCGCTTGGGGTACCTGCGACGATAGAGGGCGTGGCAGGTTCGAACGGCAAGCAGAAGACGGCCCGGGACATGATTCTCTCCCTGGCCCTGATCGGCATCGCGGCGGCGGTCGTCTACTTCCTCACCATCCCGCACGACGATCACGCTCCCGACCTCAAGCGGGTCGACTACCAGGTCGAACTGCTCACGGCCCGTCGCGCGGCGAGCTACCCGGTGGCCGCCCCCGAGGGCCTGCCGAGTACCTGGAAAGCGACCTCCGTACGCTTCCAGGGCGAGAACGGCGACCGCTGGCACCTGGGCCTGCAGACCCCGGACAGCCAGTATGTGCAGATCGAGCAGTCCACGCAGAAGCGGGCCGACTTCATCGACCAGGCCAGCCAGGGCGCGTCGGCGACGAAGAACACCGAGACGATCGGCGGCCGCACCTGGACCCGCTACACAGGCGGCCGCTACGACGCCCTCGTCCTGAACGGCACGCCCGGCTCCACCACGGTGGTGGCCGGTACGGCGTCCTTCGCGGAGCTGACGAAGGTGGCGGCGGCGCTGAAGATGCAGTGAGCCACGCAGGGCATGCGAAGAGGCCCCCGGCGGTGCCGGGGGCCTCTTCGTGTGTCCGGTGCGTCTCAGACGGTCGTGACGACGTCGTCGTACGCCAGGCGCGGCGAGCGCGGGAACCAGGCGTCCGGACCCGGCCTGCCGATGTTGACCACCATCAGCGGGGTGTGGTCGTCGTCCAGGAACTCCTTGCGGACGCCCTCGAAGTCGAGGCCGGTCATCGGGCCGGCGGCGAGACCCGCGGCACGGACGCCGATGATGAAGTAGGCGGCCTGCAGGGCGGCGTTCAGCGCGGCGGCGCCCTCACGGGCCGGACGCTCGCCGAAGAAGAGGTCCTTGGCCTGCGGGAAGTGCGGGAAGAGGGTCGGCAGCTCCTCGTGGAACTCGTTGTCCGCGGAGAGGATCGCGACCAGCGGGGCGGTGGCCGTCTTCGGCTGGTTGCCCTCGGCCATGTGCTGCACCAGGCGCTCGCGGGCCTCGGCGGAGCGGACCAGGGTGATGCGCAGCGGGCTCTGGTTGAAGGCGGTGGGGCCGTACTTGACCAGGTCGTAGATCGCCTGGACCTGCTCGTCGGTCACCGGCTCGTCGGTGAAGGTGTTCGCGGTGCGGGCCTCGCGGAACAGCAGGTCCTGGGCGGCGGGGTCAAGAACGAGAGACATGCGTGGACTTCCTAGGTGGCGCCGGGATCCGACGTACCGGACCGTGGTCCGGATCGGCTGACAGACATGACCCTACGCCAATGAAGTTCAACCTTCAACAAAGCTCGGGATGCGGTGACCCGCTTCACAGCCCACGGTCCACGCCTACCCGGCGTCCCCCTCCTCTCCCTCCTCCTCGTGCTCCTCCTCGGCCAGCGCCGCGTCCAGCCGGGCCCGCGCCCCCTCCAGCCAACGGCGGCACACCTTGGCCAGCTCCTCGCCGCGCTCCCACAGCGCCAGGGACTCCTCGAGCGTCGTACCGCCCGCCTCCAGTCGCCGTACGACCTCGATCAGCTCGTCCCGCGCCTGCTCATAGGAGAGCGCCTCGTCCACCTTGCCGGTCATTCGCCTACCTTCACTGTGAATTCGCCGTCGGCGACGCGGGCCCGGAGCGCCTCGCCTTCCGTCACCTCGTCCGGACCGCGCACCACGTGCCCGTCCGCCTTCTGCAGCACCGCGTACCCGCGCTTGAGCGTCGCCGCGGGGGAGAGGGCCACCACGCGCGCGTGCGTGTGCCCCAGCTCCGAGTCCGCGCGGTCGAGGAGATGGCCGAGGGTCCGCCGGCTCCGCCCGACCAGGGAGGCCACGTGGTCGGCGCGCTCGTCGATCATCCGGTGCGGATCCTCTATCGAGGGGCGGGCCAGCGCGTGCGCCAGGCCGCGCTCCTCCCGCTCCAGATACGCGTGCACACAGCGCCGCGCCCGGTCCCGCAGCATCCGCACCCGCTCGAACTCCTCGCCCACGTCCGGCACGACCTTCTTGGCCGCGTCGGTGGGCGTGGAGGCGCGCAGGTCGGCGACGTAGTCCAGCAGCGGGTTGTCGGGCTCGTGGCCGATGGCGGACACGACGGGCGTACGGCACTCGGCCACGGCCCGCACCAGCTGCTCGTCGGAGAAGGGCAACAGATCCTCGACGCTGCCACCCCCACGGGCGACGATGATGACGTCCACGTCCTCGGTCTCGTCCAGCTCCTTCACCGCCTGCACGACCTGCGGGACGGCGTGCACGCCCTGCACCGGCACGTTGCGCACCTCGAAGCGGACGGCGGGCCAGCGATGGCGGGCGTTCTCCAGCACGTCCCGCTCCGCGGCGGAGGCGCGCCCGCAGACCAGGCCGATCAGCTGCGGCAGAAAGGGCAGCGGCTTCTTCCGCTCCGGCGCGAACAGCCCCTCGGCCGCCAGCGCCTTCTTCAGCTGCTCCAGCCGGGCCAGCAGCTCACCGACGCCGACGGGCCTTATCTCGGCGGCGCGCAGGGACAGCTGGCCACGCGGGGCATACCACTCCGGCTTCGCCAGTACGACGACCCGGGCGCCCTCCCCGACGACATCGGCGACGGCGTCGAACACCTGCCGGTAGCAGGTCACGCTCACGGAGATGTCGTACGACGGGTCGCGCAGCGTCAGGAACACGACCCCGGCGCCGGGCCGCCGCGACAACTGCGTGATCTGCCCCTCGACCCACACCGCACCCAGCCGATCGATCCAGCCCCCGATCAGCCGGGAGACCTCGCCCACGGGCAGGGGGGCTTCGGGGGTGGTTTTCGCAGCCATGCGGTTGAGGGTAACGGGGGGCACCGACAGCGGAGCGCCGCTGCCCTTGCGGCCCGCCACCGGGCGCGACTCCGCCGTGGCGGCCGCAGGGCCCGCGCGGCACCGGGCAGGCGATCCCGGCGGCGCCGAACGCACCCTTACGATGGGACGCATGACCGCTTCGCCTGGCCGCCGTGTCCTGCTCGCCGCCCCCCGGGGCTACTGCGCCGGTGTGGACCGCGCCGTGATCGCCGTCGAGAAGGCCCTCGAACAGTACGGGGCCCCGATCTACGTCCGGCACGAGATCGTCCACAACAAGTACGTCGTGCAGACCCTGGAGAAGAAGGGCGCCGTCTTCGTCGAGCGGACGGAGGAGGTGCCGCCCGGCAACATCGTCATGTTCTCGGCGCACGGCGTCGCCCCGGTCGTGCACGAGGAGGCCGAGCAGGGCCGCCTCGCCACCATCGACGCCACCTGCCCCCTGGTCACCAAGGTCCACAAGGAAGCCGTCCGCTACGCCAAGGAGGACTACGACATCCTCCTGATCGGTCACGAGGGCCACGAGGAGGTCATCGGCACCTCCGGCGAGGCCCCCGACCACATCCAGCTCGTCGACGGCCCCGGCGACGTCGCCAAGGTCGAGGTCCGGGACCCCTCCAAGGTCGTCTGGCTGTCCCAGACCACCCTCTCCGTGGACGAGACCATGGAGACCGTCGACGCCCTGAAGACGAAGTTCCCGGGCCTGGTCTCCCCGCCCAGCGACGACATCTGCTACGCCACGCAGAACCGCCAGCTCGCCGTGAAGCAGATGGGCGCCGAGGCCGAGCTGGTCATCGTCGTCGGCTCGCGCAACTCCTCCAACTCCAAGCGGCTCGTCGAGGTCGCCAAGCTCGCCGGCGCCCGCGAGGCCTACCTGGTGGACTTCGCCGACGAGATCGAGGAGGCCTGGCTGGAGGGCGTGCAGACCGTCGGCGTCACCTCCGGCGCTTCCGTTCCGGAGGTCCTGGTCGAACAGGTCCTGGAGTGGCTCGCCGAGCGCGGTTACGGCGACGTGGAGATCGTCAAGGCCGCCGAGGAGTCCATCACGTTCTCCCTCCCCAAGGAGCTCCGCCGCGACCTGCGCGAGGAGGCCGCCACCCTGGTCGCCGAGCGCGGCGGCACCGGCACCGCCGAGAAGTGACTGTCAGTCGTCCGTCGTAACGTGGGTGCCATGCAGATCTTCGGCGTGGACATCGGCGGATCCGGGATCAAGGGCGCCCCTGTGGACCTGGACAGGGGCGACCTGACCGAGGAGCGCTGCAAGGTGCTCACCCCGCATCCGGCGACGCCGGACGGCGTCGCCGACGGGGTCAAGCAGGTCATCGACCACTTCGGCTGGACCGGCCCCGTCGGCCTGACCTTCCCCGGAGTGGTCACCGGCGGCGCCACGGTCCGTACGGCGGCGAACGTCGACAGGAGCTGGATCGACACCGACGCGCGCGCGTTGTTCAGCGGCACGCTGGGCGGCCTGCCGGTGACGGTCGTCAACGACGCGGACGCGGCGGGCGTCGCCGAGATGCAGTTCGGCGCCGGCCGGGACCGCGGGGGCACGGTCATCCTGCTCACCTTCGGCACCGGCATCGGCAGCGCCGTCTTCGTGGACGGCGCCCTCGTCCCGAACACGGAACTGGGCCATCTGGAGCTGGGGGGCCACGACGCGGAGCGGCGGGCCTCCAGCAAGGCCAAGGACGACCATGCCCTGAGCTGGGAGCAGTGGGCGCACCGCGTCCAGAAGTACCTGGCGCATGTGGAGATGCTGTTCTCGCCGGAGCTGTTCATCATCGGCGGCGGGGTCAGCCGCAAGGCGGACAAGTTCCTGCACTTCATCGACGGCGTCAAGGCCGAGATCGTGCCCGCGCAGCTGCAGAACAACGCGGGGATCGTGGGAGCGGCGATGAGAGCGGCCCAGGAGAGATGAGCGCGTAACGGGATGGCCGCAGGCGTCGACTCAGACCCGGCGCCGCCGCCGTACCCACAGCACCCGGCGCACCAGCACGATCACTCCGGCGAGGAGCGTCCCTCCGTACAGCCAGCCGGCCTGGGTCGCGAGCCCGGTGAACACCCCCATCAGGCTGCCGAGCAGCCCCCCGCCCCCGTCGGCGACGGGAACCATCCCCACGGCGAACGCGATCGGTACGACCAGGGGGGCGGTCAGTACGTCCCCGTCCCGCACCCACAGCGCGGTCAGCACGCACACCGGCACGAACAGCACGCCGTACACGGGCAGTGGCCCGCCCAGCAGCGCGTCCACGCAACCGAGCAGCAGCATCACGAGGATGCAGAACAGCCCGCTGCCCAGCGCGGTGAGCCGGGGCCCCGGAAGCCGTGGGTCCAGCGGCAGCGGCCGGGCGGCGGCCCCCGCCTCCCGTCCGCCGCGCCCCGGTCGCCGCGCCCCCTGCCCCTGCCCCCGGCCCGGCCCGCGCTCGCCGCCGGGCCCGCGCCGGGACTGCGGTGGAAGGTGCGCGGGCTGCTGCGGCGTGCCGCGTCGCGGTCCGTCGTTCGAGGGTCGCCTTCCGTGTTGCTCCACTGGACCAACTTAGGTCTGTTTATGTGCCGAATAGCCCATCAGACACGCCGGTGGGAAGAGCTTGGTCGGGCGTTCGAAGCTCCCGCTAGCCGCCCGGCGCGGACGCCGTAAACTGGTGGATCGGCCAGTGTCGGTCTCTGGCCCCTGGCAGCCCCTGGCCCACTCATCTACGGGAAGTCGCAACGTGTCGCTCACGATCGGAATCGTCGGCCTGCCCAATGTCGGCAAGTCGACCCTGTTCAACGCCCTGACCAAGAACGACGTGCTGGCGGCCAACTACCCGTTCGCCACGATCGAGCCCAACGTCGGCGTGGTCGGCGTGCCCGACGGCCGCCTGGCCAAACTGGCCTCGATCTTCGGCTCGGAGCGCATCCTTCCGGCCACGGTCGACTTCGTCGACATCGCCGGTATCGTGCGCGGCGCCTCCGAGGGCGAGGGCCTCGGCAACAAGTTCCTCGCGAACATCCGGGAGTCCGACGCGATCTGCCAGGTCATCCGTGCCTTCAAGGACGAGAACGTCGTACATGTCGACGGCAAGGTCTCGCCCAAGGACGACATCGAGACGATCAACACCGAGCTGATCCTCGCCGACCTCCAGACGATCGAGAAGGTCCTGCCCCGTCTCCAGAAGGAGTCGCGGATCAAGAAGGACGTGGCTCCCAAGGTCAAGGCGGTCGAGGAGGCCAAGGAGATCCTGGAGAAGGGCGACACGCTCTTCGCGCACGGCATCGTCCAGGGTTCGGAACGCGCCGAGCTCCTCCACGACCTGCACCTGCTCACCACCAAGCCCTTCCTCTACGTCTTCAACGTCGACGAGGACGAACTGATCGACGAGGACTTCAAGAACGAGCAGCGTGCCCTGGTCGCCCCCGCCGAGGCGATCTTCCTCAATGCCAAGCTGGAGGCGGACCTCGCCGAGCTGGACGAGGAGGAGGCGCTGGAGCTGCTGGAGTCCGTCGGCCAGCACGAGCCCGGCCTCGCCACCCTGGCCCGCGTCGGCTTCAACACCCTCGGCCTGCAGACCTACCTCACGGCCGGCCCCAAGGAGTCCCGCGCCTGGACGATCAAGAAGGGCGCCACGGCCCCCGAGGCGGCCGGCGTGATCCACACCGACTTCCAGAAGGGCTTCATCAAGGCCGAGGTCATCTCCTTCGACGACCTGGTGGCGACCGGCTCGGTGGCCGATGCCCGAGCCAAGGGCAAGGCCCGCATGGAGGGCAAGGACTACGTCATGCAGGACGGGGACGTGGTGGAGTTCCGCTTCAACGTCTGAGCGATCAACAGAAGGCCGTCTGACCTGCGGCGGAGTGGGTTGGGCGGCCTAGCGGTCCGCAGGGAGTCCGCAGTACTGCCAACTCCGGCCAACGCGACCGGCGTCTTTACGCCGCTTCGGCGGTCGGGATGTCACCCTGGTCCGCGTCGTTGCCGGCGCCGTAGGCGCGGTCCACGGCGGCGCGGGTCCGCTCCTCGGAGTCGGGCCAGAGGTGGGTGTAGATGTTCAGCGTCATCGCGGCATTGGTATGACCGAGCTGCTCGGAGACGGTCTTCACCGACTCGCCGTTCTTGATCAGCAGGCTGGCGTAGTGGTGCCGGAGGGCGTGGGGACCGGTGCCCTTCGGTATGCCGGCCTTCTTGCATGCGGGCCGCCACGCACCGTCCATGAAGTGGGTGTAGACGACCGGGCCGCCCTCAGAAGCGGTGAACAGCCAGCCTTCGGGCTCGCTGACGGGAAAGCCCTGTAGGTGCGCCTTGAGAGCCCGGACGGCCATCTTCGGCAGGGGCACGGTGCGATACGACCTTGTGGTTTTCGGTGGTCCGACGTAGACGCCGTGCCTGGCCGTCTGCTGGATCTGCTGCTCCACGGTGACCGCCGCGTGCAGCAGGTCGACGTGCCGGAGCTGAAGGCCGAAGAGCTCGCCAGGGCGGAGGCCGGTAGCGGCGCCCAGCAGGACGAGACCCTGGTAGCGAGGAGGGATCGCCGCTGCCAGCTCGCGGACCTGGTCGACCGACAGCGGCACGACCCGCTTGCGTGGCACCGGTGGCAGCTTCGCGGCCGCGCAGGGGTTTTCGGGGATCATGCGGTCGCGGACCGCCGCACGGAACACCGCGTTGACCGTGTTGAACACGGTTCGCGTGGTGCTGGCCGCGAGGCCGTGGGTCGTCGTCAGCCCGGTCACCCAGCCCTGGACGTCGCCCGGCTTGATCGCTCCCAGCGCCCGCTTCTCCCACGTCGGGTACACGTAGCAACGCAGGTGCTGGGCAACGGCTTTGGCCGTTGAGGGTCGGTGCGGCTGGCGGGCCCGCCATTCCTCCGCGTAGTCCTTGAAGGGCTTCTTGGCCGATCGAGGGTCCACGTACTGGCCGGTGACCACGCTGGCCGTGACTTCGTCGAGCCAGCGCTGGGCGTCGATCTTGCGGTCGAAGTGGCGGGCGTGCTCCTTGCCGTCGAGGTCCCGGTACCGGGCGCGCCACTTGCCGTTGGGGCGCTTCTGAATGTTGGCCAAGTCGATCTCTCCAGTCGTCAGTGGTAACCGCCGCGCTCGACGTACTCGGTGAGCGCGCGGGCGTCGCGCTCCTCGCCCATCAGGCGGAGGAACTGCTCGTGGATGCCCTTGGAGCTGCCGGGACGGCTCTCGATGTAGTCGGAGGTGGCAACGACGGCGCGGTGGAGGCGGTCCTCCACGTCGCGGACCTCGTAGAACGCCTCGACCGCCTCCTGGACGATCCGCCGCCCTTCGAGGTCGACGCCTTGCAGCGGGGGCGACATCAGCTCGTCCAGAGGTAGCTCGAAGACCCGGGAGAAGCCCAGAGCCTCATCGAGCGTGATCTTGCGCCGAGGATTGCCGTTCTCGATACGCCAGACCGCCGTCTGGTTCATCGGGACACCCGCCTTGGTCATGCGGGCCGCCAGCTCAGTGGTACTCCACCCTCTGACCTCCCGCTCCAGAGCGATGCGTGCCGCCGCGTTGCCTTCGCTGTACAGCAAGGGCGCTTCGCCCTCGCCGGTCTCTCTGGCCATCTCGCCTCCATCGCATGCCGTCGCTATCCCAATTGAACCATATCCTATCCCGTTTGACTAAGCAGTGGTCGTACGGTACGACTTATGCATAGCGAAATGCAAGATAGTCGAAAGGGAAAACCGTGGATCGCTACCTCACCACCGCCGAGGTCGCCCAGCGCTACCGAACCGCCGAGAGCACCGTGCGGTACTGGCGGCACACCGGCTACGGCCCGCGAGGCGTGAAGGTTGGGCGCCGCGTCCTGTACCTGGAGACCGAACTCGCCCGTTTCGACCAGGAACTGCGTGAGCAGAGCGACAACTGGGCGCTGGGGGCCTGATGCGACCCGCCCCCGGTAGTGAAAAGGCCCTCGGCGGTGCGAACGCCGAGAGCCGGGTGAACACCCCACAGGCAACCAGCCCGTTCGGACCGGTGGAGCCGGGCCTGCCAGCCCGCGCGCCCCACCACCAGGAGTGCACGTTGAAGACTACTTCCCCGCATGCCGCAGGCGCATCCCTCAACGCTTCATGGCCTCCGGCAGCGATACCCGGCCGGCCCGGCCGGCATCGGTCGATCCAAGAGCGCGCCGACGCATCCACACCCTGTGGAGACGGTGCCGCCGCTGCATCGGACGACCCGGGCGGGCCGGCGGGGCTCGACGCCATGCCGGACACGCCGGCCACTGAGGGCGACGATCTCCTGACTCAGCTGAAGGAACTGATCGCGAGGTTCGTGATCCTGCCTTCCGAGCAGGCCCTGGACGCGGTCACGCTCTGGGTCGCGGCGACCCATCTGCAGCCTGCGTGGCAGCACGCGCCGCGTCTCGCCGTGGTGGGCCCGGCGAAACGGTGCGGCAAGTCCCGCCTGCTGGATGTGCTGACCGAGACGGTCCACAACCCGGTGATAACGGTAAACTCCACCCCGGCAGCGGTCTTCCGCTCGATCGGCGAGGAGCCGCCCACGCTGCTGGTGGATGAGGCGGACACCATCTTCGGCACGCCGAAGATGGCGGAGAAGAACGAGGAGATGCGGGGCCTGCTCAACGCTGGTCACCAACGGGGACGTTACGTGCTGCGGGTGGTGGGCAACGACCACACGCCGCGCAGGTTCCCCACGTTCGCGATGGCGGCCATCGCGGGTATCGGCGATCTGCCGGACACGATCATGGACCGGTCGGTGGTCATCCGCATGCGCCGCCGTGCCGCGGGCGAGCGGGTCTCCCCCTTCCGCTCCAAGCGGGACACCCCGGCTCTGCACGCGATCCGGTCCAGGCTCACCGCCTGGACCAAACCCTTGGTGAACCAGGCCCTGCATCTGGAGCCGGAGATGCCGGTCGAGGACCGGGCCGCCGACACCTGGGAGCCCCTGGTGATCGTCGCCGACCTGGCGGGTGGCCCGTGGCCGCGGCTGGCCCGGCAGGCGTGCGCGCACATGGTCGCCTCCGAGGTCCAGGCCGAGGAGGACAACCCCAGCGGCGCGAGGATCCTCGCCGACATCCGCAGGATCTTCTTCGGCCGGGGCGACGTGGACAGCCTGTGCACCGACGACCTGCTGTACGCCCTCAACAGCGACCCCGAGGCCCCGTGGGGCGAATGGGGCCGAGGCGGCCTGACCGCCCGCGGACTCAGCGCCATGCTGCGCGAGTACGGCATCTCCTCGGCCAACGTGCGCGTCGGCGAGATCCAGCGCAAGGGCTACACCCGCAACAAGTTCGCGGACCCCTGGCGACGGTACTGCCCCACCGTCCACCCGCTGGACGCCGCCGAACGCGCCGCAGGCTGACCCCTCCGCCGTTTGCGTACGTGCCGTCCCTGCCGTAACTGCGCAGCTCAGACGGGCTGTGGCCAAGACGGCAACCGGACGCAAGACGGCCCCCTGCCCGCCTGTCGCCGAGCGCACATCAGCCCTCGGTGGCAGGCGGGGCGTGGGACGGCACCGACATCCGTCTTGTGCCGTCCGTGCCGTCCCAGCCGTAAAACCCCAGGTCACCGGCCATGCCCGCAAGACGGCACACACGGCCAAGACGGCAACGTGCCGTCCCACCACCTCCTGCCGTGACCGCCCTGACCTGCTGTTGGAACGCCCAGGACGGCAAAGACGGATCCCGCGACCACCCCCTGCACCGCCCACGGAGCACGCCCCACCATGCCTACCACCGCACCGCCCTCCGGCATACCGGTCAGCCGCGTCACCGGCTGGGACCGCGCCGCCATCGGCGTCCTCGCCGCCGCCGGATTCGCCCTGTCGTACGACGCGCTGCGACAGACCGCCGACGCCATCCATGTCCGAGGAGCCCTGACCTACCTCTTCCCCCTGGTCGTCGACGGGTTCATCGCTTACGGCGTCCGAGCCCTGCTCATCCTGCGCCGGGCGGCCTTCACCGCCCGCGCCTACGTCTGGGCCCTCTTCCTGGCCGCCACCGCCGCCAGCGTGTGGGCCAACACCCTGCACGCCGTTCGTCTCAACGACCAGGCTCCGACCGGTTCAGGACTCCACCTCGGTGACACGGCAGTCGGAGCCCTGTCGATGATCGCTCCGCTCGCCCTGGCCGGAGCGGTCCACCTCGGCATCCTCGTCGCCCGCCACGCCACCATGCCGGCCCTTGCCGAACCCAGTGGGCCTGTCGAACATGAGGAAGCGGGCGAGCCTGCTCTCCCAACGATCACGGACGAACCCGATCCGGAGCCGGAATCCGCAGATGGCGACGGCGCTGCCACGTCGTCGGCGCAGCGCGCGGATCGCGAGACGGTGGCTCGGCGCAAGCGCACGGGGCGTCCGCCCGGGGCGAGCATGGAGCAGCTCCTGGCGGCCGTCCGACCCGCCGTCGCTGAGCACGGCGTGACCGTCGCCGTGGTCCAGCAGGCCATCCGGGAAGCCGGGCTCCCTATCGGCAGTGCGCGCTTCACCCAGCTGATGAACCTGCTGCGCGCCGAACATGCGGAGTCGGGCGACCCGCAGGACCAAGGAGCGCGCGAGCACCCCACCGTCGAGTGACCGGGCCTCCGCTCCGGATGCCGCCCGCCACTGACCGGACGCCGGTCCAGACCCGGCTTTCCCTTCGCGGAAGTCCGGTTAGCCGTTGCGGACTTCCGCGAATGCGGTCAGCCGCCCCCTCTACGCCCCCACATCCGGCCGGGCCAAACCGCGCCTCGCCCGGACCATTCCACCAGCACTGCGCGGACCGCCCTGCCGCCGTCCGTGCAACCGACCCCGTTCTGGAGACGATGCCGTGAGCAGCATCCGGCGCCCCGAAGCCGACCCCAACGAAGAGCCGGCGAAGCAGTCTGGCTAGAAAGAGCGTTTGCGGCGGGCGCTCAACTTCGGAGCCCCTGGCGGAGCCAGTAGTACCCCGAGTCCGACTCCAGGCCGGTCTTCGGGGGTCTCCGCCCCGGGGGTGGCGGAGACGGCCCAGCGCCAGGGGGCGCCGGACCAGGAGGCCGGGGCCGAGGGCGGCCCCGACCCGGACACACTCCACGCCGTCCAGCGTCAGATCCTGCGCCCCGTACGCGAAGATGCTGCCACCGCTGGCGAGCCCACTGTGAAGAGCGTGCAGCCGACGATCCGTCGCTTTACCGGCGAGAAGCGTGATGCACGCGTCGGTCCCCTGCGGTTCCTCGATGAGGAGCGTGCCCGCCTCCAGGACGTCGCCGCCGAGCACGGTTACAAGGGCGACTCCGGATTCGCCGCCGACGTGGTCATGGCCTTCATCACCGGGCGGTTCACCGCCAACCTGCCGCTGTCCGAGGACCGCCGCCGCACCCACCACTTCCGCGCCCAGGTCCTGCGCCAGCTCAACCGCATCGGCGTCAACATCAACCAGATCGCCCGCGCCCTCAACAGCGACCTCACCCCACCCGACATCCGCCAGCGCCTGACCGAACTCCAGCAGCTGCTGGAGCTGATCGCCGAGGCCCTGCGCCAGCCCGCCGGGCCGGCCGAGCTGGATGAGGAGGAACTGCCCGCGTGATCGCCGCCATCAAACCGGCCGGGTCCAACACCCGCGGCCTGCTCGCCTACCTCTACGGCCCCGGCCGCCACGACGAACACCTCGACCCGCACATCGTGGCCGGATTCGCCATGCTCGGCATGCCCGACCCCGGCCGCGACGAGGACGCCACCCTCACCGAACTCGCCCGCTACCTCGACGAACCCGTCCGGCTGCGCAACAACGAGTTCGGCAAGAAGGTCACCGACCACGTCTGGCATTGCCCCGTCCGCGCCGCTCCCGAGGACCGCTACCTCTCCGACGCCGAGTGGGGCGAGATAGCCCAGCGCATCGTAGAGGCGGTCGGCATCGCCCCCGCCGGTGATGATCTGGCCTGCCGCTGGATCGCCGTACGCCACGCCGACGACCACATCCACATCCTCGCCACCACCGTGCGCGAGGACGGCCGCCGCCCCAAACTCCACGACAGCGGCCTGCGTGTCGGCGACGCCTGCCGCGAGATCGAGAAGGACTACGGGCTGCGCCGGCTGACGAAGGGCGACCGCACCGGCGCCCGCCGCCCCACCCAGGCCGAGATGCACAAAGCCGAACGCCTCGGCTGGGAACAGACCAGCCCCGAGTGGCTCCAGGACCGCATCCGCGCCGCCATCCCCCACGTGACCAACGCCGAGGAATTCATCGCCTACCTGGAAGCCGACGGCATCGAGGTCAAGGCCCGGCGCGGGCCGTCAGGAGACCTCCTCGGCTACGCCGTAGGCCGCCCCGGCGACCTCAACGAGGACGACGAGCAGATCTTCCACCCGGGAGGCAAGATCGCCCCCGACCTCTCCCTGCCCAAGATCAAGGCCCGTCTCGAATCCGGCCAGCCCGAAGAGCACCCCACCGCCCGCCGTAACTGCCCCACCACCCCATGGCACCAGGCCACCGACGCGCTCGACACCCTCCACACCGACCTCGCCGACGACACCCACGCCCAGGCCCACATCGCAGCCCTCGGCGAATTGCTCGAAGCCACCGCCCAGAAGGCACCCGCCAACCTGCGCGCCGAACTCCAGGCCGCATCCAAGGCGTTCGCCCGAGCCCAGCGCTCTCGGATCCGCGCAGAAGACCGAGCCGCCCACGCCCTGCGCAGTGCGGCACGCGACATTGCCCACACCGCCACCGGCCCCGACGGCAGCGCGCTCGCCGCCCTGCTCGCCGCCCTCGTCTGGGCCACCATCGTCGCTGAGCGCTGGCACGAAGCGAAGAACCACGCCCACCAGGCCGACGCCGCCCGCCAGACCATCCAGCACCTGCAGACAACCGCGGACCGCGCCTTCGCCGCGACGCTCGCCGAACTCGCAGCCCGCCCGCCCAGGGATCAAGCCCGCCGCGTTTTCGCGAATGACCTGCGAACAGCCGTCCCCGATCACGCCGAGAGGATCCTCGCCGACCCGGCCTGGCCCGCGCTCGCCACCGTCCTCGCCGACGCTGAAGCCCGAGGCCACCAACCCCACCAACTCCTCAAGGAGGCCGCCGCCCAACGCGAACTGACCACAGCCTGCCAACCCGCCCGTGTACTGATCACCCGCATCCAGCACACCGGCCGCAACCCGGCCCCTAACCGCCGCGCCGAAGCCGCCCGCCGACGCTCGGCCATCGCAGCCTCGACGCCCACCCAGCAGAACAGGAGTCCCCAGCTCTCGGTGGCGGGGACCCCCACCGAACAGCAGCACCGAAAGCACCGGTAGGCGCCGTGTGGTTTCGCCGTGCGCCCCGCAGCTTCTGTGACTGAGAGTTGGTGCGTTCAAGCCAACGTCACACCGAACCGACCCTGTGCCCTTGACGACGCTTGCCCACTTCGGAAGCGTCGCACGCAAGAACGCGCAACCGACTTGATCTGGGAGGGCATCGTGGACCTACAGTTCATCGGGATCGACCCCAACACCGGGGGCGAGGGGTCGCCGACGGTGTGGGTGGAAGAGGAGACGGCTGACCTGGTCCTCCAGGGCGTCAAGGCTGAGGAAGCGCTGGAGGCACTGGTCAGCGGTACGGAGTGGGTCGCCGGTCACGCGGTGGGGATCCCCGCCCACGAGACGGTGATCCGCATTCCGGCCCGCATGGTGCCGATTCTGAGGGAGGCGTGCGATGTCGCAGAGCGGCGTGCCGAGCTTCGCTGAGCTGCTTGCCGGTACCCACCGTAGCGCGGTGCATCTGGAGATGCGCGACGCGTACGGCGTCGGTGACGAGGCTGAGGAGTTCGAGGAGTTCAAGCGCACCGGCCACGTCGATCTCGATCCGACGTCGCGGTGGTGGCCGGGCTGGCTGGGCATGGTGCGGGAGGCCGTCGGCCGGGGCGTGGTGATGCGCCGGGCCAGGATCGTCTCCGAGCCCGTGACGGACTACATCCGCTGGGAGCACGCCGCCACCCCGCTGAACGTCGAGGCGGGTGAACTGGTGCGCTGGCTGCCCCGCCGGCGGGCCGTGGACATCGCCCTGCCGGGAGCCGACTTCTGGCTGTTCGACGACCGCTTGGTGCAGTTCAACATCTTCACCGGAGACGGCGATTGGGCGGATCCGCCCAAGGAATTCAGCGAGGACCCCACTGTGGTCAAGCTGTGCTCCGACGCGTTCGAGGCCGTGTGGGAGCGCGCCGTCGACCACGAGAAGTACACCGTCTGACCGCCGCTCCGCCCCATGCCCGCTTCTCCTTCGTCCAGCGCTCAGGCTGCCCGTGAAGCGCTCGCCGTGCGCCTGACCCACCTTCGCAAGGACGCCGGCCTCACCGGGAAGGAACTCTCCGCCCGGTGCGGCTGGCACCCCGCGAAAACCACCCGCATCCAGAAGGCCGAGGTACAGCCCACCGACGTGGACATCCGCGCCTGGTGCGCTGCCTGTGGCGCCGCCGACCAGGCCGACGACCTGATCGCCACGGCCCGCGCCGTCGACTCGATGTACGTGGAGTGGCGCAGAAGCCATCGGATGGGCATGCGCAAGACCCAGGAGCACTTCTACGACCTCTACGCGCAGACCGGCGTCACACGCGCATACGTCTCCAACGTCGTGCCCGGCTTCTTCCAGACCCCCGCATATGCCACGGCCCTGATGGAGGCCATAACCGACTTCCAGGGGACCCCCAACGACGTCTCGGAGGCCGTCGCGGCCCGCGTCGCCCGAAGCCGTTTCCTGTACGAGGGCGGACACCGGTTCATCGTGCTCATGGAGGAGTGCGTCCTGCGCTACCGCGTGGGCGACGCCGAGACGATGGCCGGACAGCTGAGGCATCTGCTGGCCGTAATGCCGCTCCCTTCCGTCTCCCTGGGCGTCATCCCCTTTACCGTGCAGAGGACCATGTGGCCGCTGGAGGCGTTCTACCTCCATGACGGCACACGCAGCGTCGTGGAAACCCTCACGGCCGAGGTCAACGTGGTGCAACCGCGCGAACTTGCCGACTACCGCAAGGCGTTCGGGGAGCTGACGAAGATGGCTGTCCACGGCAACGCCGCCCGCGCTCTGATCAACACGGCGATCGACTCCCTCGGATGACATTGCGCAATTCCCCGCAATTCCGTTGAGGCAAAACTCCGGCTCTACGTACGGTCGTTGACGTCGCCGGGCAGGCCAGGCTCCCCTCGGCGGCAGTGGAGGAGAGTCCCGCTCGCACCCCCGTTGCGAGCGGGACGTTCCCAGCCCCGAGGAGACGACCCCGTGAGCGTCATGACGAGACCCACCACAGTCGGACCGGCCGGTTACAGCGAAACCCTCCCCTGCGAGCCCGAGACGGCCCGCCGTGCCCGGCGGCTCGTCTCGGCCACGCTGAACACCTGGGGCATAGGCGAGATGGCCGATGCGGGCACACTGATCGTCTCCGAGCTGGTGGCCAACGCAGTCCGCCACACCCCGTGCCGTCTGATTCGGGTGTCCGTCCGACGCGTCACGAACGATCTCGTACGGATCGGCGTCACCGACAAATCCCACGCCCTGCCGAAAATGGGTCCGGCCGCCGGCGGCGATGAAACCGGGCGTGGCCTCGTACTGATCGACGCGCTGTCACACCGCTGGGGCTATGACCGAAAGCGTTGGGGCAAAACCGTCTGGGCGGAGCTGGCAGTCCCGCCATGCTGACCTTGCGACTGCTGCCAGAAGACGAGCTGGCGGGCGTCGCCGATCCGGAGCGATGCGTGGAGCTGGCTGTACCCCGCCGCACGCAGGGCAGGATCACCGTCCGCACCCTGCGCCTGACACCCGCCGACCTCGTGCGGCTGCGCACGGAAACCGATCTGGCGCTGGCAGATATCCGTACCGAAGTCATGCGCGCCGAGGCCGCGTGGCACGAACGACTCGCGCACTGGCACGCCGACGGGCGAGCCGCCGTCGAGGCCACCCGGCCGGACACGGCGCTGCTCTCGCTCGTCCTGGAGGGCCTGCGGGCCTCCCTGTAGTACCCACAGACCCCGCCCGGTGTACCGAAGGACAGCCCCGGGCGGTACGGCGTCCTCTCGTCTCCCCCCAGGTGGGCGGGCGCCGCTCCAGACCGCTGACTGCAACCGGCACAGCGGATCTACCCAAAACCTCTCGCTCTGACTGAGCGGGAGGAAGCCGAGAGAAACAGGAGTGCACGATGCCCGAGAACGTCGTCATGGAGCCCGCCGAGCACGGGCTGATCGTCTCCCGGAAGTCCATCGCTGCCGCCCGCTCCCGTGCGGAGCAGCCGTCCGACGGCGGCTCGACCGGCGTCTCCGACACCAACGACTGAGCGGAGCCGACAGAAGTGACCGCCTTCTCGAAGGTGGTCGAACGCCTCGGTGGGGACTTCCCCACCGGGGCCTTCGGCCGCACCTACCGCATCTGGCGCAGCGTCGCCGACTTCTCCTCCGTCCTGACATGGGGCGACCTCAACACCGTCATCGGCCGGGGCCGCCTTGAACCGCCTCGCCTCCGCCTTCACCGCGACGGGGAACTCATCCCCTGGCAGCGCTACGCCACCGTCGTCACCACCCGCAGGAACGTGGTGTGGCAGCGCATCCAGCCCTCCCGGCTGCATGGCCAGCTCCACGACGGCGCCTCACTGGTCCTGGACGCCGTGGATGAACTCCACCAGCCCGCCGAACGCCTGGCACAGGCCCTCGAAGCGGTCTTCCGGGGCCGTGTCCAGATCAACGTGTACGCCTCCTGGACCGCGACGGAGGGCTTCGGCACCCACTGGGACGATCACGACGTCATCGTGGTCCAGCTCGAAGGAGCCAAGCGGTGGCGTCTGTACGGGCCGACCCGGACCAACCCGATGCACCGTGACACCGAAGCCCCGGAACCTCCGGCCGACGAGCCCATCGAAGAGCTCGTCCTGCACGCCGGCGACATGCTGTACCTGCCCCGGGGCTGGTGGCACACGGTGGCGGCCACCGAGGGCCGATCCCTGCACCTGACGTGCGGACTCCAGACCACGACCGGCGCCGATCTGCTGGGCTGGCTTTCAGACCGGCTGCGGACCTCGGAAACCGTACGCGCGCACCTGCCCGTCTTCGCCCCGCCGCAGGAACAGGCCGCCTACCTCGAACTCCTCCGCAAGGAAGTCACGGACGCCCTCCACGACGGCGCGATCAGAGACTTCCTCACCGCGAGGGACGGCATCGAACCGGGCCGCCCCATGCCGTCACTGCCCTTCCTCGACGCCGTACCGGCTCGAGAGGACCTGAGCGTCCGGCTCACCACAGCCCGAGCCCAGCTCACCGACAACGATCAGGACCAGGTCGTGCTCCTCGCCGGCGGCGAAGAGTGGACGTTCACCGCGTCCGTACGCGCTGTACTGTCGCCACTCCTCGACGGCTCCTCGACATCGCTGGGGTACCTGGCGAAAGCGAGCGGTCTCACAGTCGGACAGGTTGCCAGGCTCATTACCGAACTGGTCAACGCAAACATCGCGGCGGTGAGCGAGCCGTGAGCCCCGACCTCGCATTGGGAACGTACCGGTGCCGGGACATACCGCAGGCGGCCGTCCACGCGGTCGCCTGCGGGGCGTCCTGGATCGACACCGCCCCCAACTACCACCAAGGCCGCGCCCAGGCCCAGCTTCAGCCCGTGCTCGCCGGGAACCCGGAGCTGCGTGTGTCGACGAAGGTCGGGTTCTTCACCCCCGACATCGCTACGGCCGCCAAGGAAGCCGGAGTTCTCACACCAGCCGAAGCCGCTTCAGGCCACTGCCTCACACACTGCTACGTCGCCTGGCAGAGCCGCCACAACGTCGCAGAGCTGGGCCGCGTGCCGGACATCGTCTTCATCCACAACCCCGAACGAGCCGACCGCCCTCACGACGCAATCACCAGCGCCTTCACCGCTCTCGAAGCCGAGGCGCGAGCCGGACGGATCGGTGGCTACGGTATCGCGACCTGGACCGGCTTCGACGGTGTGTTCAGCGTTGCCGACCTCCTCGACATCGCCACCCGCTGCGGAGGCCCCGGCCATCACCTGGCCGCCATCCAACTCCCCGTATCGCTGGTCATGCTCAAGCCGGTAGCCCAGGCTCTGGAGGGCACCGGCCCTCTCGCTGAGGCGACCGCAGCCGGCCTGGACACGTTCATTTCCGCGCCCTTGCATGGCGGAGAACTCCCCACCATGGTCACGGACGAACTCGCCCTGCTCATTGACCCAGGCGCTACCCCTGCCGAGGCCGCGCTGCGCGTCGCCGCGTCCACCCCAGGGGTGAATCACGTCCTGCTGGGGTCCGGGCCTGCGCAACACTGGGAGGCCGCCCAGCGCGTCCTCGCTCTACCTCCGCTCCCGGACAAGACCCTGCACGAGGTGATCGATGTTCTCGGCGCCTGACGACGCCACCGCCCAGCGCATGCGTACCGCCAGGGCTTTTGCGTGCGCCGCTCTCATGCTGACCGACCTTGCCGAGGAGCCCGTCTGGGGCTACGCCGGCCGGACCCTCTCCGGCGCCGTGACCAGCGCGCAGGGCACCGGCTGGCTCCGCGTCGTCGCGGAGCGGCCCGACAAGGCGTACGGGAAACTCTGGGACGGCCCGAAGACTGCTCAGGAGCTGCTTCCTCCGGCGATCCCCCGTCCTGTCCTCCACGACGTCCATGACTGGCAGGACGCTGGCTGGGCGCACCGGGCGGAGCTGTACCAGCACACGGACGCCACCGTCATCTCCCGCTCACCGGTCCTCGAACACGACCCGGCTCTCCCCGAGGCATGGTGGGCGAAGCTGCGGACGGCACTCGACCACCTTGCCGAAGCCCCCACAGAACGCATCGCCGTACGCGAGGAGTACATCCGCCGAGCCGTCCCCGAATACACGGGCTGCGATGTCGGTCAGATCGAGTGGTCCACCGCCCATGGCGATTTCCACTGGTCCAATCTCGGCAGCCCCGACCTCACCATCCTCGACTGGGAGGGCTGGGGGCGAGCCCCGGTCGCCTTCGATGCCGCCCAGCTCTACCTCTACTCCCTCCACACCCCCGTCACGGCCGCCCGCGTCCGCGAGACCTTCTCCCACATCCTCGACACCCGGGCCGCACGCGTGGCAGAACTGACTGTCTGCGCCCAGATCCTTCAGGCAGCCGACCGCACGCCGTTCTACAAGGAGCTGGTGGGCCCGGTGAAGGAGTACCTGGAGACGGCGTATGAGAGGACGGCCTGAGAGTGGCTCAGCGGACAACCGACGACGAGCCCAAGGCCCTCAAGCCCGCGCTCGATTCCATGACCTTGCTGGTCCCCGCTGTCATCGTCCACGACAAGGCCACCAACCGCGTCGTCCTCCTCCAGCGCAGCCAGAATGCCAAGTTCGCTCAGGGCATGTGGGACCTGCCTGTCGGTAAAAGCGAGCCCGGTGAGCCGATTACCGAGACCGCGGTGCGCGAGCTGTACGAGGAAACCGGTCTGACCGTGAAGCCGGAGTCCCTGAAGGTCGCCCACATCATCCACGGTGCCTGGGGCGTCGAGGCTCCCAACGGCTTCCTGACGGTTGTCTTCACCGCACACGAGTGGTCCGGTGAACCACAGAACCGCGAGCCTCGCAAGCACGCCCAGGTCTGCTGGATCGACGCCAGGACCATCCCAGAAATTTTCGTGGACACCACTGCGAGCGCCCTCCACCGATATCTCACCGATGGCCCTCAGGTGTCGCTGGACGGGTGGAAGTAGAGACCTACGGCGTCACCGTGGCCAGAAAGGACAAAGGCACGATGCCGCACGCAATCAGGGTGAGCTGCCACCCTTCACGATGCCGAACGAGAGTGAGTCCTTCCAGCTCGCTTGCCCGGAGCAGAGCCCTCAATTATCCTATCGGCGCTCTGCGATGGTGATCAGCATTTCGGTCAGGCGCTTCATCGCATTCAGGTCTGCGATCAGTAAATCTACATCTACGGAATTCACCTCAGTCGCTGTACTGAGTAGATCGCACTGTTTTCTATTCTCCGTCACGTTGGCGGGGCTCGCGGCTTCCGATCCATTCTGCTGCATATTCAACCGCTTCAGTCGGATCGCTTGTAAGGAATAGGCAGGTCTCTTCCGGATAAGGCCAGGAAAGGACCCGGTATTCTCCATTGGTGGCGGAGATCGCGGGCAATGCATCCTTGATGTCTTCGAGTGAGTCGGCCTCTGAGAATGTGAGTGACCACATCGATACGGCAGGGTAGAGCGATCTCAACGTGGGATTCTCTGAGGCCGCCGAGATTAGCTTCCACATCTCGTCGGTGGCCAAGCTGCCGGATGCATGCGGCGGACTGAACTCCTCCAGTAGGGCGTCCCACTCTTCATCACGGTTTCTCATAGCGCGATCATCCTTGGTGTTGGTGAGCGAGGTCAAGTGCAGCGAAAGGTGCCGCCCTCCAGACCTGAGGGCGGCACCTTTCGCCGTAGGCACGGATCGGCACCTTTGATCTAGCAGGGTGCTTCGCCGTTGTAGAACGTGGTGATGGCGCGCGCTGCCTTGTTCCCGCACACGTACCGGAGCTCGTGGGCTGTCACAGACTGTCCGATGTACGTGGGTGCATCGGACAGCATTTGGTCGACACCCTGGATGCCTTGCATGTTGAAGGAAATCTTTCCGTTCTTCGCGACCACTACGTCGATCATGTCCTTGACCATCTTCGGGGTCATAGTGGCTCCACCGCCGGGAAGGTTGAAGATGGGATCGTTGTAGAGAATCGCTCCCATCTTTTGAGCGAACTTCTGCAGGATGCCTCGCTCTCCACCACGGATGTCACGGAGGCCAAGAGCGAGATGCGGGCCGGGCTGCTTGACTGGGGCAACAGCGGGGTCATCCGCGTGAGCCGCCCCAGGACCAAAACGTGGGGGCGTCGTCCGCGGAGTGAACTTGCCCTTGAGCCAGTCGAAGGCCGGGCCGGCGAGGCTGCTGCTGGCGCCGCCTGCAGCACCGAACAGTAGATCCCAGGGAGTGGTCGGCTGGCAATGAGCCTCGTTGACGGCCCACGAAAGGCCAGCTCCCACGCCGGCGTTGACAACGGAGGAAGTGGCTAGGGCACGGCCGCCACTCAGGCCGAGGGCACGAGCGGCGGCGTTGCCGGCGCCGGGCATGATGGCGCCGGCGATGGCGCCCGTAACGGCACCCTCTCCGGTAGCTTCGGCGAAGCCACCCCAGGTGAACCCGCCATTGCGGTGTTGCCACCCGTAGATGCCCCCCTCGATGGCGGCGCCGACGGCGGCACCGATGCCGGCGCTGACGCAGACGGGGCAGCGGCCGGAGGGGTCGTCATGGTTGACGGGGTCGTTGTTGGCGTAGGCGTAGGTCGACAGGTTGGGGCTGTCGTTGCCTACGGGAGCAGGGTCGGGGCTGGTGAAGCGCCGGTTATCGGGATCATAGCTACGCTCGCGCAGGTACAGGCGGCTGGTGAGAGCGGGGTCCTTGTACTGGCCGGTGTAGCCGAAAATGCTGCTCTGACCGTTGGTGATGTTCGCTTTGCCCGTGGACACGCCCCAGGCGGTGTAGGTGTAGGTGTAGTTCTCCTTGCCAGCCGCGTCGTAGACCGCAGTGACGGAGCCCTGGCGGTCGTGGCGCATGTAGAAGACGCCAGCGGAGCGGTTCTGCGCTTCGGCGACGCCGCCGGGGTTGTACTGGTAGTCCGCGATCAAGGCACCGCTGCTGTTGGTCTCCGTGGCGATCTGCGCCAGAGGGCCGACCAGGTCCCACCGGGTCGTTCGCCAAAGTGCGTTGTTCTTGTTGGTGGTGGTGCGGTTGCCGTCGGCATCGTTGACGAAGGTGTAGGTGTCGGTGCCGAGAGTGGCGGACTTGAGGTGTCCGGCCGGGTCGGAGACATAGGTGCCGTTGTCGTCCTTGGTGAGGTTGCCGTCGGCGTCGTAGGTGAAGTCGACAGTGGTGGTGCCTTCGACGCGTTTGGTGAGCTGGTCGGCAGCGTCGTACGTGTTGGTCCGGGTGCTGGTGGAGGTGGACGAGGTGGTGAGGTTGCCCACCTTGTCATAGCTATAGGTACTGCCGCTGCTGCCGGTGAGACAGGAGTCGGTGGTGGAGGCGTCGGTGCAGGCGCGGGTCATCCGGCCGGCATCGTCGTAGGCGTAGCGGTCGGCGAGGCCGGTTGTGGTGGCGTCCTTGAAGTAGTCGGCGGTGATGCGGCCGTCGTCGTCCCGTTGGAAGTAGCGGGCGCCGGTGCCTTCCGAGAGCGAGGCGAGGCGTCCTGCCTTGTCGTAGGTGCGAGCTTCGGTGACGGCTGTGGTCGTGGGCAGCTTGGTCGCGGTGAGGTTCCCTGCGGCGTCGTAGGCATAGGACGTGGTCTTACCGCCTGCCGTCTGGCCCGTGATGTGGCCGTCGTCGTCGTAGGCGTAGGTGATGGCACGACCGTCGGGATAGGTCCGGCTGCTGAGGGCCCCGTTGGGGTTGTAGGTGTACTTGTAGGGGTTTGTGGCCCCAGGGGAGGTGATGGTCAGCGGCCGGTCTTCGTTGTCGTAGGTGAAGGTGCTGGTGCCGGTGCCGTCCGTGACGGTCTTGGGGTGGCCGGCCGCGTCGTAGGTGTGTGAGACGGCCGGGGTGCCATCGGAGTAGGTGGTTTTGGTGACCAGATTGCGGGCGTCGTAGGTGTTGGTGATGGTCTGCCCGCGGGCGTTGGTGGTCTTAGTCCGGTTGCCGTTGACGTCGTACAGGAAGGCAGTGGCGCGGCCCAGGGGATCGGTGACCTTGTTGAGGCGGCCAGAGTCGTCGTAGCCGTAGCTGGTGGTGTGGCCGTTGGCGTCCTTGCGAGACGTCAGGTTGCCCAGGTCGTCGTAGCCGAGGGTGGTGGTTCCGCCGTCGGGGGTGGTGACGGTCGTGAGCCGACCCAGCTTGTCGTAGCCGTAGACCGTCTTCTTGCCCAGGGCGTCGGCGCGTTCGGTGAGGCGACCGTCGCCGTCGTAGGTGTTGGAGACGGCTTTGACGCCGTAGGGGTCGGTCTGGCTGGCGATGTTGCCGGCGGCGTCGTAGACGGTGCGCCAGGTGTACTGGGACGGGTCGGCGCCGGAGGCGTTGCCGCGCGGTTCCACCTTGGTGGTCAGGCGGCCGTTGTCGTCGTAGCCGTAGGTGGTCTTGCTGCCCCGCGGTGACGTCTCGGAGGCGAGGTTGCCGGCGTCGTCGTAGGTGTAGGTGATGGTCTTGCCACCGCGGTCTGTCGTGGTGAGCAGCTGGCTGTCGTCGTCGTAGGCGTAGACGGTGGTCTTGCCGAGGGCATCGGTGGTCTTGGTGACGTTGCCCTCGCCGTCGTACTCAGTCTTCCGCACGTGTCCGAGCGGGTCTGTGACGGCGATCGGCCGGTATTCCGCGTCGTAGTCGGTCTTGGTGGTGTTGCCCGCGGGGTCGGTGACGGTGACCTGGTTGCCGACCTTGTCGTAGCCGTACTTCCACGTGTACTTGACAGGATCCGCCCCGGAGACGTTGCCCAGCGGCGTTGTCATGGTCAGCATGTGGCCGGCCTTGTCGTACGTGTAGGTCGTCCTCGCGCCGGAGGCGTCAGTACGTGAGGCGACGTTCCCCATCACGTCATAGGAGATCTTTGATGTGTGACCGTCGGGATCCTTAATATCGGTCAACCTATTGGCGGCGTCATAGCTGAAATTGGTGACTTCGCCAGCCGCGTCGGTTACTGCGGTCAGATTACCGGCGGCGTCGTAGTCACGGTGGCTTGCGTTTCCCTTAGTGTCCGTGGTGGATTTCAGTCGTCCGCCAGCATCAAAATCGTACGTCGTGGTGAAATCTGCAGGATTGGCGTTGGGCTCGTTCCCTCGTGGATCAGTCAGACTGGCTGTGCGTCCGGCTGCGTCGAAGGTGCGAGTGATGCGGGAACCGTCGGGGAGGGTTTGCGATGTCTGGTTGCCGCCGTCATCATAGCCGAACGATATAGTCTTGCCCCGGGGATCGGTGACCGTTTCGATCAGTCCACGAGAATTGTACGTGTACGAAGTTCGCTTTCCTAGCGCGTCCGTCGACTTTGTGAGTTTATGATCGGCATCGTAATAGTACCCGGATGCCTTCTTGTTTCCGTTGTAGTAGTCGAGGATGTCGCCGTCCGACGAGTAGTCCCATCGCTCATCATGTAGCGGCGCATGAATTACTCGGAGTCGTCCCTTTTCATCAGGCTCTGTCGTAACTGTATGTCCTTCGGCGTCGGTGACCTTGAGAGGGTCGAGTCGGTACGTGTACTCGAATGAGGTCTTATTCCCGAAAGGGTCATACTTATTGAGTAGGACGTTGCCGCTGCTGTAGACGTCGCTCCAGACCCCGCCGTCCGGCATCGTTACGTCGGTCTCGCCGCCCTTGTATGAAAACTTGACCTTTTCTCCGGTGGGGTCGGTCTGTTCGTAGACTCTTCCAGCCACGTTGTAGGAGTTGCGAATGGTGTAGTTTCCACGCTCATCCTGAATGCTGGAAAGCCTTCCGCCGGTGTAGGCGTACGACATGGCGAGGCCGTTTGCGTCACTTACGGAAGTAAGCCGGCCATCGTTGTATCCGTAGTGAATTTTCCGGCCGTCCGAAAGACTGATTTCCGACAGCAGGTCACCAGAGTAGCTGAAGTTTGCGCGATGTCCGAGAGGGTTTGTCAGGGAAGATAGGTGACCTGAGGCGTCGTAGTCGTAACTTGTTGTGTGGCTTTGCTTGTCGGTCCGCGAAATAAGGAGGCCTGACTTGTCGAACTGGAGGCTGTTTCCCTCTCGGGTCTGCAAGGTGTATCCGTCAGTTTCGCTCTTCAACTCGGCATGGGAGGTGACGGGTGAGGAGTAAGTGCCATCCGCGTTTTTGGTGAAGATGTATCGGGAGCCATCTTCTGCGAGGAATGTGGCGTCACCTTTGTCTGAGACCGTGAGCTTGGTGTCCCATGATGCGGCCCATCCACTGCCCAAAGAACCCGTCGCATCATTGTTTGATGAGTACGTTCGCTGGAAGTCCTGGTCGGATCCGCCCAGGGTGGATCCATCATTCAGAACCTGGCCGAAGGCCCCGGTAGCAGTATTGACGTCGAACCCGCCGACACTCTGGCAGTGCGCTGTGCTTGCGGAGTTACTGGAGCAGTTTCCGTACGTCTGGTTCGGTCCAATGCTTGCGAGGGCACGCGATCGGACGTCCCATCCATATCCGAGAGTAGGTCCACCATTTGGCCAGGTGCCGTCAGTGTTCGGCTCTGTTATGCCAATACTGATGACTGGCTCAGAGGTTAGATCGAAATCGCCGTCAGCTAGAGCCCTTCTGCATTGCGTCGCATCATAGGTAAAACTAAAGTCGAGCGGCGCCCCTGCCTGATATTTCGGAAGAGGTCGCGGATCGGTTGGGTCGACAGGAGGGTCATCTAGAATGAAGTGACTGTGAACGTATGATGGCGCCTTGATATTTATTGTCTGTGATGACCACACGGAGTCCGCTACGTGTGAGAAGTCGAAACCACAGTGATAGGAGACGCGTAGCTGTACGTTCTGTAGGCCGAAATCTAGATCTTGCAGTCGTCCTGGCACCCCTGGATCGTAGTAAACGCCAGCACGAATGGTCAGCTTCTCGCCGTCCATTGGGACGAAGTCACCCGTGTCATAGGAAGGTTTGGGCGCCAAGTGGCTCAGGCTGGCAACACTGCCGTCCTCTCTTAGCAGTTGCAGCTCATCTGCGAAATATGTGTATCTCGGAGTTGTGCTGGCATGGTGACGCACAGAAGGCTCGTGGGAGCCTGGTGAATTTGCGGCACCCTTCTTTCTCTGTGTCTGAAAATCATGGCTAGACCGTATTTCTGCGTCACGTGCAACTTGTGCGCGGCGCTGGTTCAGGCTCATGGCTTTCTGCGGGCTTACGGCGTGAGGAACGTCGCGCCCTATCGGTTCATCAAGCCCTCCATTTTTTTGGATAGGCGGAAGCGCCTCGGCGGATATGGCCACTCCGGTTAAAAGGAGCGCCCAGACTGAAAGGCTAGCGAGCAGAATTTTGATTGAGCGCGAGTAGAGAAAAATCATTGCCGTCCTTATGGAGTCTCGGTCTGGGCAAGCGTTCAATGATCACAGCGCGCTAGGACACAGTAAGCTCTCTGTAAACTGTCACCACAGAAGGCATAACGAGATTGGCTAGAAGCAGCAGAGTGTCCGGAATTCGTTACGGTTGTCATTGGACCTGGTCAGGAGACGGGTCGGCAGACAACCGGTGGGCAAATAGCGTCTTGTAACCGAGAGATTTGCCCGGCGATCTGGCCGAAACGTGCAGGCTGGCCGTTCGCGTCACCATCGCCCTTGCAGGGCGACGCCCCGGGCCAAAGACGCGGAGTGGGCCGAGATCGTTGGGGTCTACCCGCACGCGGTATCAGGTGAACTGACGGTGCGTGCGGCGGCGTTGTTCTTCCATCCGGAGAGGTGGGCGAGGCTGATCGCCAGGCTGCGGAAGGTGGCGAGGGCTCGGGGAAGGCTGCCGGTGCGGGCCCGGCTGGCGTCTTCGCCGAAGGTCACGTCTCTGACGAAATGCTGGGATTCGATGGCCCATTGGCCTCGCACGCAGCGGGCGAGGGTGGCCGCGTCGGCGGCCTGGACAGGTGCGGTGTGATGCCGAGTTCGGCGTCCGCGTGGACCTTTTGGTCTCCCCGGCCGGTGGTGTACCGCTCCACCAGCAGAGCCTGGGTGGCGTGCGGGAAGTTGACCTGACCGTCTTCCAGTGCCTGGACTCGGACGATGCGGGTCTCGTGGCGGCCGCTGTTGGTCTCCTCGGTGCGGACCATGCTGATCTGCGGGTTCGTGGTCTCGTCCCAGTTGAGCGCGTCGAGCTGGGCGAACAGGGCAGCGCGGTTCTCCTTGACCGGGAAGAGTCCGAAGGCGCCGCGTCGGTGCAGGTAGCGGGCGTGATCGGCCACCGTGTGCAGGGTGTCGGCGGTCACCGTCGCGCCGGTGATGTTTGCGATCAGGTCAGAGCGGCGTGAAGTGCACGGTCTCGTGGGGCTTGTGGCGCATCTCGCGCTAAGCGAGCATCACGCCGGGATAGACCTGGTAGACACCGAGCAGGTGAAGCTGCAGGCCGTCGGCGTCGCGGGCGCCGCGAACCGTCTTGCCGTCCGCGGCCAGTTGCAGCATGGGCGGATCCCCCGCGATTCCGGCCAGCGGGTCGGCGGCGTGGGCCTGCACGAAGGCGCCGACGGCCGCACCGAGTGCGTGGGCGTCGATCCGGGCAAGGGCGCGGGTGAGCGTGGTGGCCACCGGCAACTGCGCCAGATCACCGTCGGGGACGTCGAGCGCCGCCAGGATGCCTGCTCCCTGGCCGTTCGCCCAGCGGATCACACTGCGCAGCGAGCGCACCTCGCACAACAGGGCGCAGGCCACCAGGCCGAGCAGCATCGGGAGAGGGTACGTGACCAGGTGCGCAGAACGCGGGTCGGGCACGGCGCCGACCGCCTCCAGGAGCGAGGGGAGTTTCGCGGGCGTGCACAACTCCTCATCCTCGACGCGGAGTTGATCGGCGAGTTGACGAGAGGCGGGCAGGGTCGGGCAAGGTGGCTTACGGGCGCGGCCTTCACGATCTTGCGAGTGGAATCACATGATCAGGACGGGCCGCGCCCTTCAACGTTCCCCTGCCCCCCGCCCAAGATCCGAGCACGCATCACGCCTGGGCAGGTGGGTGAGGCTCGAGCCCCGATAGCCGGGCACTGCACCGGTCCATTGGCGTAGGGCTTGATGTTGCCTGAGTCTGATCGAAAGCTGAGGCGCCCCGGAGGGGGCTCACGCACTGGTCAGCAGCCTCTTTTGCGCGAGCGATGCGTAAGCGCACGGTGTAGCACGTGCCGTCACGAGGTAGATCGCTCGTCACTGTGAATGTGCTCTGACCTGGTGGTTCCGGACCCCGAAGCACCGTCCGGAACCACTCGTCATGCCGTGACCAGGACTTGTAATCCAGTGGATTGAGGTTCGGACGCCGATGGTCCACCGGCCGAGCCGACAGGGGCGCGTCCAGAGTCGGATGGCCGCGCGGGCGCTTCCTCGCTGCCCGGGAGCCCAGACGGCTGGCCTTCTGCTCGGGGCGGCCCGACTGCTCACCATGAGTCCGCAGACAGTCCGCAGGACGGTCGAGAGCGGCCGTCGCACGCCATCGCTTGCAAACAGAAAAATACCTGGTCAGGAGCATCATCGGCGTCCCGCCGCAGGTCAGGATCTGCCCTCATGTGTTCCGCTTCAACGTGTGAGCGGACGGAACAACACCACCGTGGCGCCCTGGTGAACAGGCAGGTCAGACGGGGTCGGCTCTTCCGGGAGCCGGCCTCTTTCGCGTGCGGTGGTGGGGCAGCGCTCTTCTGCCTGCGGCATGGCCGACGGCCTTGCCCGGCTGCCCCGACAGGGCGGCCTGAAATCGCTTCGCCCGTGCTCGCCTCGTCCGGTACCGTCGCGGGGTTGTTTTCACCGAGAGCAGGTTTCGTCATGGCATGTCGTATCAGTGAGCTCGTGCTCGGTTGCCGCGACCCTGAGGTGCTGGCGCGGTTCTGGTGCGAGGTCCTGGACTTCGTCGTGCTCGATCGCGAGGACGACGGCACGTTGGAGATCGGGCCGCGCGAGGGGTTCGGTGGTCCGCAGCCGACGATCATCCTCAGTCGCAGGGATGAGCCGGAGAAGGGGAAGTCCCGGCTGCACATCGACGTCAACGCCACCGACCGCGATCAGGATGCCGAGCTCGAGCGCCTTCTGAAGCTCGGTGCGCGCCGCGCCGACATCGGCCAGACGGGGGAGGAGCAGTGGCATGTCCTGGCCGACCCCGAGGGCAATGAGTTCTGCCTGCTCAAGGCTCGTCTCAACCCGCTCTGATCGGGCTGTGGGTGAGGTCTCCTCGGGTCGGTGCGACCTGGCGGGTCGTCCCGGAACGGTCACCTGGGGCGTCGGGAGCGCATTCCGCCGTGTTCACCCGAGGGCGGTCGGTGCGGTCTCCGCGGCTGCCATGACCGTGCGTGCCTGGTGTTCCACCTGATGGTGCACGGGCACCCGGCGCAGCCGCAGGGCCTTCTCGAAGTCCCTGCACCATGCGGTGAAGAGTTCGTCCAGCTCGCGGTGCAGACCGGGGGCGGCGGGGTCGTCCGCCGCCCTCAGCAGGCGTAGCAGCAGACCCGCGGCGCGCAGCGGCTGCCGGCGGGCCACGATGTCGAGGGCGCAGATCTGGGCTGTCGTCAACGGCGGCGGACCGTCGGCGTGGGCTGCCTCGGCCGCCTGCCGGGCCAGCGGTTCCCAGGAGTCGGCGACCAGGTCGTACAGGCCGTCGGCCATCCACTCCAGCACGCGTCGGGGCGGGTTGTGCCGGGCCGGTGGGAGGAAGGCGCGTGCCTTGTCGAGGACGGCGCTCACCTGCCGTCCGCCCTCCCGTACCAGCCCGGCCAGCTCGCGCAGTGCCGGAGCGGGCTCCGGGTGCGGGGAGAGGTCGTCGGCCATGTCGGTCGCCCACATGGGCACTTCGACGATCGCCGTGACGCCGCCGTACCGTGCGGGTGCGCACCAGGTGGACAGCCCGATGTTCGCGGACCCGGCCGCCAGGCGGTCGGTGCTGTCCGGCGGAGGCAGGACGTAGACCCCGGGGCCGGGGTTCTCCCAGTACAGGGCGTCGAACGTGCCGTGCTGGACCGGGATGCCGAGGTCCGCGGCGGACATGCGGAAGGGTACGGCGAGTTGGGGCAGGTCGTGGGTCAACTGCACCCAGCTGCCGCCCGCCTCGACGCCGTGCAGGGAGCACTGGAGAAACGGCCGCAGTTCGTCGATCACACGGAACAGCGCCAGGCTCTCCGGGAGGTGCCGTGACTCGATCGGTGCGGCGACCGACCCCTCCGTCGTGACCTGGGACATCGTCCTGTGCCTGGACCCGGACGGCGCCGCGCTGAGCCCGGGAATCGAAGAGGCGACGGCCGGCCCCGACCACACCCTGGACGCCTACTACCGCACCGCCTACCGCCCGGTCGCGGCGGAACAGCCGGAGTGGGCGGAAACCCGGTCGCCGCGTGCCACCTGCTCCGCCAGCGCCAGCGCGGTCGCGCCGCCGACCGGCTCGTCGGGGTGCGGTCGGGCGACCACCAGGATGTGGCGCGGCCCGTGCCCCACGGACAGCATCAGGATCGGACGGCCCGCGCGGGACGTCCCGATCCGGCGCAGGCGGCCGGCTCCGGGAAACCGGGAGACCAGCTGCCGCGCCGACTCGGTGACCTCCGCGACCGTGGGGAAGCGGTCCATCATCCGCGTCCGCTCAGGCGCCGCCGATGCCACCGCTGTCGCTGGTGGTCTCCTTCGGGGAGTTGGGGCTGAAGAGACTGGGGAAGAGGACGGTGCACCCGATACGGCGGCCTCGGATCAAGCCGGAACACCAGACGTGAGGCCATGGACGGTACGCGGAGCACCGCGGACGTCGCCACCCGCAGCTGCGGCCGCCCGACCCGGACATCGTCCAGGCGATGACGGACCTGACCACGGCCGGGTACGTGGAGGATGCCGGTGCCGCGCCGCCGGCCGAGCTCCCCGAGCGGGAACGTGAGCGTTACTGCTGCCGCACGGGACCTGGTGGCGTGGCCGTCCCGGCCGGCGTACCTCAGGAGTCCGGCCCCTCGGCTGATCCGGTGCTCTCGGGTACGACGTTGTCGGTGACCCACGCCCGGATCGCCTGCCGGTCCTCCTCCGTCAGCGGCATCTGCTCGTTCGCGCACAGCGTGTAGATGTTGTCGACCCAGGCATCGGCCAGGGCTTCGGCGGTGGCCTCATCCGTCAGCTTCTGCTTGGCGTAGGTGAGTCCCTTGATGACAAAGCTGATCGCGCTGCGCGGGACCGGCGTGCCCTGCAGGTCCGTCTGATCGCGCACCCGCTTGGACGTCTCGGTGAGGTGGAACGGATGCTCCTGCAGATCCTCGGCGAGGACGCGGAAGAGGGTGCCGTATGCCTGTGACGGCAGTGCGGGTACGCCCGTCACGGTGCGCACCCGTTGGAGGAAGGGGTCGCGCTCGAGCCGTTCGTCGCTCGGTGTGCCGTCCGCCGGGCGGAGTGCCGGATCGACCACGTAGCCGGCTCCGCCGGGTTCGTACCGCAGATCGTGCAGGTGGCGTTCGACGAAGGCGCGGAACGACCCCGCGCCGTACCAGCCCGATGTCTTGATCTCCGGGTCGACGGCGAGTGCCGCCTGCGCCGCGCTCGAGGCCGCGAGCGGGCGGGGGTTGCGCCGGACGGCATCGCGGATCGCCACGGCGACGGCTTCGACATCCCCGCTCGGCTCGGCCTGTGCCCGCTCGCCGGCGAACTCGCGGGCCGGCGCGGAGGAAGCCCTGAGCGGCGCGGGAACGTAGTCCAGCGCCGTCTCGGCCGATTCGGACGTCTCTCCGAGGATGGCCGCGACGAGTTGTTCGGGTGTCACCAGGGTGTCGCAGTTCGCGCGCAGGGCCGGGGCGCTCAGTCCTGCCGTCACCACCGTGGTCCACCGGTCCTGGGCGCGCAGCCGCCGGAGCACGGGGGTGAAGTCGGCGTCGGCCGACATGATGACGAACTCGTCGTAGCGGGTCTGGTTCGCGAGCGCGTCCATGATGTCGAGCACGATATGGATGTCGGCGCTGTTCTTGCCCTGGGCGGTCAGGGTCGGGCAGTCGATCGCTCGGAACCCACTGCTCGTGAAGACGGCCCGGTACGGGCTGAAGGGTCCGGGATTGAGATAGACGTTCCGCACGAGAAACCGGCGGGCGTGATTCCCGGGCGGAGCCGCCGCGGTGTCGCTCCCTGCCTCCAGCCAGTTCATCCATTGCGTCGGGTGTGTGGCGAAGGCTTCGGCGGCCTCGCCGGCGAACTTGCGCAGGCCGAGATAGATGTTGTCGAAGTCAACGAATAGCGCGGCCTTTCGTGGCTCGGTGCCGCCGCCATGCGCTGTCGTGCCCAACTGCTCACCTCCGGTGGACGGCCGAGTGGCTCAGCGTAGCGGCGTGGTCACAGGGGCGGTAGTGCTTCAACTCGACCGGACGGTAGGTCAGTTGGGAGGCCCGAGGCTCACATCCCCGTCACCCGGGCCACCGTGAACGGCGTGGTCGGTGTCCCCTGCCCCATGGGGCCGCCCTTGTCGAACTGGGAGCGGACGACGAGGAGGCCGCGGTGGGTGTGGGCCAGGGTGGTGGGGATCTGGAGGTCGGTCGTGGTCAGTGTGCGGGTCAGGCGGGCCTCGGTGCCGTCGGGGGAGAGGTGCCAGCGGGTCAGGGTGTTGGTCCGGTTGTGGGCCGCCCACAGGGTGCGGTGGGACAGCTCCAGGCCGTCGCCGTTCACCAGGTCTCCGCCGTGCAGGGTGACTTGGCGGACCGACCCGTCGGTCACGTCGACCCGGTACAGGCCGCCGCCGGTCATGTCGACCACGAACAGCAGGCGCCCGGTGGGGTCGGCGACGATGCCGTTGAGGGCGTAGGCGTTCGGCGCGTGCGGGGGGACGGCGCCGCTCAGGTCGAAGTGTGCGGCCAGCGGCGCGCTGCCGCCCCGGGCCACCTCGGCGGGAGTGACCCGGTAGACCACCGGGCGCACGCTGTCGGTGGCGTAGGCGGTGCCGTCGGCGCCGATCACGAGGTCGTTGATGAAGCGCGGGTCGCCCTCCGGTACCTGGAAGCGGGCCAGCAGGGAGCGGTCGCGCAGGTCGTAGACGTCGATCCCGGTGGTGTGGTCGATGACCCACAGGCGGCCCGCGCGGTCGGCCTTCAGCCCGTTGGCCGTCGTACGGCCGTCCGCGCCGGCCGGCAGGAAGACGTCGGCGGCGCGGCTGCCGGCGGCGGCCCGGTAGATCGCGCCGGTCGTGAAGGAGCCGACGTACGCGTCGCCCGTGCGCGGGTCCAGGGCGATGCCCTCGGGGTAGGCCCGGGCGTCCGGGAGGGTGAAGGCGGTGGAGATGCGGGGGCCGGCGGCCGCGGTGGCCCGGGGTGCGGCGAGGGCCACGGTCGCGGCGGCGGCGCCGGTCAGGAGGGTGCGGCGGTGGATCGAACGGGACACGACGGTGCCTCTCGGTTCGGCTGCTCACTGCAGGACGAATGCAAAGCTACATTAGAGCTCTAATGCTTGTCAGTGCATTAATCACCATCAGGGCCTTCATCCTTGCCCAAGCACTAATCTGGGCCGGGTGACCTCCATGCCCGCGTCCGAGCGCCTCGGCTCCCACCTCAAGCGGGCCGAGCAGGCCCTCAACGCCACGAAGACCGCGGTCCTCAAGCCCGCGGGCCTGACCGTCGCCCAGTACGCCGCGCTGCTCCACCTCTCCGGCAACCCCGGCATCTCCGCCGCGGCCCTGTCCCGGCTGTGCGGGGTCACGCCGCCGACCATGAACACGGTCCTGAAGAACCTCCAGGACCGCGACCTGATCACCCGCAGCCCGCACGAGTGGCACAAGAACGTCCTGGAGACCCGCCTCACGGACGAGGGCCGCGCCGTCATGGCCGAGGCCGACACGGCCGCCGTACGCGTCGAACGGGCCCTCGCGGCGGAGTTCACCGACGCCGAGCGCGAGGCGCTGACCGGGCTGCTCGCCCGCTGCGTCAGAGTCCTGGAGGAACAGCGCCCGGGAAGCTCATGACGGGCTCCGGCGCCGGATCCGTCACCCAGCCCGCCACCAGCACGAGACGCGACTCGCGGTCGACGGCGAGGAAGCCGAAGGGGCGGTCGAAGACGGCCCGGACGACCGTCGACTCGTAGCGGTACTGCGGCGGGGCACCGCCCGGCGCCGCCATCACCGCGGTCACCGCCGCCGCGCGGAAGCCGAGCGCGCCGAACTGGGCCAGCGCCGACTGGCGGGCCGCGCCGATGGCGAGCGGGTAGTCGCTGATGCCGGGGAAATGGGCGTGTCGCGCATCCGTCGCCGCCGTCAGGCCGAACAGCCCCGCCAGGGCGAGCAGATCGTGGTCGGCGCGCACCTCGTACGCCACCGTCCGCACATCCAGCGTCAGCGGCGTCGGCTCGACGGCCGGCTGCTGCTCCACGTACAGGCCCGGCCCCACATGCCCGTGCGGCAGCGCGCCGCCCCCGGTCAGCGGCAGCGCCCGCTCGACGATCCCCACCCCGGCCGTGAGCACCTCGCCCGGGTTCATGTGCTCCTCCCCGAGGACCAGATGGACGTCGATGCCGTTGTCGCCGGGCACCGTCAGCGCGGTGACGAAGCCGTCCGCGGTGCCCGTCACACCCACCCGGTCCGGCCGCACGCTCCGCCGGTGCAGGCCGCGCAGCGTACGCCCCTGCCAGGGTCCGGAGCCGGGCCGCAGCGGCAGCTCGCTGAACGGCTGCCGCCAGGTCGTGCGCAGCGCCAGGGCACTGGCCAGCACCATCCGCGTGTCCCGGGTCAGCGTCACCGGCATGCGCTCCACCAGCCCGCCGGTCCGCTCGGCCGCCCAGGCGTCCAGCCGCTCCTGCGCGGTGACGAGGTCGTCCCCGAACACCCCGTACGTCCCGGCCGGCAGCCCGGCCCGCCACTCCTCCCGCAGGGTGAGCGCCTGGTGCGTCCACAGGCCGAGCGCCGCGTCCAGCCCGGACACCGACGCGAGCGCCGCCGACAACTCCCGTGCGGCACCGGCCGCCTGATCCGCCGGCAGGCCGAGAGCCCCGCTCAGCTCGGCCCGCGCCGGGCCGGCGGCGCCGTCGGCCAGGAAGGCCAGCAGGGGCCAGACCCCGGGCGCGGAGAAGGCCGTCCCCTCCGGCAGGGCCTGCGCCCAGCGGGCCGTCAGCCCGTTCACCCCACGGACCGTCTCGGCGGTCACCTTGCTCACTGATCGTCCTTCCACAGGGCCTTGCTCACTCGTCGTCCCACGGATCCTCCGGCTGCCCCGGGTGCTCCGGGAACGGCAGCGGATCCGTCACCCACCCCGCCGCCAGCACCAGCCGCGAGTGCCGGTGCAGCGCGAGGATGCCGAAGGGGCGGTCGAAGACGGCGTTCACCCGCCGCCTCACATGGCGCAGTTGTGGTGGCATCCCGGCCCCGTACGCCCCCACCATCGTGACCGCCGCCGCCTGGAAGCCCAGCGCCCCGAACCGCGCCAGGGCGCTCTGTGCGGCCGAGCCGACGGCGAGGGGGAAGCCGCTGATCCCCGGGAAGTGCCCCTGCCGGGCGTCCCGTGCCGTGGTCAGCCCGAACAGCTCGTGCCGCTGGAGCAGATCGTGGTCCGCCGTCACGTCGTACGCGGCCGTCAGCACGTCCAGGACCGGCGGGGAGGGGGCCGCGCAGCGCTCCTCGACCACCCGCAGCCCGGGGCCCACCTCCCCGTACGGCAGCCGGGAGCCCGGTACGACCGTGCGCGGCCGGTGCAGCAGGTCCACGCCCGCGCCGAGCACCCGGCCCGGCGCCGTCCCCTTCTCGCCCAGCAGCAGATGCACGTCCAGCGCGTCCGTGCCGAGCACCTTCAGTTCGGTGACCCGGCCGTGCGGGGTGTCGGCGACGCCGACCCGGTCCGGCAGGGTGCTCCTGTGCCGCAGGCCCAACCGCTCGGTGGCGGCCCAGGGTTCGTACGCCGTCTCCAGCGGAACCTCGTCGAAGGGGCTGAGCCACCGGGTCCGCACCGTCAGCGCCCCGGCCAGCACCAGCTCGGTGTCCTTGTCCAGCGTGGCCGGCATCCGGTCGATCAGCCCGCCGGTACGGTCCGCCGCCCAGGCGTCCAGCGCCCGCTGGTCGGCGCCGGTGTCCCCGGTGAGCACGCCGTGCGCCTCGGCGGGCAGCCCCGCCTCCCACGGCGGGACGAGCTCCACCGTCCGTTTCGTCCACAGGCCGACGGCGGAGCCCACACCGGGCAGGGCGCCCAGCGCGCCGAGCAACTCCCGTGCCGCACCGGCTGCCTGATCCGCCGGCAGTCCGAGGGCCTCGCTCAGCTCGGCCCGGGCCGGGCCCGCCGCGCCGTCCGCCAGGAAGGCCAGCAGCGGCCAGACCCCGGCCGCCGAGAAGACCGTGCCGTCCTGCGCCGACGCGGCCCACCGCTTGGTGAGCCCGTTCACCGCCCGGACGACCTCGTCGCCCACCCGGTTCCCGGGCAGGGTGTCCCCCCTCATTCCGCCCCCCGTTCGTGCCCCGCTCACCATGCCCTGTCTGTCGCACGTCGGCCCGGTCACGGCCTCCACCGGTCCCGCGCGCTGCCGCCGCCCGCCCCAGGAGCACGGTACCGGTGTCCACACCGCTGTCTTGCAGCCCCACCAGCCACAAGGGCCATATCAGCCAGGCCGCCAGGAGACCGCCCTCGGCCTGATCGAGCCGCACCGGTCGGTCACCGTACGGAAGGCCTTGGGCCTGGCAACGCCCCCGGCCCCGGGGTGCCGCCGGTGTGGCCACGGCGCCCAGGTGTGAGCACAGTCCAGGTGTGAGCACGGCCGTGTGAGCGCATCTATGCATCTATAAGGAGAAAGTGCCTGGGTAAAGCCTTCCCGTGCCCCACGTAATCACATCGGGTGATTCTCTGGCCCTTGCTTGCGTGGCACAACCCACGGTTGCCAGGCTGTTGCTGTCTGTACAACCTGATGGGAGCGGCCAGTGACTTTCGGTGAGCAGCCGGCGTACCTGCGTGTCGCGGGTGATCTCCGCAAGAAGATCGTCGACGGTTCACTGCCGCCTCATACCCGCCTGCCCTCGCAGGCCCGCATCCGCGAGGAGTACGGCGTCTCGGACACCGTCGCGCTCGAGGCCCGCAAGGTGCTGATGGCCGAGGGGCTGGTCGAGGGCCGCTCCGGTTCGGGGACGTATGTGCGCGAGCGCCCGGTGCCCCGCCGCGTGGCCCGCTCCGGATACCGCCCCTCCAGCGGTGCCACGCCCTTCCGGCAGGAGCAGGCCGACGCCTCGGTGCGCGGCACCTGGGAGTCCAGCAGCGAACAGGCCGAGGCCGGGGCGGCCATCGCCGAGCGGCTGGGCCTCCAGGTCGGCGACCGGGTCATGCGCACCAAGTACCTGTTCCGGGAGGCCGGCGAGCCGATGATGCTCTCCACCTCGTGGGAGCCCCTCGCCGTCACCGGCCGCACCCCGGTGATGCTGCCCGAGGAGGGGCCGCTCGGCGGCATGGGCGTGGTCGAGCGCATGCGCGCCATCGACGTCATCGTGGACAACGTCACCGAGGAGGTCGGCGCCCGTCCCGGCCTCGCCGAGGAACTGCACGTGCTCGGCGGCGTCCCCGGCCACGTGGTCCTGGTCGTCCACCGCACGTACTACGCCTCCGGCCGCCCGGTGGAAACGGCCGACGTGGTCATCCCGGCGGACCGGTACCGGGTGGCTTATCACTTGCCGGTGAGGTGAGGAGCGCCGACGGCGGTGCCGGTGGGGGCGCGGGGCGGGAACGGGTGGTTCGGCGGGAGTGCGGGTGCGGGTGGCCGGCCCGCGAGTGCCGGTCGGCCCAGGAGCGTGGGTCGCGGGGTCGAAGTGCGGGGCGGCACGGGTGGTCCGGCGGGGCCCGGGTGGCGGGCGGCGGTCGGCCCGTGAGTGCCGGGCGGCGGCGAAGTGCGGGTCGGGAATGGGTGGTCCGGCTGGAGCGCGGGTGGTGGGCGGTCGGCCGGGGAATGCAGGGCGGCGGGGTTGGAGCGGGCGGTGTTGCGGGGCGCGGGTGGCGGGTGGTCGGCCCGTGAGTGCCGGGGCGGTGGGGGTGAAGTGCGGGGCGGGGATGGGTGGTCCGGCCGGAGCACGGGTGGCGGGCGGCCGGCCCGGGAGTGCCGGGCGGCCGGGTTGGGGCGGGTGGTGCTGTTGGGTGGGCGGCCTGGGAAGTGCCGGGTGGTGAGGTGCGGTGCCGTGGGGCCGCAGGTTCTTGAGCGCGGGGTGGCGGGGCCGTGGGGTCGTGACGGTGGGGCCGTATGTGCGCGACGGCGGGGCCGTGGCCGTCGGGGCGTTCGCTGGACGCGGTGATGGGCGGGGCGGCCAACTCCAGCCGTAATGGGCTCGCGTCTGGCGCGGATCTGACAGTCGCTCCGCCTGGCCGTGCCCACCGCCGCACCCGCCCTGGCCGTCGGCGCCCCTTGCGCGAGGTTTGACCTGCTGTGCGCCCCCTGAGTGAGGTAGCGCACACCCTCGCTGCGGTCCGGTGAAGGGCGGGCGGTCGCGCGTTCTGTGTCCGGGCCCCGGCCGTCGCCGTAATCCGGCCGTTTTCCCTGGTGACCAGGGGTCACACGGATATGCCTCCGACTCGGGACAGCGGCGCTCACGACGGCGCATTCGCATCCGTGCGCCCCCTGCGTTCTGGCTGGTTGCATACCTCTTTGTGAAAAGGCGTGTTCGCTGCGTAAAGGTTGGGCGTACGCTCGGGCATATGCGTATTGCGGTTTCCTTAGGCGGGGCACGGCGGGGGCCCGGGACAGGAAGCGGAGGCTGGTGGGGTGGTGCGAGAAGGAGCGGCGCGGGCGGTGGGGACCATGAGTGAGGGGACGGTCTCCCTGCCCTGGATCGTGATACGGCAGGACGACAACGGCAATCGCTACCGCGTCGGCCGCTACGCGACCCGCGCCGAGGCCCAGAAGATCGCCGACAGCCTCGACGACCGGGGACACAAACAGCTCTACTGGGTCGAGCGCATCGGCCAGAACGGGGACGGCGCCCGGAACTGACACGGGGACGGTGCCGGCCACCCCGGCCCTGGCGCCTGCAACTGACACGGGGAGACGTGCCCCAACTGACCTGGCGCGCCCTCCCGTAGGCTCCGCCCCATGACGCCCATGACACCCGGCACACCGCTGAAGGACCGGATCGTGGTGGTGGGAGCCGCCCTCCTCGACGGCGGCCGACTGCTCGCCGCCCGCCGCAGCGCACCCGCCGACCTGGCCGGCCGCTGGGAGCTGCCCGGCGGCAAGGTCGAGCCGGGCGAACGGCCCGAGGACGCCCTGGTGCGTGAACTGCGCGAGGAACTCGGCATCGAGGCCGAGGCGGTCGAGCGCGTGCCCGGCCAGTGGCCGCTGCGGGCGCCGTACGTCCTGCAGGTGTGGACCGCCCGCCTGCGCCCCGGCTCCCCCGCGCCGAGGCCCCTCCAGGACCATGACGAACTGCGCTGGCTGACCCCGGACCGGATCTGGGAAGTGGACTGGCTCGACCAGGACGTCCCGGCGGTCCGTGAAGTCTCACCCCGGCTCATCAGCGGCCCGCACTGAGCGCCTCCTACGCCGTTCGTGCCACTGTGCGCCCTCCCGCGCGGTACTGCCCCCTGGATATCGGGTATGTGCCCATTAACCCCACGAAACCGGACATGGGTAGGCTCACTGGCCTGGGAAGTGATCGGCGTGATCGACACCGATGGCGACTGCGCCGAGTGGACCTTTCCCGCGGAACCGGGTGCCGTGCGCACCGCCCGCGCCGCGGTCCGCGGCCAGTTGCACGGCTGGCACCTCGACTGCCTGGCCGATCTCGCCGCGTTGCTGGTCAGCGAGCTGGTCACCAACTCGCTGCGGCACGCCACCGGCCCCATCGGCGTACGGCTCGTACGTCCCGCCGGGCTGGACGACGCGCTGCGGGTGGAGGTCTCCGACCCGCTGCCCGACCCGCCGCGCGAACGCGTCGCCCGCGACGAGGACGAGGGCGGGCGCGGTCTGCAACTCGTCGCGGGCTCCTCGCGTCGTTGGGGCACCCGGCCCGGCGCGAGCGGAAAGACCGTCTGGTTCGAACTGACGGTGCCGGGGTGAGCCGGAAGCATCCGGGGGGCACGGGGGTGTACAGCGGGTGGCGGTGCGTCCATCGTGCGCCGCGGGCGCGCCGCCGTCGCCGCGGTGCGTGATTCGAGGGCGTGTTCCCTGGTTAGAAGAGTGGAAGTGTTGTCACGGACCGGTCCGAAAAACATCTGGACCGAGCTGTGATCGTGAACACCGTGTCGTGCGGCGCCGTAGTGCTGGATACTGCGGGCAGCCGCTGTCGGTGACCGGTGCCGGGCGCGGTGAGCTGGAGGGGACGGTTCGCGTGAGCGAGATACCAGCGAAGGCCACGGAGTCCGAGGACCCGTCGGACGGCGCGAGGAACCAGGCCGCGGAGGCCGCCGCACCCGGCGACGCCATGTGGCAGAGCAGTCCGCCCGGTTCCATCTACGACTACATCAAGGTCGCGTCCTTCTCCATCAGTCCAGGCGGGCTGGTCGACCAGTGGAGCCTGCGCGCCGAGCAGCTCTTCGGCATCCCCGCCGCACGCGCCGTCGGCATGGACCCGATAGAGGCCTTCATCGACCCCGACCTGCGCGAGCGCGGCCAGCGCAAGATGGCCGAAATCCTCGACGGGCGGGAGTGGACCGGGGTCGTGCCCTTCCGGATGCCGGACAGGGCGGACGGCGGGCGCGGCGAGGAGGGCCTGGCCGAGGTCTACGTCATGCCCACCCGGACCGCCGAGGGCGACAAGGCCGCCGTGTGTATCGTCGTGGACGTCCGCACCCTGCGCAGCATGGAGACCGATCTGGCCGCCTCCCAGGCCATCTTCGGTCAGTCCCCGTTCGGATTCCTGCTGATCGACACCGATCTGAGGGTCCGTCGGGCCAACGAGCGCTTCGCCTCCACCTTCGGCGGCACCCCGGACGACCACCGGGGCAAGGGCGTCCACGACTATCTGCCGCGCGGTGAGGCCGAGCGGGTTTCGGCCACCCTGCGGCGGGTGCTGGACACCGGCCAGTCCATCACCGACATGCATGTCACCGGTCACGTCCCCGGCTCCGAGGAACGCCGGCACTGGTCCGTCAACCTCTACCGTGTGCACAGCGGCAGCGGCCGGCCCATCGGTATCGCCTGGCTCGGCACCGACATCACCGCCCGCCGGGCCGCCGCCCGTGAGGCCGCCGCCGCCCGGCGCAACCTCGCCCTGCTCAACGAGGCCGGCGCGCGCATAGGGAACTCCCTCGACCTGGAGACCACGGCCCGGGAACTCCTCGACGTCGTCGTCCCCGGATTCTGCGACCTCGCCACCGTCGACCTCTACCAGGGCCTGCTCACCGGCGACGAGACCCCGCCCGGACTCACGGACGGCAGCGCCGAACTGCGCCGCGTCGCCTTCGCGAGCGCCGTCTCCGGTGCGCCCTTCGCCGTCGCCGGCGAGCCCGTCGAGGTCGGCGCGGTCCACCACTTCCCCTTCAACTCGCCCTGCGCGGACGCCCTGCGCACCGCCCGGCCGCAAGCCGTACCGCCCGAGGAGGGCGGGCTCGTGCAGTCCACGCTGGCCGTGCCGATGGTCGCCCACGACACGGTCGTCGGCCTCGCCCAGTTCGCCCGCACCAAGGGCAGCGAGCCGTTCGGCGACCGCGACCGGGACCTGGCGGTGGAGCTGGCCGCGCGCGCCGCGGTCTGCATCGACAACGCGCGCCTGTACCGCCGGGAGCACGAGCGGGCGCTGATACTGCAGCGCTCGCTGCTGCCGCCGGGCGACCCCGAGGCCTCCGGGCTGGACATCGCCTGCCGCTATCTGCCCGGCAACGCCGCGACCGAGGTGGGCGGCGACTGGTTCGACGTGATCGAACTGCCGGGCCACCGTACGGCGTTGGTGGTGGGCGACGTGATGGGGCGGGGTCTGCGGGCGGCGGTCGCGATGGGTGAACTCCGCACCGCCGTACGGACGTTGGCGCTGCTGGATCTCGAACCGGCCGAGGTGCTCTCGGCGCTGGACGAGATCGCGCGGGGGCTGGGCACTCCGGGCGGGGTGCAGCAGGCGACGCGCACGGCACGCCAGCCCCGCGACGCCGACCTCTCCGAGGTCTACCTCGCGACCTGCGTGTACGCCGTGTACGACTCCGTCACCAGACGCTGTACGTTCGCCAACGCGGGCCATCTGCCACCGGTCCTGGTCGAGCCCGGTGAGCCGGCCCTGATGCTGGACGTGCCGCCCGGCATGCCGCTGGGAGTGGGCGGCGAGCCGTTCGAGGAGGTCGAGGTCGAGCTGCCGGAGGGCGCGCTGCTGGCGCTGTACACGGACGGCCTGGTCGAGTCCCGCGACCACCCCCTGGACGAGGGGCTGCAGGCGTTCGTCGGCGCGCTCACCGATCCCTCCCGCCCGCTGGAGGACGTCTGCGACCACGTCCTCAACACCCTCGACACCCACCACGGCGAGGACGACATCGCGCTGCTGATGGCGCGGGTGCAGGGGCTGCCGGCCGAGTCCGTCGGCGACTGGACGCTGCCGCGTGAGCCGCGGAGTGTGGGGCGGGCGCGGGAGTATGCCCGGGGACAGCTGCTGAGCTGGGACCTGGAGCCGCTCGTCGACACCACCGAACTGCTCGTCAGCGAGCTGGTCACCAACGCGCTGCGGTACGGCGAGGGGGAGATACGGCTCCGGCTGCTGCTGGACCGCACCCTGGTCTGCGAGGTGTGGGACTCCGGGCTGGTCCAGCCCCGGCGCCGACGGGCCCGGGACACCGACGAGGGCGGCCGGGGGCTGCAGCTGGTGGGGTTGCTCAGCGCGGCCTGGGGCTCGCGCCGGACGCCTCGCGGCAAGACCGTGTGGTTCGAGCTGCCGCTCCCCGGCGGAGAGGCAGGCCTCACCGACCCGGCGGAGGCTCTGCTGAGCCTCTTCTGACACCGGCCACCCGGGGCTCGGACCTGGACGGCCCGATCGGCCGGGCAGCTGCTCAGAGGCTGCGGCGGGACCGTGTTTCCGGGCCGCCGTAGCTCGCCGGTGGCCCGCCGTCCGGGTCCTCGGCCAGGAGGACTCCGCCCAGGACCGCAGCGGCCAGGCCCGGTGCGTCTCCGTCGGCGCCCGTGTGCGGGTTGCCGTGGGCCCGTACGTTCTGCTCGGCCAGGTCCCGGGCCTCGCGGGCGATGGCATCGGCCTGGCCGGCGTGACCCGCGCCCAGTTCGCGTGCCGCCTCCGCCAGGCGGACCCGCGCCTGTGGGCCCACCGCACCCCGGTGCACCGTGACGAAGTCCTCCGCCCCGGCGACGGAACTCCTCGCCACGAGCAGCGCAGCGGCGGCCGGCGCACCTGCGCGGCCCGTCTCCAGCCGCTCCACCGCCCGCGCGATCCGGCGCAGGGCGTCCAGCGGGTCGTACGCGCCCGCCGTCAGCTCCTCCCGTACGGCGGCCAGCACGCCGTCCGCGTGGGCCAGCCGGGCGTGCAGCTCACCGCTGGTCAGCGGAACCACAACGCCCCCTTTCCGGGCCGCCGCGATCTCCGCCTCCGCGCCGGTCAGCGCGGCCGGCACCAGCTCCGCCGCCTCCCGCAGCTCCGCGGCGAGCCGCTCCACCCCGGTGACCAGGACGTCGGCCTGGGCCACCGCGCCCTCGGCGGCGCGCAGCTGCCCGGCGGCCCGCGCGCCGTCGCCCGCGTCGGCCGACTGGCGGGCCTCGTTGAGCCGCGAGGTGGCGAACACCAGCCGGTCCTTGGCCTGTTCGAGGTACCCGGTGACGGGCGCGACGGCCGCGGGAGTGCAGCGGTCGCGCAGGGTGGCCAGGGTCTCCTCGGCGGCCGGCGTCCGCCCCGTCAGCTCCCGGAACCGCCGCTCGGCGACCTCCAGCGCTCCGGCCGGCTCCGGCTCCTCCAGCCGCCGCAGCCGGTCCAGCGCGGGAGCCTGGGCATCCAGCCGGCGCCCCGCCTCCGCGCACCGGCCGACCACGCCGACCAGCGCCTGCCGCCGGGCCACGTCGTCCTCCGGGACCCCCTGCTCGTACCGACGCCAGATCGCGCACGCGGCCGCCAGCTCGGTCTCGGCGGCCCGCAGCGCGTCGACGAAGGGCTCGGTGTCCGTTCGCGCGAACCGCTCCTGGACGAAGGAGAGTTCCTCCCGGCTCGTGCGGACACAGTCGTCGGCGAGGACCAGCGCGGCGCGCGCCTGGCGCTCGGAGTCGGCCGGAGTGGGCGCGGGCGGGGCGACGGAGACGATCCCGGGGGTCGTACGGGTACGGGCGCGGCGGGTGCGGCGCAGGTAGCCGTATCCGGCCAGCCCCACGGCGGCGACCACCGCGATGAGGGGCAGCAGGAGGTCGGTGGCGGACGTCTCGTCCTGCTGCGGCGCGGTGGCGCTCGCGACGGTCCCGGCGGGCGTCACGGGAACCGGATCTTGCGCACCGCCCGTCATCACCGGCAACACCAGCCACCCGGCCCCGACCACGACACCCACCACGGCATGCGCCACCCGCACCCATATGTGCGCCTTGGCGCGCCGGGGCCGGCCGCGGATCGGGGAGGACGTCACATTTTGGAGCGTATGGGCAGGTAGGCGCCTTCGCGAGCGGGATGGATACGGGTGGGGGACGGGATGGGCAGGGGGCAGGAATGGACACCAGAGACGGCGACGGGGCGAAAACGGAAGCGGCGACGACGGACGGGGGAGGCGCGGACGGGCGTACCGGCGCGCCCACGCCACGACCGCCCGAGGCCGCCGACGCCGAGGAAAGCCCACAGGGGCCGCCCGCACCCGGGGACGAAAGCCGCCCCGCCGACAGGAGCCGGAAACGCACATGGGCGCGCACACTCAGGCGCACCGCGCTCGCCCTCGTCCTCCTGCTGCTCCTTCCCACCCTCGCCGCGGAGACCGCCCTCCGCCTCGACTACACCGGGACCCCCGACAGCGGCACGTACACCCGCGGCCGCGACGCCGTCTGGCTCGGCCACGCCTGGATCGACGGCCGCAGGACCGACGCCGACGTCACCGCGCTCGCCGGCCGTCTGCGCGACACCGGCATCCGTGACCTGTACGTCCACGCGGGTCCCCTGGAACACGACGGCACGCTCCCCGAGTCGGCGTATCCCAGGGCCCGTTGGCTCACGGAAGCCCTGCGCCGCCGGGCGCCGCACATCCGTGTGCAGGCCTGGCTCGGCGACGAGGTCGCCCCGGAGAAGCCGTACGCCATGCACCTGGAGCGCCCCGCCACCCGCGCTGCCGTCGTCGAGTCCACCCGGCAGATCCTCGCCGCCGGCTTCCAGGGCGCCCACTTCGACCTGGAGCCCCTGCACTCCGGCGACCGGAACTACCTCGCCCTCCTGGACGCCCTGCACCGCGTCACCCGCGCCCACCACGCCGTGCTCTCCGTCGCCGCCCACCAGATCGATCCGCTGCCGGCCCTCCACTCCTTCTGGGGCACCGTGACCGGCCACCCCAAGTGGTGGTCGCAGGCGTACTTCGGGCAGGTCGCGCGGCGCGTCGACCAGATCGCGGTGATGTCGTACGACACCATGCAGCCGTTGCAGAGCCTGTACGGCGGCTATGTCGCCCAGCAGACCTCGCTGGCCCTGGAGGTCACCCCCGAGTCCACCGACCTGCTCATGGGCCTGCCCTTCTACCACGAGAACCGCTTCGGCCACCGGGCCCGAGCCGAGACCGTCCCGGCCGCCGTACGCGGGGTCCGCCTCGGCCTGTCCCGCACCGACAGGGACCGGGCCCGCTTCGGCGTCGCCCTCTACGTCGACTTCGCGGCCACCGAGGCGGACTGGACGGCCTATCGGGAAGACTGGGTCCGGTGACGGTGACCGGAACACGACAGCAATTCCCCGTGGCTGCGGGCAGTCGTGCCGCTGGGGCGGCACGGGTGGGAGCATGATCGGCATGCACATGTTCTTGGTGGTGGCGGGCGTGCCGGCGGTGGCGTTCATGGGCGTGCTCGGCGCCCTGGCCGTGGTGGCGGAGTGGATACCGCCACTGGCCCGGCGCCGGGTGCTGCGGCCCCGGCTGTGGGGGTACGGGGCGCTGGCCAACGCGGTCGGGCTGGGCCTGTTCATGTTCCTCGGGCCGCTCGCCGACGCGGGGCTGGGCGCCCTTCCGGCCGCCGGGTGGTGCCTGTGGATGGCGGGCACGGTGGTCCAGGTTCTCTCCCAGCGCCCCGGTCGCCCCGCTCCTAGGAGGACCGCCTCCTGATCTTCGAGCCGAGCCACACCAGCGGGTCGTACTTGCGGTCGACCGCGCGCTCCTTCATGGGGATCAGCGCGTTGTCGGTGATCTTGATGCCCTCGGGGCAGACCTCCGTGCAGCACTTGGTGATGTTGCAGTAGCCGAGGCCGTGTTCGCCCTGGGCCGTGCGCCCCCGGTCCAGGCCGGTCTCCGCGGCCGCGTCCAGCGGGTGCATGTCGAGTTCGGCGATCCGCATCAGGAAACGCGGGCCCGCGAATGCCGTCTTGTTCTCCTCGTGGTCGCGGACGACATGGCAGGTGTCCTGGCACAGGAAGCACTCGATGCACTTGCGGAACTCCTGCGAACGGTCCACGTCCTCCTGCATCATCCGGTACTCGCCGGCGCCCAGCCCGGCGGGCGGCACGAACGCCGGAACCTCCCGCGCCTTCTGGTAGTTGAAGCCGACGTCCGTCACCAGGTCGCGGATCACCGGGAAGGTGCGCAGGGGCGTGACGGTGATGGTCTCCGCGCGGTCGAAGACCGACATGCGGGTCATGCACATCAGCCGGGGGCGGCCGTTGATCTCCGCCGAGCACGAACCGCACTTGCCGGCCTTGCAGTTCCAGCGCACGGCCAGATCGGGGGCCTGGGTGGCCTGGAGGCGGTGGACGATGTCGAGGACCACCTCGCCGTCGTTCACCTCGACGGTGAAGTCCTCCAGGCCGCCGCCCTGCTCATCACCCCGCCACACCTTGAAGCGGGCCTCGTAGCTGCTCACTCGTACAGCTCCTCTTCGGCGAGGTACTTGACCAGCTCCTCCTTCTCGAAGAGGGCGAGCAGGTCCGGGCGGATGGGGGCGGTGGTCTCGCGGGTGAGGCGGACCTGGCCGCGGCCGGAGTCGGTCGCCGCGAGGCCGCCGGTGGGGTCGGCGAGGGTGCACAGCAGGTTCACGTTGCGCCACTTGCGGTCCATCGTGGGGTGGTCCTCGCGGGTGTGGCCGCCGCGCGACTCGGTGCGCTCCAGGGCCGCACGGGCCACGCACTCGCTGACCAGCAGCATGTTCCGCAGGTCCAGCGCCAGATGCCAGCCGGGGTTGAACTGGCGGTGGCCCTCGACCCCGGCCCGGCGGGCGCGTCCCCGCAGCTCCGCGAGCTTGCGCAGGGCCTGCTCCATCTCGCCCTCGCGGCGGATGATGCCGACCAGGTCGTTCATGGTCTGCTGGAGCTCCTGGTGCAGGGTGTACGGGTTCTCCGGCGGGCCCGCCTCGCCCTCCCGGTCCGCCTCGGCGGAGAACGGGCGCAGGGCCTCCGCCGCGGCCGTGTTGACCTGGGCGTCGTCCACCGGCGGACGCCGATCCGCCAGCCCCTGGGCGTACTCCGCCGCGTGCCAGCCCGCCCGGCGCCCGAAGACCAGCAGGTCGGAGAGCGAGTTGCCGCCGAGCCGGTTGGAGCCGTGCATACCGCCGGCCACCTCACCGGCCGCGAACAGGCCCGGCACCCCGCGCGCCGCCGCCGTGTCGGAGTCGACGGCGATGCCGCCCATCACGTAGTGGCAGGTCGGCCCGACCTCCATCGCCTCCGCCGTGATGTCGACGTCCGCCAGCTCCTTGAACTGGTGGTACATCGACGGCAGCCGGCGCCGGATCACCTCGGCGGGCATCCGCGTGGACACGTCCAGGAAGACCCCGCCGTGCGGCGAGCCCCGGCCCGCCTTGACCTCGGCGTTGATGGCGCGGGCCACCTCGTCGCGGGGGAGCAGTTCCGGTGGGCGCCGGTTGTTCTCCGGGTCCTCGTACCACCGGTCGGCCTCCTCCTCCGACTCGGCGTACTTCTCCTTGAAGACGTCCGGGATGTAGTCGAACATGAACCGCTTGCCCTCGGAGTTCCGCAGGACCCCGCCGTCGCCGCGCACCGACTCGGTGACGAGGATGCCCTTCACCGACGGCGGCCAGACCATGCCGGTGGGATGGAACTGCACGAACTCCATGTTCAGCAGCGGCGCGCCCGCGAGCAGGGCGAGGGCGTGCCCGTCACCCGTGTACTCCCACGAGTTGGACGTGACCTTGAAGGACTTGCCGATGCCGCCGGTCGCGATCACGACCGCGGGGGCCTCCAGGACGAAGAAGCGGCCGGTCTCGCGCTCGTAGGCGAAGAGACCGGAGACACGGTCCCCGTCCTTGAGGACCCGCGTGACCGTGCACTCCTGGAAGACCTTCAGCCGGGACTCGTAGTCCCCGGTCTCCTTGAAGTCCTCCTGCTGCAGGGCGACGATCTTCTGCTGGAGCGTGCGGATCAGTTCCAGGCCCGTACGGTCGCCGACGTGCGCGAGCCGCGGGTACTCGTGGCCGCCGAAGTTGCGCTGGGAGATCCGGCCGTCCTTCGTACGGTCGAACAGCGCGCCCCAGGTCTCCAGCTCCCACACCCGGTCCGGGGCCTCCTGCGCGTGCAGCTCGGCCATCCGCCACTGGTTGAGGAACTTGCCGCCGCGCATGGTGTCGCGGAAGTGCACCTGCCAGTTGTCGTGCTCGTTGGCGTTGGCCATGGCCGCCGCGATGCCGCCCTCGGCCATCACCGTGTGCGCCTTGCCGAACAGCGACTTGCAGATCACCGCCGTACGGGCGCCCCGTTCGCGCGCCTCGATCGCGGCCCGCAGCCCGGCGCCGCCGGCACCGACCACGACGACGTCCCACTCCTGGCGGTCCACCACGGACATCAGACGGCTCACCTGTTCCTAGAAGAAGCGCGGGTCGGCGAAGACCCCGGACGCGACGAGATAGACGTAGAAGTCGGCGAACGCCACGCTCAGCAGCGACGCCCAGGCCAGCTGCATGTGCCGGGCGTTGAGCCTGCCGACGAACTGCCACGCCCCGTAGCGCACGGGGTGCTTGGAGAAGTGCTTGAGCTTGCCGCCGACGATGTGCCGGCAGGAGTGGCAGGAGATCGTGTACGCCCAGATCAGCACGATGTTGACCAGGAACACCAGGGTGCCGAGCCCCATGTGGCCCCACCGGTAGTGCGTGTCCCGGAAGGACAGCACGGTGTCGTAGGTGAGCACGCCGGCGACCAGCAGGGCCGCGTAGAAGAAGTAGCGGTGGACGTTCTGCAGGATCAGCGGGAAGCGGGTCTCACCGGTGTACGTCTTGTGCGGCTCGGCGACGGCGCAGGCGGGCGGGGACGCCCAGAAGCTGCGGTAGTACGCCTTGCGGTAGTAGTAGCAGGTCAGCCGAAAGCCGAGCGGGAAGATCAGGATGATGATCGCGGGGGAGATGCCCCACCAGCTGCCGAAGAGATCGGCGTTCGGGCCCGCGTGCATGGTCCGGCAGTTGCTCGCCAGGCACGGCGAGTAGAACGGCGAGACGTACGGCGCCGCGTAGTAGTCCGCATTCGCGAAGGCCCGCCAGGTCGAGTAGACGACGAAGGCCAGCAGACCGGCCGCGGTGACGGCGGGCGCCAGCCACCAGCGGTCGGTCCGCAGATGCGGGGCCGTGATCGCGGCGCGCGCACCGGCTCGTACGCCGCCGCTGTTCTGTTGGGGTTCCGTACCAGTGGCCAAGGGATGACTCCGGTCGGTTCGGGTCGGTTCAGGGGGCGTGCCGGTCGCGGGCGCCCAGGCCCTCGTCGTCCGAGCCCACCCACAGGCTGGTGTCATACGGCGTGTCGGAGATGGTGACGAGGTCGGGGCGGCGCGGGGCCTCCCCGGTGGTGGCGGCCTCACGCAGCAGCGCCACGCTCTCGCGCAGATGGTCGGCGTCCAACCGGACCCGGCGCATCTCCAGGCCGCCGCTGCCGAGCTGGTGTTCCAGGCGTCCCAGCGACCGGTTCAGATCGTCGAGAGAGCGCTGGACCGAGGTGATGTCGTCGTGCACGGACATGACTTGCCCTCACTTCCGCGGATCCGGCGGGCCCTGCGCGGCAACGTTCATGCGCCTTGGAGTGTTGCGCGTCACACCTGTCGATGTGAAGGCGTGTGCAGCGATTGGCGGAGGCGCACTGGTGCATCTCCGGTGGTGTTGCGCCACACGGGTGGGGTTACCACCCGCCGTCGCCGTGTCGCCCGCTGTGGCCGGATCCTTTCCTCTTCAGTGGGCCGCATAGATCTGATCAGCTCCATATACCGCCAAAGGTGATCAGCTCCACATACCGACACAAGCGAGCATAAACCCGCGGCTTCCCGGAGGTAGCAGAGATGTACCACCACGGCGTGGGACTGCGTGCGGTGATGCGCTCGGTCTCCTTCCTCACCGCCGGCGCGCTCGCGGTGCCGTTCCTCGCCGGATGCGGTTCCGACGAGAAGGTGGCGGGGCCCCTCGCCGGGCAGGACATCGCCCCGGTCGCCCGCGACCTGGTCGCCGACGGCGGGACCCTGAAGTGGGCCGTCGACGCCGTACCGGAGACCCTGAACACCTTCCAGGCCGACGCCGACGCCGGCACCAGTCGCATCGCCCAGGCGGTCCTGCCGTCGATGTTCCGGCTGGACGCCACCGGCCGGCCGGTGCCCAACCCCGCCTACCTGGAGTCGGCCAAGGTCATCGAGACCGAGCCGCGCCAGGTCGTGCTGTACAAGCTGAACCAGCAGGCCGTGTGGAGCGACGGCCGGGAGATCGGCGCCGCCGACTTCGTCGCCCAGTGGCGCGCCCTGTCCGGGAAGAACAGCTCGTACTGGACGGCCCGCAACGCCGGCTACGACCGCATCGAGAAGATCGAGCGCGGCGCCAACGACCTCCAGGTCCGGGTCACCTTCTCCCGCCCGTACGCCGACTGGAAGTCGCTGTTCTCCCCGCTGTACCCGAAGGACGTCATGGGTACTCCGGACGCCTTCAACGACGGCGCCCGCCGCAAGCTGCAGGTCACCGCCGGGCCCTTCAAGGTGGACAAGGTCGACACCGCCAAGAAGGACGTCGTCCTCACCCGCAACCCGCGCTGGTGGGGCCGGCCCGCCAAGCTGAACGAGATCGTGCTGCACGCCGTACCCCGCGACAAGCGGGCCGCCGCGCTCGCCGACGGCAGCGTGGACGTCGCCGACGTCGACCCCGGTGACGCCCAGCGGATCGGGCTCGCCGCGCACAGCGCGGCGAACCCCTTGCAGGGCTCCGGCAAGACCTCGGTCAAGCAGCTGCGCGCATGGGCGCGGGCGCACGACTTCGACTCCGACGACGTCAGGGCCGGCCGGAAGAAGCTGCGCAAGGCCATCTCCGAGTACCTGGACGAACAGCAGGCGCTGCGCGACGTCGAGGTCCGCAGGTCGCTGGAGGCCGCCTACACCCAGCTCGCCCTGAACGGCTCCAGGGGGCCCCTCGCCGACGAACGCGTCCGCCGGGCCGTCGCCCGCGCCCTGGACCGCCGGGAACTGGCCAGGCTGGTCCTCACCCCGCTGGGTCTGCCCGCCGTGCCGGTCGGCAGTCATCTCGCCCTGTCCGGGCAGGCCGCGTACACCGACAACAGCGGCGCGATCGGCGGCCAGGACACCAAGCAGGCGCAGGAGCTGCTCGCCGACGCCGGCTGGGTGCCGGGCGGCCCGGTCAAGGAGCAGAAGAAGGGCCAGAAAGCGGCCGGCCCCGAGGGCAGGAAGAGCGAGAAGAAGGACGGCGAGAAGAAGGACGGCGAGAAGAAGGTCAGGGAGGACAAGTCCGACGGCGGCAGGGACGGCGAGTACATCGTCGGCGAGGACAACGACGAGAACGGCAAGAACGGCGGACGGGGGGACGGCGGCGACCGGCACCTGGCCCAGGAGGGCAGGCGCGGTGGCGCACAGGGCGCCTACGCCCCCCAGGGCACGGCCGCGCCGGCGGCCGCTGCGGCACAGCAGCTCGCCAAGGACGGCAAGCCGCTGCAGCTCCGCTTCGTGCTCCCGTCCGGCTCCGGCTCCGAGACGCTGAACTCGGTCGCCGAGCGGATCTCGGCCATGCTGGAGCGGGTCGGCATCCGGACGACGATCAGCAGGGTCCCGGACGCGAGCTACTTCAAGGACCACATCGCCGCCGGCGACTTCGACCTCGCGCTGTACTCCTGGCCGTCCTCCGCGTTCCCGGCGACGGACGACCGGCCGGTGTTCGCCAAGCCGGTGCCGGCGGCGGACGGCTCGGTGAACGTCGAGCAGAACTACACGCGGGTCGGCACGGACCAGGTGGACCAGCTGTTCGACGAGGCCGCGGCCACCCTGGACGAGGACGACGAGGTGTCGCTGATCCGCAAGGCGGACGCCAGGATCTGGGCCTCGGCCGCGTCCATTCCGCTCTATCAGCGGCCTCAGCTCGTGGCGGTGCGGAAGAACCTGGTCAACGCCGGGGCGTTCGGATTCCAGACGCCGGTCTACGAGGACATGGGCTTCCTGAAGAAGGGCGCGAAGGTCCCCGCCGGTCCCACGAGCGCCTCCGCCGGCCCCAAGGGCTGACCTGCGAGGAGATGATCACACAGCCCTGAGGAGGCCGGTTCCCGTGAGGCCACGTACCATGGGGTGAGGCCGTGGCGTGTCCAGCCCGGCAGGACCCGCGTGACACAGACGTACGCGCAGGGCAATCCTCACACCCCGGGAGTTCGTCGCACTATGGCCACGCGCCACGACATCCGCAACGTCGCCATCGTCGCTCACGTCGACCACGGCAAGACCACCATCGTCGACGGCATGCTGAAGCAGGCCGGCGCCTTCGCCGCCCATCAGCTCGAAGGCGTCGACGACCGCATGATGGACTCGAACGACCTGGAGCGTGAGAAGGGCATCACGATCCTCGCCAAGAACACCGCGGTGAAGTACCACCCGAAGGACGGCGGGGACCCGATCACCATCAACATCATCGACACCCCCGGCCACGCCGACTTCGGCGGCGAGGTCGAGCGCGGTCTGTCCATGGTGGACGGTGTCGTGCTGCTGGTGGACGCCTCCGAGGGCCCGCTGCCGCAGACCCGGTTCGTGCTGCGCAAGGCGCTGCAGGCCCGGCTGCCCGTCATCCTGTGCATCAACAAGACGGACCGCCCGGACGCCCGGATCGACGAGGTCGTCAACGAGACCTACGACCTCTTCCTGGACCTGGACGCGGACGAGGAGCAGATCGAGTTCCCGATCGTCTACGCCTGCGGCCGGGACGGCATCGCCTCGCTGACCAAGCCCGAGAACGGCACGGTCCCGGCGGACTCCGACAGCCTGGAGCCGTTCTTCTCCACGATCCTGGAGCACATCCCCGCGCCGACGTACGAGGAGGACGCGCCGCTCCAGGCCCACGTCACCAACCTCGACGCCGACAACTTCCTCGGCCGTATCGCGCTGCTCCGGGTCGAGCAGGGCGAGCTGCGCAAGGGCCAGACGGTCGCGTGGATCAAGCGCGACGGCACCATCAGCAACGTCCGCATCTCCGAGCTGATGATGACCGAGGCGCTCACCCGCAAGCCGGCCGAGAAGGCCGGCCCCGGTGACATCTGCGCGGTCGCCGGTATCCCGGACATCATGATCGGCGAGACGCTGGCCGACACCGAGAACCCGGTCCCGCTGCCGCTGATCACGGTGGACGAGCCGGCGATCTCCATGGTCATCGGTACGAACACCTCGCCGCTGGTCGGCCGCGGCGGCACCGGCAAGGGTGCCGACGCGAAGGCGGCCGTGAAGGACCGCAAGGTCACCGCCCGCCAGGTCAAGGACCGCCTGGACCGCGAGCTGATCGGTAACGTCTCGCTGCGCGTGCTGGACACCGAGCGCCCGGACGCCTGGGAGGTGCAGGGCCGTGGTGAGCTGGCGCTCGCCATCCTGGTCGAGACCATGCGCCGGGAGGGCTACGAGCTGACCGTCGGCAAGCCGCAGGTCGTCACCAAGGACGTCGACGGCAAGGTCTACGAGCCGGTCGAGCGCATGACGATCGACGTGCCCGAGGAGCACATGGGCGCCGTCACGCAGCTGATGGGTGTCCGCAAGGGCCGCATGGACAACATGTCCAACCACGGTTCCGGCTGGGTGCGCATGGAGTTCGTCGTGCCCTCGCGTGGTCTGATCGGTTTCCGGACCGAGTTCCTGACCCAGACCCGCGGCACCGGTATCGGCCACTCCATCCACGAGGGCCACGAGCCCTGGTTCGGCACGCTGCAGACCCGCAACAACGGCTCGCTGGTCGCCGACCGCGCCGGCGCGGTCACCGCGTTCGCGATGACGAACCTCCAGGAGCGCGGCGTGCTGTTCGTGGAGCCGGGCACCGAGGTGTACGAGGGCATGATCGTCGGAGAGAACTCCCGCTCCGACGACATGGACGTCAACATCACCAAGGAGAAGAAGCTCACCAACATGCGGTCCTCGACGGCCGATGTGGCCGAATCGATCGTGCCGCCGCGCAAGCTGTCGCTGGAGCAGTCGCTGGAGTTCTGCCGTGACGACGAGTGCGTCGAGGTGACCCCGGAGGCGGTCCGCATCCGCAAGGTGAACCTGGACCAGCGTGAGCGCGCCCGTGCGGCCAGCAGGGCCAAGCACGGCTGACGTGCCGGGACACGGCCGTTCGCGGGCCGTGCACGCACCGAGGGCCTGTCCGGCGACCGCCGGGCGGGCCCTCGTGCCGTTCCGGGCGCCGTCAAAGGCGTCGGTGGAGGTCAGGGGCGTAGAGGGTTTTCCCTACGACGGGGCGTCAGATCCCCGCGAGGGGGCCGGGCCGCCGTGCGACGTTGTTAGAGTGACCGGAATCTGCGGTTGTTGGCCCCTCGCGCCGGTCTGTCCGAGCGCTCGGTCCGATGCGTCCCGACCTGACCCGGTGCACTGCGATACGTCCCGGCGTGATGTCGATCGCGCCGGGCATGCCCACGCAGCCGATTCGCGCAACCGGTTTTCTACCACCACTTGTCCGCTATACGGACAACTGGGCCCGATAGTTGTGTAACAAGTCCGTTTCGCAGGGATCTTTCGCCTAACCGTTTGTCCGGATTTTGGAAGAAGTTCGCGACAGCTGTGATCGAACCGAGACCTTGAGGGTGTGGTTCACGCCGGTTCACATGGCAGATAGTTAGGCGCGTAGAGCTCGGAGCAAAAAGGGTCACGCCGCTGGCGGCGCCGACTCACGAGCGCGGGGGCACCTGACGATCGCAAGCACCGGTGACGGTGATGCGTCTTGTGCCCCTCCATGTGGTGAACCAATGGACTCATTGAGGAGGAGCCCCATGCGTGGTGCCAAGGGCGCCAGGTGGGCCGCGGTCGCGATAGTCGTGGCCATGGGCGCGACTGCCTGTGGTGGCGGTGGCGACACTGGTAACGGCAATGCCGGCGGTAAGAGCAACGGCGTCGTGTCGGTCGAGATCGGACAGCCGCAGAACACGCTTGTCCCGTCCAACACGTACGAGACCGAGGGCGGCCAGGTCATCCACGCCCTGTTCACCGGTCTCACGAAGATCGACCCGAACAACAAGATCGTCAACGACGAGGCCCAGTCCATCACCACGACGGACAACAAGGTCTGGACGATCAAGCTGAAGCCGGGCTACACGTTCCACAACGGCGAGCAGGTCACCGCGCAGTCGTACGTCGACGCCTGGAACTACGGCGCCGACCAGACCAACGCCCAGCAGACCAACGCGCTCTTCAGCCACATCCAGGGCTACACGGACCTGAACCCGGGCCCGAAGAAGACCGTCAAGGTCCACACGATGTCCGGCCTGAAGGCGGTCGACGCCAACACCCTCCAGGTCACGCTGACGGCGCCGTTCTCGGCGTTCCCGACCCAGCTGTCGTTCACCGGCTTCGTGCCGCTGCCGAAGGCCTTCTTCAAGGACCCGAAGGGCTTCGGCAAGAAGCCGATCGGCAACGGCCCCTACGAGGCCAAGACGTCCTTCGTCGACAACGAGGGCATCAGCCTGACCAAGTACGCCAAGTTCCCCGAGGCGTCCAAGTACACGGTCAAGGGCATCGACTTCAAGGTCTACTCGAACCAGGACACCGCCTACAAGGACCTGGTCGCGGGCAACCTCGACGTCCTGCCGGTCATCCCGACCTCGGGTCTGGCCACGTACAAGAAGGACCTGCCGGGCCACACCATCGACGTCCCCGAGGGCGCGACCGGTTACATCGGCTTCCCGCTGAAGTACAACAAGGCCTTCGCGAACCCGAAGATCCGCCAGGCCATCTCGATGTCCATCGACCGGAACATCATCGCCTCGAAGGTGTTCCTCGGTGCCCGCACCGCGGCCGACGACTACTTCCCGCCGCTGATCGACGGCTACCGCAAGGGTGCCTGTGGTGACGCGTGCACCTACAACCCGACCAAGGCCAAGCAGCTCTTCCAGGAGGCCGGCGGTCTGCCCGGCAACTCCCTGGAGATCGGCTACAACGCCGACGGCGACCACAAGGTCTGGGTCGAGGCCGTGGCCAACCAGATCCAGAAGAGCCTCGGCGTCAAGGTGACGGCCAAGCCGTTCGAGCAGTTCCAGACCATCCTGAACGACCTGGACGCCAAGAAGTACCAGGGCGCCTTCCGTATGGGCTGGCAGATGGACTACCCGAACATGGAGGACTTCCTCCGTCCGATCTTCTCCAAGGACGCGATCCAGAACGGCTCGAACTACGCCGGTTACACCAACCCGGAGTTCGAGAAGCTGCTGAGCCAGGGCGACCAGGCGACCAGCCCGGCCGACGCCATCAAGAAGTACCAGGCGGCGGACGACGTCCTGCTGAAGGACCTGCCGTACATCCCGGTGTACTTCTACCGTCTGAACACGGGCTTCAGCAACAAGATCAGCTCGATGAACATCATCGCTCACCAGATCGACTGGACGAGCATCAAGCTCGCCTGAGCGAGGCCGAAAACAGCGCCCGCGACGTGAAGTAGCGGGCCGGGGTGGGCAGGGGAACCGCCGGAGCACGACGGCTCCCCCGCCCACCCTCTTCGCCGTTGGGTCCGACCGGCGAGCGCCCTCCCCCGGGGCGCCGGACCGGGCCAGCATTCCTTGGAGAACCAATGGGCCGATTCGTCGTGCGCCGTGTGCTGCAGGCGATCCCTGTACTCATAGGCGTCACGTTCCTCATCTACTGCCTGGTCTTCCTGCTGCCAGGCGACCCGATCAGGGCCCTGATGGGCGAGAAGCAGGACCCCCACCTGGCGTTGGTGCTGCGCGCGCGGTACCACCTCGACGACCCGCTGGTGGTGCAGTACTGGCACTACATCAGCGGCGTCTTCCGAGGCGACCTGGGCACCACCTACACCGGCCGGTCGATCAGTGACATCGTCGCCCAGCGCTTCCCGATCACGCTGAAGCTGGCGTTGACGGCGTTCGGCTTCGAGGCGGTCATCGGCATCCTGGCCGGTATCCTCTCGGCGCTCAAGCGCGGGAAGTTCCTGGACAACCTGGTCTTCATCGCCACGCTGTTCCTGATCTCGATCCCGGTGTTCGTGCTCGGCAACGTCCTCCAGCTCGAGCTGGGCGTCAAGTTCAAGCTGACGCCGGTCGCGGGCATCGAGGACGGCTGGCCCGCCAGCTACGTGCTGCCCGGCCTGGTGCTGGCGGCCACGTCGATGGCGTACATCGCCCGGCTGACCCGGACCAGCATGATCGAGTCGGTCCGCTCGGACTACGTCCGCACCGCCATCGCCAAGGGCCTGCCGCGCCGCCGTGTCATCGGCGTCCACGCGCTGCGCAACTCCCTCATCCCCGTCGTCACCTTCCTCGGCATGGACCTCGGTTCGCTGATGGGTGGCGCGATCATCACGGAGCGGGTCTTCAACCTCCCCGGTATCGGCGGTCAGTTGGCCCAGTCCGTCTCCCTGCGCGAGGGGCCTGTCGTCGTGGGCCTGGTCACCCTGCTCATCCTGATCTACCTGGTGGCCAACCTCGTCGTCGACGTCCTCTACGCCGTGCTCGACCCGAGGATCCGCTATGAGTGAACAGATCATCGAACGGCCCGTGCCCGCCGACGGCCCCACGGCCAAGGCGCCGGCACCGGAGGGCAAGCCGGAGCGCGTCGCCAGCCTGTGGCGCGACGGCTGGACCGACCTGCGCAAGCGGCCGATGTTCCTCATCTCGGCCTTCATCATCCTGTGCCTGCTGGTGCTGGCGATCGCGCCCGGTATGTTCACCTCCCGCTCCCCGCTCAGCGACGGCTTCTGCGACCTGACGCACTCGATGGACGGCCCGCGCAGCGGCCACTGGTTCGGCTACGACGTCCAGGGCTGCGACATCTACACCCGTACGGTGTGGGGCACCCGCAACTCGATCATCGTCGGCGTGGTCTCCACCGTCCTGACGACGGTGCTCGGCGCTGTCATCGGCATGCTGGCCGGTCTGACGGGCGGCTGGATCGACTCGCTGGTCTCCCGCTTCTCCGAGATCTTCTACGCGCTGCCGATCCTCATCGGCGGTCTGCTGATCATGTCGATGGTGGGCAGCAGCAACGTCTGGACCGTGTCCGTCGTGCTGTCGGTCCTCGGCTGGCCGCAGGTCTACCGGATCATGCGCGGTGAGGTCATCGGCAACAAGTACAACGACTACGTCGCCGCCGCCCGGGCGCTCGGCGCGGGGCCGATGCGGATCGCGTTCCGGCACATCCTGCCCAACACGCTCGCCCCGATCGTGGTCGTCTCCACGATGAACCTGGGCGTCTACATCGCCGCCGAGGCCTCGCTGTCCTACCTGGGCATCGGCGTCCAGTCCCCGGCCATCTCCTGGGGTCTGATGATCAGTGACGCCCAGGACCGCTGGCTCACCTCGCCGCACGCCCTGCTGTTCCCGGCCGGCGCGCTGAGCCTGACGGTGCTCGCGTTCATCATGCTCGGCGACGTGGTCCGCGACGCCTTCGACCCCAAGCTGCGCTGAGGAGGGCGTAATCCATGACCATCATCGAGAACGCCGTCCCCGCCGCGCGCGGCACCGGCGACGAGCAGACCCCGCTGCTCGAAGTCCGTGACCTGCATGTGGAGTTCCACACCCGTGAGGGCGTGGCCAAGGCGGTCAACGGCGTCAACTACACCGTGGCGCCGGGCGAGACGCTCGCCGTGCTCGGCGAGTCCGGCTCCGGCAAGTCGGTCACCGCGCAGGCCATCATGGGCATCCTGGACATGCCCCCGGCCCGCATCCCGCAGGGGGAGATCCTCTTCCGCGGGCGGGACATGCTGAAGATGTCCGGCGAGGAGCGCCGGAAGATCCGCGGCGCCGAGATCGCCATGATCTTCCAGGACGCGCTCTCCTCGCTCAACCCGGTGCTGACCGTCGGCTACCAGCTCGGCGAGATGTTCCGGGTGCACCGGGGCATGTCCCGCAAGGAGGCCAAGGCCAAGGCGATCGAGCTGATGGACCGGGTGAAGATCCCGGCCGCCGCGGCGCGGGTCAACGACTACCCGCACCAGTTCTCCGGCGGTATGCGCCAGCGCATCATGATCGCCATGGCGCTCGCCCTGGAGCCCGACCTGATCATCGCCGACGAGCCGACCACCGCGCTCGACGTGACGGTCCAGGCGCAGGTCATGGACCTGCTCGCGGAGCTCAAGAGCGAGTTCAACATGGGCCTGATCCTGATCACCCACGACCTCGGCGTGGTCGCCGACGTCGCGGACAAGATCGCGGTGATGTACGCGGGCCGGATCGTCGAGGCCGCCCCCGTGCACGAGCTCTACAAGAACCCCGCTCACCCGTACACCCGGGGTCTGCTCGACTCCATCCCGCGCCTGGACCAGAAGGGCCAGGAGCTGTACGCGATCAAGGGCCTGCCGCCCAACCTGCTGCGGATCCCGGAGGGCTGCGCGTTCAACCCGCGCTGCCCCAAGGCGCAGGACGTCTGCCGTACGGACGTCCCGAAGCTCGCCCAGATCACCGGTGACGAGGGCCGGGAACTGGTCGGCCGCCGCAGCGCGTGCCACTTCTGGAAGGAGACCCTCAATGGCTGAGCCCACGGCTGGGGACGCGGCCGAGACCCCGAACACCGTGCCGGTGGACAAGGTCGAGGCAGCCACCGAGGAGGCGGCCATCGCCGCCGTCGAGGCACCGGTGGAGCGCGGGGAACCGATCCTGCAGGTGCGCAACCTGGTGAAGCACTTCCCGCTCACCCAGGGCATCCTGTTCAAGCGTCAGGTCGGTGCGGTCAAGGCCGTCGACGGCGTGTCCTTCGACCTCTACCAGGGCGAGACCCTGGGCATCGTCGGCGAGTCCGGCTGCGGCAAGTCCACCGTGGCCAAGCTGCTGATGAACCTCGAGCGGGCCACCGCGGGCGAGGTCTTCTACAAGGGCCAGGACATCACCAAGCTGTCCGGGCGCGCCCTGAAGGCGGTGCGCCGGAACATCCAGATGGTGTTCCAGGACCCGTACACCTCGCTCAACCCGCGGATGACGGTCGGCGACATCATCGGCGAGCCCTTCGACATCCACCCCGACGTGGCCCCCAAGGGCGACCGGCGCCGCAAGGTGCAGGAGCTGCTGGAGGTCGTCGGCCTCAACCCCGAGCACATCAACCGCTACCCGCACCAGTTCTCCGGCGGTCAGCGCCAGCGCATCGGCATCGCCCGCGGCCTGGCGCTCAACCCCGAGATCATCATCTGCGACGAGCCGGTCTCCGCGCTGGACGTCTCCGTCCAGGCGCAGGTCATCAACCTGATGGAGCGACTGCAGGACGAGTTCAACCTCTCCTACATCTTCATCGCGCACGACCTGTCGATCGTCCGGCACATCTCGGACCGCGTGGGTGTGATGTACCTCGGCAAGATCGCCGAGATCGGCACGGACGAGCAGATCTACGACCACCCGACGCACCCCTACACCCAGGCGCTGCTCTCCGCAGTCCCGGTCCCGGACCCGGAGGCCCGCGAGCACCGCGAGCGGATCATCCTCACCGGCGACGTCCCGTCCCCGGCCAACCCGCCGTCGGGCTGCCGCTTCCGCACCCGCTGCTGGAAGGCCCAGGACAAGTGCGCCGAGGAGATCCCGCTCCTCGCCGTGCCCGAGCCCTTCCAGGGCTCGGACTCCCCGGCGGCCCACGAGTCGGCCTGCCACTTCGCCGAGGACAAGGACGTGGTCCACGCGGCCTGACCCCCTCCCGCCGACGCCGGTTGCCGGCCCCCTCACACCACGAGGGGGCCGGCAACCGGCGTTTTCGCGCGGCCCTCCGGCCTGCCGTCTGGGCGGGAAGGCGGCCGTGTGCGGGTGTTTCCGGGCGGGCGTTCGGCCTGCTGTCTGGGTGGGGAGGCGGCGGTGCGTCGGCGTCGTCGGGCGGGCCCCCGGCGCGCCGTCTGGGTGGGGAGGCGGCCGTTCGTGGGCGGTTTCGGGCGGGCCTTCGGCCCTGTCACCCGTGTGGGGAGGCTGCCGCGTGGCGGCGTCGTCGGGCGGGCATCGGGCCGTCACCGGGCGGGGAGGCTGCCGCGTGGCGGTGTCGTCAGGCGGGTGCTTCGTCCGCTGTTCGGGTTCGTGCCCAGTGGCAGGCCACCTGTGCCTCCGGGGCCGGGGCGAGGATGCCCGGGTCCTCGGTGCGGCAGGCCCGGGCCACGCCCGTGCGGTCCGCCTCACCGGTCGCCAGTACCGGGCAGCGGGCGTGGAAGCGGCAGCCTGCGGGGATGCGGGCGGGGTCCGGGGGCTCGCCGGTGAGCACCACCGGTGCACCGTCGGCCTCCGGCAGCACCGACAGCAGTGCCTGCGTGTACGGGTGCCGGGGAGCGGTCAGGACCTGCTCGACCGTGCCTGTCTCCACGATCCGCCCCAGGTACATCACCGCCACCCGGTCGGCGATGTTCCACGCCAGCCCCAGATCGTGGGTCACGACCAGCGCCGCGAGACCGAGATCCGCGCGCAGCCGGAGCAGCAGCGCCAGGATCTCGCCGCGTACCGAGGCGTCCAGGGAGGCCACCGGCTCGTCGGCGACCAGGAGTTCGGGCTGCAGCACCAGCGCGCCCGCGATCACCACGCGCTGCCGCTGGCCCCCGGACAGCTCGTGCGGATAGCGCAGGAAGAACCGCTCCGGCGGGCGCAGCCCGGCCCGGGCCAGGGCCTCGGCGACCGCCGCCCGTTCGTCCCCGGCGTGCCCGTGGATGCGCAGGGCCTCGGCCACCGCGTCGTACACCGTGTGCCGGGGATTGAGGGAACCGGTGGGATCCTGCAGCACCAGCTGGGCCCGCCGCCGGTACGCCCGCAGCGCCCGCGTCGAGTACTGCAGCGGACGCCCGGCGAACGTCACCTGTCCCTGCGTCGGCCGTACCAGCCCCAGCAACGCCCGGGCCAGAGTGGACTTCCCGCACCCCGACTCACCCACCAGCGCCACGATTTCCCCGGCCCGGATGTCGAGTTCGACCCCGTCGACCGCGCGGGCCGGCGCGCCCCCGTGCCGGCCGGGGAAGGCCACCCCCAGCCCGCGGGCGCTGAGCAGGGGCGGTGTCTGCTGCTCGGAGTGCGTCATGGAGTGCTCCCCGCGTTCTCGGCGGTGCCCGCGGATTCCGCCGGCTCCGCGGGCTCCGCCGTCGGTGTGCCGACGCGTACGCATGCCGCCCGGTGCCCGTCCCCCGCCTCCCGCAGCGGCTGGTCCTGTGTCGCACAGACCGGCAGCGCCACCGGGCAGCGCGGATGGAAGGTGCAGCCCGGCGGCAGCGCGGCGGGGTCGGGCGGGTCGCCGGGCAGCCCGCGCGGAGCGAACCGGGAGGCGGGGTCGCCGATGCGCGGGAAGGCGGCCGACAGGGCCCCGGCGTAGGGATGCCGGGCATCCTCGTACACCGCCCGTGCGGGGCCCTGCTCCACCACGCGCCCGGCGTACATCACCACGAGCCGGTCGCAGGTGTCGGCCAGCACCGCCAGGTCATGGCTGATCATGACCAGCGCCAGGTCCTGTTCGGCGACGAGCCGGCCGATCAGCCGCAGGATCTGCGCCTGCACCATCACGTCCAGCGCGGTCGTCGGCTCGTCCGCGATGATCAGCCGGGGTGCGCACGCCAGCGCCATGGCGATCATCACCCGCTGCCGCTGCCCGCCGGACAGCTCGTGCGGGTACGCCGACGCCCGCGCCGCGGGCAGCCCGACCTGCTCCAGCAGTTCCCCGGCGCGGGTGCGGGCGGCGGCCGCACTCGCCCCGCCGTGCAGCAGGATCGGCTCGGCGATCTGGTCGCCGACCCGGTGCACGGGGTTGAGGGAGTGCATCGCCCCCTGGAAGACGATCGAGGCCCCGGCCCAGCGGACCGCCCGCAGCCGCCCCCAGCGCATGCTCAGCACGTCCTCGCCGTCCAGCAGGATCTCCCCGGCGACCTCGGTGCCGGCCGGCAGCAGACGCAGCAGTGCCAGCGCCAGCGTGGACTTGCCGCACCCCGACTCGCCGGCGATGCCCAGTGTCCGCCCGGCCGCGAGCGACAGGTCCACCCCGCGTACGGCGGCCGCTCCGCCCGGATAGGTGACCTTCAGGTCCCGGACCTCCAGCAGTGTCAACGGGCCACCCCCAGCCTGGGATTGAGCACGGACTCCACGGCCCGCCCGCACAGGGTGAACGCCAGCGCCACGCCCGCGACCGCGATGCCGGGCGGCGCCAGGTACCACCAGTCGCCGGAGCTGACCGCCCCCGTCTCCCGCGCGTCCTGGAGCAGCCCGCCCCAGGACACCACCGTCGGGTCGCCGAGCCCCAGGAAGGCCAGGGTCGCCTCGGCGAGGATGGAGGAGGAGACCATCAGGGTCGTCTGGGCGAGGACCAGGGGCAGCACGTTGGGCAGCACGTGCCGGGTCATGACGTGCCAGTGCCCGCCGCCGAGCGCCCTGGCGCGTTCGATGTACGGCCGCGACTCCACCGCCAGCGTCTGTGCCCGGACCAGGCGTGCCGTGGTGGGCCAGGTCGTCACACCGATCGCGAGGATCACCGTGCCCAGGGAACGGGACATCACGGTGGCGAGCGCGATGGCCAGCACCAGCGTCGGCATCACCAGGAACCAGTCGGTGATCCGCATCAGCACGGTGGCGTACGCGCCCTTGAAGTGGCCCGCGGTGATGCCCACCAGCGCGCCGATCGCCACCGACAGCACCGCCGCCAGCAGCCCGACCAGCAGCGAGACCCGGGAGCCCCACACCAGCAGCCCCAGCAGGTCCCGGCCGAACCGGTCCGTGCCCAGCGGGAACGCGCCGCTCGGCCCCTGCAGGGGCTGCCCGGGCGCGCCGGTCACGCTCGCCACGTCCGAGCCGACCGTGAGCGGTGCGGTCAGCGCCACCAGGGCGAAGAGGGCGAGGGCGGCGAGACCGACGAGGCCCGCGCGGTGGGAGCGGTACTGGCGCCAGAACCGTGCGGCGGCTCGGCGCCTGCGCTGCCAGGCCAGTGCCCGGGCGCTCGGGCCCGCGAGGATCTCCGTGGTCATGTCCGGCCCACCCTCGGGTCGAGCAGCGGATAGACGAGGTCGGCCAGGGTGTTCATGACGATCACCGCCGAGGCGAAGAAGAGGAACAGGCCCTGCACGAGCGGCAGGTCGGGCACGCTGAGCGCCTGATAGAACAGGCCGCCCAGACCGGGCCAGGAGAACACGGTCTCGACCAGGATGACGCCCGCGACCGTCCGGCCCAGGTTGACGAAGAGCAGCGTGACGGTGGGCAGCAGGGCGTTGGGCACGGCGTGCCGGCGCCGTACCAGGTCGTCGCGCAGGCCCTTGGCACGCGCGGTCGTCAGATAGTCGCTGTCCATCTCGTCGAGCAGCGCGGAGCGGGTGACCAGCAGGGTCTGCCCGTACTCGACCGCGACCAGCGTGATGACGGGCAGCACGAGATGGTGGGCGACGTCGACGGCGTAGGCGAGGCCGTGCCTGCCGCCCGTCTCCATGCCGCCGGTGGGGAAGAGACCCGGGATCGGGCCCGCTCCCACCGCGAACACGATGATGAGCAGCAGCCCCAGCCAGAACGACGGCACCGAGTACAGGGTCAGGGCCAGCCCGGTGTGGAACCGGTCCGCGAACCGGCCCCGGCGCCAGGCGGCGCGGGTGCCGAGGACGAGGCCGAGCGCGGTGTAGAGCACGAACGCGGTGCCGGTGAGCAGCAGGGTGTTGGGCAGCGCCTCGGTGATCTTGTCGATGACGGGGGCGTGGAACTGGTAGGAGGTGCCCAGGTCGCCGGTGAGCGCCTTGCCGCAGTAGTCCGTGAACTGCTCCCACAGCGGCAGATCGAGCCCGAACTCCTTTCGGTACTCGGCGAGTTGCGGGGCCGAGACCGGCCGTCCCCCGGTCATCGTCTTCACCGGGTCGCCCGGGATCAGCCGGAACAGGAAGAAGCCGGTGACGAGCACGGCGAGCAGCGACACGACCGCGCCGCCCGCCTTCATCGCCGCGTACCGCAGGTACGCGCCGCCGCCACGTGTTCTCCCGGGTGTGTCGTCGGCGGCCGGGAGCACCGCCTGGGCCGTGGGGTCCATCGGCTACTCGCGGTCGTCCGCCGTGGTGCGCCGGCGGCGCGCCAGGAACACTCCGGCAGCGGCGAGGACGACCACGCCTCCCGCGGTGACCCCGATGACCACCCTGGTCGAGCCGCCGCCGGAGGAGCCGCCGGAGTCCGCCGGGACCGCCGACCACCAGCTCCAGTAGCCGTCCTGGCCGTAGATGTTGCCGGCGGCCTTCGGCATGGTCTCGATCGACCTGATCTGGTCGGTGCGGTAGGCCTCGACGGCGTTCGGGTACGCCATGACGTTCATGTACCCGAGGTCGTACAGCCGCGATTCCGCCTGCTTGACCAGCGCGGCCCGTTTGCCGGTGTCGTACTCGGTCAGCTGCCTGGCGTAGAGGCCGTCGTACGTCCGGTCACAGATGAAGTTGTCGGTGGCGCCGGTGTCCTTGGGGGTCGCGGGCAGGGCCGCGCAGGTGTGGATGGAGAGGACGAAGTCCGGGTCGGGGTTGACGGACCAGCCGTCGAAGGCGAGGTCGTACTTGCCGGCGAGCCAGGGATCGGTGACGTTGTCGAGGCAGTCCAGGGTCATGCCGACGCCGAGTTTGCCCCACCACTCCTTCAGGTACTGGCCCACCGCCTTGTCGTTGGGGTCGGTGGCGTGGCACAGGACACGGTAGTTCAGCGGTCTGCCGTCCTTGCCGACGCGTTTGCCGTCGGCGTTCTTCCGGTAGCCGGCCTGATCGAGGAGCTGGGCCGCCTTCACCGGGTCGTAGCCGAGTTCCTGGCTCGCGGACGGCTTCCAGAAGTACGTCGAGAAGCGCGGCGGGATGTAGCCCTGGCCCTCGACGGCGTGGCCCTGGAACACCTTGTCCACCAGGGTCGTGCGGTCCACGGCCATGAAGAGGGCGTGCCGGACCCGCTCGTCCAGCAGGGAGGGGTCGCCGTCGCCGAACTTCGCACCGTTCTTCGCCCGGGCGCCGGGGTTGGTGGCGAGGGCGTAGAAGCGGCGGCCGGGAGCGTCGTTGACGTGGATGCCGGGCTCGCCCTTGAGGGAGGCCGCCTGGGCGGGGGTCAGGGAGGGGGAGCCCGCCACGAAGGACACCTCCCCCTTGCGCAGGGCGGCGACCGCCGCGTCCTGGTCCTTGTAGTACTTGAAGACCAGTTGGTCGAACTTGGGGGCCCCGCGCCAGAAGCGCTTGTTGGCCTTCAGCCGGACGTAGCTGTCGGCCTTGTAGTCGGTGAGGACGAACGGGCCGTCACCGACGATCGGGAAGCTCTTGTCGTTGCCGAACTTGGCGAAGTCGGTGACGTTCTTCCAGACGTGCTCCGGGACGATCGGCACGTCCAGGGCGGTCATGGTGGCCTGCGGCTTCTTCAGCTGGATGACCAGTTGCGTGGGGCTCGGGGCGGTCACCTTGCGGAAGTTGGCGACGAAGTTGCCGTTCGCGGTGGCGGCGGCCGGGTCGGTCATCAGCTTGTCGAAGGTCCAGGCCGCGTCCTCGGCGGTCACCTTCTGCCCGTCCGACCACGTGGCGTCGGAGCGGATGGTGTAGGTCCAGGTCAGTTTGTCGGGCGAGAACGACCAGCGGGTGGCCAGGCCCGGCACCGGGTGCCCGTCCCCGGGGTCGTAGTCCGTCAGGTACTCGTAGGTGAGCCGCAGGATGCTGGTGCTGACCAGGCGCACCGCCAGGAAGGGGCTCAGCGAGTCGACGCTCTGCGCGACGGCGACGGTGAGCACCTTGTCGCCCTGTGCCGCCTCCGCCCGCTGGGGCGTGGGGTCGAGCGGGGTCGCGAGGGCCGCCGAGAGCGTCAGGGCGAAGGCTCCGGCGGCGAGGGCGAGTCGGCGGACGCGGGGTCGGGGGCTTTTCGGATGTGAACCTCTCGTGCCGTGCTGCTCTGGTGTGCTCATGAATGTGACCTCGCGTCATCGTTCGCACAGGGACGGCTTGTTCGACTTCCGGACCGGGGTTTCTCCTGGTGACGCCAGCTGGGTGATGAGTGTGTCTATCAGCGGCGCTCTGCGCGCGTCAACGGCGCGCGAAGCTCGTGTGGCCTGCGGAAACAGCGGATCGACGGGCATTGCGACGGCCATTGGTCCAGACCCGTGAAGACATCCTGGTGGAGTCCTGACGGCATGACGGGCGGCCTCCTGGTGAGCCCGTGCGTGTGCCCGCATTCGTGTGATGTCCCTCGAAAGGCCCCTCAAACCGGCAGCGCGCATGCGGTATGTGTCATATAAGCCGATATTGACGAGTATCGGTTGGGTGATCGCGGAGGAGGCAGCCATGCGGGGTACCGCGCACGCCCGCTGGGCCGCCTGTGTGATCGCCGCCGGGCTGCTGGCCACCGGCTGCGGGGACAGCGGCGGCTTCGGCGGCGCCGGGGTGCTGACCTCCTCCTGGGGCGACCCGCAGAACCCGCTGGAGCCCGCCAACACCAACGAGGTGCAGGGCGGCAAGGTCCTCGACATGATCTTCCGGGGGCTGAAGAAGTACGACCCGAAGACCGGCAAGGCCCAGAACTGGCTCGCCGAGCGCATCGACACCTCGGACTCGCAGAACTTCACCGTCAGGGTCAAGGACGGCTGGACCTTCTCCAACGGCGAGAAGGTGACCGCCCGCTCCTTCGTGGACGCCTGGAACTACGGCGCGAGCCTGCGCAACAACCAGAAGAACGCCTACTTCTTCGCCTACATCGACGGCTATGACAAGGTCCACCCCGACAGCGGCACCCAGACCGCCGACACCCTGTCCGGACTCAAGGTCACCGGCCCGGACACCTTCACCGTCCGGCTCAACCAGAAGTTCTCCAGCTTCCCCGACACCCTCGGCTACGCCGCCTTCGCCCCGCTGCCCCGCGCCTTCTTCACCGACCACGCCGCCTGGCTGAGGAAACCGGTCGGCGACGGGCCGTACCGGATCGAGTCGTACACCAGGGGCTCGGCGATGAACCTGAGGAAGTGGGACGGCTATCCCGGCCCCGACAAGGCGCGGAACGCCGGGGTGACGCTGCTGGTGTACACCGACAGCAACACCGCCTACACCGACGTGCTGGCCGGCAACCTCGACCTGGTCGACGACGTGCCCTCCACCCAGCTCAAGAACGTCGAGACCGACCTGAACGGCCGCTACATCAACACCCCGGCCGGCATCCTGCAGACCCTCGCCTTCCCTTACTACGACCCGAAGTGGAACACCCCCGGGGCACGGAAGGTCCGCACCGGCCTGTCCATGGCGATCAACCGCAAGCAGATCACCGAGACCATCTTCCGTGGCACCCGCACCCCCGCCACCGACTGGACCTCCCCGGTCCTCGGCGCGGCCGGCGGCTACAAGCCCGGGCTGTGCGGCCACGCCTGCGACTACGACCCCGCGCAGGCCAAGAGGCTCATCCAGGAGGGCGGCGGGTTCCCCGGCGGCCAGCTGAAGATCACCTACAACGCGGACACCGGCTCCCACAAGCAGTGGGTGGACGCCGTGTGCAACTCAGTCAACAACACGCTCGGCAACGACAAGGCCTGCGTGGGCAACCCGGTCGGCACCTTCGCCGACTTCCGCAACCAGATCGGGCAGCACAAGATGACCGGCCCCTTCCGGGCCGGCTGGCAGATGGACTACCCGTTGATCCAGAACTTCCTGCAGCCGCTGTACTACACGGGCGCCTCCTCCAACGACGGCAAGTGGTCCGACAGCCGGTTCGACCGGCTCGTCGACCGGGCCAACGCCGAGACCGGGCAGGCCGCGGCCGTCCGGCTGTTCCAGCAGGCCGAGGAGGTCGTCCGCGACAACATGGCCGCCATCCCGCTCTGGTACCAGAACGGCAGCGCCGGTTACTCCTCCCGGCTCTCCCGTGTGGCGCTCAACCCGTTCAGCGTGCCGGTCTACAACGAGATCAGGGTGGGCTGAGCGGCATGGGGCGCTATGTCGCACGGCGGCTGCTGCAGATGATCCCCGTGTTCATCGGGTCCACCCTGCTGATCTTCCTCATGGTCAACGTGATGGGCGACCCCATCGCCGGCCTGTGCGGGGAGCGGGCCTGCGATCCGGCGACGGCCGCCCAGCTGAAGCGGGAGTTCGGCTTGGACAAGCCGCTGTGGCAGCAGTACGCGACCTACATGGGCCACCTCTTCACCGGCGACTTCGGCACCGCCTTCAACGGCCAGCCGGTCACCGAGCTGATGGCCACCGCCTTCCCCGTCACCATCCGGCTCACGATCGTCGCCATCCTCTTCGAGATCGTCGTCGGCGTGACGCTGGGCGTCATGACGGGCATGCGGCGCGGCCGGCCCGTCGACACCGGGGTGCTGCTGTCCACGCTGGTGGTGATCTCCGTACCGACCTTCGTCACCGGTCTGCTGCTGCAGCTGCTGCTCGGCATCAAGTGGCAGTGGATCAGCCCGTCCGTGCGCTACGGCAGCTTCGACGAGCTGATCGTGCCCGGCCTGGTCCTCGCCTCCGTCTCCCTCGCCTACGTCACCCGGCTGACCCGCACCTCCATCGCGGAGAACAAACGGGCCGACTACGTCCGTACGGCGGTCGCCAAGGGCCTGCCCAGGCGCCGGGTCGTGGTCCGTCACCTGCTGCGCAACTCGCTGATCCCCGTGGTCACCTTCATCGGCGCCGACATCGGCGCGCTGATGGGCGGTGCGATCGTCACCGAGCGGATCTTCAACATCCACGGCGTCGGCTTCCAGCTGTACCAGGGCATCCTGCGCCAGAACACCCAGACGGTCGTCGGTTTCGTGACGGTCCTCGTCCTGGTCTTCCTCGTCGCCAACCTCCTCGTCGACCTCCTGTACGCCGTACTCGACCCGAGGATCCGCTATGCCTGAGCAGTCGTACGAGCCCGAGCGCGCGATCGCCGGGACGGGCATGGGCGGCACGATGGACCTGGGCGCGAGCGAGGCCGCCACCCTGGAGCGGACCCCGGGCGGCCCGGAGGGCACGGGCCCGGCGGGCAGGCCGCGTTCGCTGTGGTCCGACGCCTGGCGGGACCTGCGCCGCAACCCGGTCTTCCTGATCTCCGCCGTGGTGATCCTCTTCCTGGTCTTCATCTCCGTCTGGCCCTCGGCGATCGCCTCCGGCAGCCCCCTGAAGTGCGACCTCGCCAAGGCCCAGGACGGCCCGGGCCCGGGCGCGCCCTTCGGGTACGACGGCCAGGGCTGCAACGTCTACACGCGCACGGTGTACGGCGCCCGTACGTCCGTCACGGTGGGCGTGCTGGCGACACTCGGGGTGGGTGTCCTCGGGTCGGTCCTGGGGGCCCTGGCGGGCTACTTCGGCGGTGTCTGGGACTCGATCCTGTCCCGGATCACCGACATCTTCTTCGCCATCCCGGTGGTCCTCGGCGGTCTGGTCCTGCTGTCGGTGGTCACCAGCAACACGGTCTGGCCGGTCATCGGGTTCATGGTGCTGCTCGGCTGGCCGCAGATCGGGCGCATCGCCCGCGGCTCGGTCATCACCGCCAAGCAGAACGACTACGTCCAGGCCGCCCGCGCCCTCGGCGCCTCCGACTCCCGCATCCTGCTGCGCCACATCGCCCCGAACGCCGTGGCCCCCGTGATCGTGGTGGCGACCATCGCGCTGGGCACCTACATCGCGCTGGAGGCGACCCTGTCGTACCTCGGCGTGGGCCTGAAACCGCCCAGCGTCTCCTGGGGCATCGACATCTCCGCCGCCTCCCCCTACATCCGCAACGCCCCGCACGCCCTGCTGTGGCCCTCGGGGGCCCTGGCCCTCACGGTCCTGGCCTTCATCATGCTCGGCGACGCGGTCCGCGACGCCCTCGATCCGAAGCTGAGGTGACGGCCGTGCGAGGCGAGGGCGAAGTGCTGCTCGAAGTGCGGGACCTGAAGGTGGAGTTCCGGACCCGGGACGGGGTCGCGCATGCCGTCAACGGGGTGAGTTTCGAGGTTGACGCGGGGGAGACCCTGGCCGTGCTCGGCGAGTCGGGGTCGGGCAAGTCGGTGACCGCGCAGGCCGTGATGGGCATCCTCGACACCCCGCCCGGAAGGGTCACCGGCGGCCGGATCCTGTTCCAGGGACGGGATCTGCTCACACTGAAGGAAGAGGAGCGCAGGAGGATCCGCGGCGCCGGGATGGCGATGATCTTCCAGGACGCGCTGTCGGCCCTCAACCCCGTCATCTCCGTGGGGGACCAGCTCGGCGAGATGTTCGTCGTGCACCGCGGGATGTCGAAGAAGGCCGCGCGGGGCAGGGCTGTCGAGCTGATGGAACGGGTGCGCATCCCGGCCGCCGCCCAGCGGGTGCGGGACTACCCCCACCAGTTCTCCGGCGGTATGCGCCAGCGCATCATGATCGCCATGGCGCTGGCCCTGGAACCGGCGCTGATCATCGCCGACGAGCCCACCACCGCCCTCGACGTCACCGTGCAGGCGCAGGTCATGGACCTGCTCGCGGAGCTGCAGCGCGAGTACCACATGGGGCTCATCCTCATCACCCACGATCTGGGCGTCGTCGCGGACGTGGCCGACCGGATCGCCGTGATGTACGCCGGGAAGATCGTCGAGTCCGCGCCCGTCCGCGACATCTACAAGGCGCCGGCCCACCCCTACACCCGCGGCCTGCTGGACTCCATCCCGCGCCTGGACCAGAAGGGACAGCAGCTGTACGCGATCAAGGGCCTGCCGCCGAACCTGATGCACATCCCGCCGGGCTGCTCCTTCCACCCGCGCTGCCCCATGGCCCGGGACGTCTGCCGCACCGACGAACCCCCGCTGTACGAGGTCTCCGGCACCCGCGGCAGCGCCTGCCACTTCTGGAGGGAGTGCCTCGATGACGTCGACGACCTCGACCACTGAGCCCATCCTCGAAGTGATCGGGCTGGTCAAGCACTACCCCCTCACCCGGGGCATCCTCTTCAAGAAGCAGATCGGCGCGGTGAAGGCCGTCGACGGCGTCGACTTCACCCTCGCCAAGGGCGAAACCCTCGGCATCGTCGGCGAGTCGGGCTGCGGCAAGTCCACGGTCGCCAAGCTGCTCTGCAACCTGGAACGGCCCACGGCCGGCTCCATCCGCTTCAAGGGCGAGGACATCACCAAGCTGTCGGGAAAGGCCCTGAAGGCCGTACGCCGCAACATCCAGATGGTCTTCCAGGACCCGTACACCTCCCTCAACCCCCGTATGACGGTCGGCGACATCATCGGGGAGCCGTACGACATCCACCCCGAGGCCGCGCCCAAGGGCGACCGCCGCCGCAGGGTCCAGGAACTGCTGGACGTGGTCGGCCTCGACCCGGAGTACGTCAACCGCTATCCGCACCAGTTCTCCGGCGGCCAGCGCCAACGCATCGGAATCGCACGGGGGTTGGCGCTGCGCCCGGAGGTGATCGTCGCCGACGAGCCGGTGTCCGCCCTCGACGTCTCGGTCCAGTCCCAGGTGATCAACCTCCTGGACCGCCTGCAGTCGGAGTTCGACCTCTCCTACGTCTTCATCGCGCACGACCTGTCCATCGTCCGGCACATCTCCGACCGGGTCGGCGTGATGTACCTCGGGCGGATCGTGGAGATCGGCCGGGACACCGAGATCTACGACCACCCCACGCACCCCTACACCCAGGCGCTGCTCTCGGCGGTCCCGGTCCCGGATCCCGAGGCGAGGGAACAGCGCGAGCGGATCATCCTCAGCGGAGACGTGCCGTCGCCGACGAACATCCCCTCCGGCTGCCGCTTCCGCACCCGCTGCTGGAAGGCGCAGGAGCGCTGTGTCCGGGAGGTGCCGGCCCTCGCGGTGCCGGAGGTCTTCCGCGACACCTCCGGCCCGGCGGCCCACGCCTCGGCCTGTCACTTCGCGGAGGAGAAGCGGGTGGTCCCGGCGGAGGACGCGTAGGGGTACGCGTACGGCAGCGGGCCGGGACGACATGGCGCGCCCCGGCCCGCTCACGGCACCCGCACGGCCGTACGCTGATCAGCCTCCCGCGTCCGTATATCGGTACGGCTTCCGCGGAGTTGCCTGCGTGTTAACGCAGTTGACGGTCATTTTCCCCGGTGGGGCAGCGAACGCCGCAGGAAGTCCAGCTGCAGCCGCAGCAGGTTCTCCGCGACGGTCTCCTGCGGGGTCATGTGCGTCACCCCGGACAAGGGCAGGACCTCGTGCGGGCGGCCCGCGGCGAGCAGGGCGGAGGACAGCCGCAGGGAGTGGGCGACGACGACGTTGTCATCCGCAAGGCCGTGAATGATCATCATCGGGCGGTGCGGCTCGGCCGGGCCGACCAGGCCCGCGTCGTCGATCAGCGAGTTGCGGCGGTAGACCTCCGGCTGCTCGTCCGGCAGGCTCAGGTAGCGCTCCTGGTAGTGGGTGTCGTACAGCCGCAGATCGGTGACCGGGGCGCCGACGACCGCCGCGTGGAAGACGTCCGGGCGGCGCAGCACCGCCAGCGCCGCCAGATAGCCGCCGAAGGACCAGCCGCGGATCGCCACCCGCCCCAGGTCCAGCGGAAACTCCCCGGCGAGCGCCTGCAGCGCGTCCACCTGGTCCTGGAGCACGACGGCCGCCAGCTCGTCCCGGACCGCCTTCTCCCAGGCCGGCGAGTGCCCCGGAGTGCCCCGTCCGTCCGCCACGACCACCGCGAAACCCTGGTCGGCGAACCACTGGGAGGTGAGGTGGGCGTTGTGCGCGGCGACCACGCGCTGGCCGTGCGGGCCGCCGTAGGGGTCCATGAGGACGGGCAGGGGAGTGTCACCGTGGTAGTCCCGTGGCATAAGCACGGCGCACGGGATTCGGCGTGCGCCCCCCTGGGTCAGCGTCACCCGGGGGGAGAAACCGGGATTTTCGGCGTACGACCGGACAGTCGCCGCCGGTTTTCCGTCACGCAGCACCTGGACCCGGGGGCCGGGAGTGTCCGGTGTCGCGGACACGAGCACGGTCACGGCGCCGGCGCGCACCGCCGAGTGGACGCCGGGCTCCTGCGACACGCGCTCCAGGCCCAGCTCGTTCACCCGGTACACATGGACCTGGCCGATCTCCGGCTCCTGCACCTCCGGGCCCGCCGAGGCGGAAATCAGCACGTCGTCCGCACCCACGTCCAGCACCGCGCGCACATGCAACTGACCGCTGGTCAAAGGCCGTTCGCCGACCGCCAGGACCCGGGCGCCGCCCTCGTCCGCGATCCGGACAAGCTGCCCGGACGGGCTCCAGCAGGGCACTCCAGCGAACAGTTCAAGCCAACTTGGATCTTCATCGGCGTGCACCATCCGGGTGGCTCCCGTGTCCGGGTCCACCGCCAGGAACAGCTGGCTGCGCTGGTCCCGCGCCTGCACCAGCACCAGCGGCGCACCCGCCGCTGACCAGTGCACACGGGCCAGATACGGATACCGGGACCGGTCCCACGCGACCTCGGTGCGTCCCCCGTCGAGCCCGAGAACGAACAGCCGTACGTCCGCGTTGGCCGTGCCGGCGGCCGGGTAGGCGACGTTACGTGGCTCACGCTCCGGATGGGCCGGATCGGCGATCCACCACCGCTCCACCGGCGTGTCGTCCACGCGCGCCACGAGCAGCCGGCTCCCGTCGGGAGCCCACCAGAACCCCCGCGAACGCCCCATCTCCTCGGCCGCGACGAACTCCGCGAGCCCGTAGGTGACCCGCCCCGGTCCGTCCGTGGCCTCCGGCTCGGCGAGCGCCCGGTCGCCCTCGCCCTCGGCGCCCACGACCCGCAGCGCACCGTGCGCGACATAGGCGATGTGGGTGCCGTCGGGGGAAGGACGCGGGTCGATCACCGGCCCCGGGACCCGGAGTTCGCGCGCCGTACCGGCCCGCAGCTCGGCCGTGAAAAGCCGCCCTGACAAGGCGAAAGACGCCAACTCCACGGCGCTGTCGGTGGCATAGCCGACGATGCCGGCGCCTCCCTCCCGACTGCGTTCACGGCGCGCCCGCTCCTCGGCGGAGAGCTCTTCGGCGGCGTCTCCGAGGAGGGCACCCGGATCGGCGGCCAGCCGCTCGGCGCCCTCCGGAAGGTCCGTCACCCAGAGGGAGTTGGCCCGGTCGGTGCCGGATCCGGAGCGCAGGAACGCGACACGCGAACCGTCGGGCGCCACCGTGAACGCACGCGGCGCGCCGAGCGTGAACCGCTGCGTCCGGGCGTGCCGACGGGGGAAGGAATCAGACTCGGTCGTCATACCCCGACCATATTGGCCATGCGCCCCCTTGTGCGGCCGTGCGCCGAGCGATGCGCGAGCACGGATAGTTATGATCACTACCGCTGTGTGGGTATGAACCTGCTGGCGTCTGCATGGATTTGCTCAACTGATCTAGATCTGGCGATCTTTGGAGGTGAGCCGCCGTGGCACTCTCGATTTCGGCGGTGGTGCTGCTGGCGATCATCGTCTTCTTGCTGATCAAGAAGTCGGGGCTCAAGGGCGGGCATGCCATCGTCTGCATGCTGCTCGGCTTCTACCTCGCCTCCTCGACCGTCGCCCCCACGATCAGCCAGCTGACGACCAACGTCGCCAGCATGATCAGCAGCATCAAGTTCTGAGGCGGGTCCCGCGGATCGAGCAGGATTCGGTACACGCCCTACCGGGCGAGGAACGGACTGAGTACCGCGGTGAGTTCGGCGGGCGCGTCCATGGCGATGAGATGGGCGGCGGTGGCGAACTCCACCAGGGTGGCGCCGGGGATCTCGGCGGCGTAGCGGCGGGCGATGTCCTGGAAGTCGGGGACGTCGAGCTTGCCCACACCCACCATTGTGGGGACGGAGACAGCGGCGAGGTCACCGGTTGCCGGACCTTGGGAGTGCTGCCCCACGACGGCCTGGTTCACCAGCGAGGTCCGCAGGGGGCCGCGGAGCCGGTCGCTCAGACCACCGGCCACGTCGTCCCAGTGGCGAGCAGGTCCGCGCAGCCACATGTCCAGGTTGATACGCACGGCGGCGTCCAGGTCGCCCGCCTCCAGGGCCGCCGTCTCGGCCTCGTCGTACGCGATCATGTCCGCGGACCAGTGGTAGCGCGGCCAGGGCGCGGCGAGCATCGTCAGGGAGCGCACCCGGTCCGGGTGGGTGAGCGTGAAGTCCAGGGCCACACGGCCACCCCAGGACGCGCCCACGAGCCGGACGCGTTCGTGGCCGAGGTGGTCCAGGAGGCGGCGCAGGTCGTCGGTCTCGCGGAACGGTCCGGCCGGGGGCGCGGACTCGCCGAAGCCGCGCAGGTCGTACCGGACCACGGTGTGCCGCTGGGCGAGAGCGGGCACGATCGCGTCCCACATGCGGTGATCGGCAACACCGGCGTGCACGAGCACGACGGGCGATCCGGCGCCCGCCACGTCGTAGGAAAGGTGTCCGAGGTCGTCGTCGAGTGTGAGCATGTGCGGATGATCGCAGGACCACGGCATGTGCACGAACGAGATATTGCCGACGAAGCCGTTCCTCCGGGGTGCCGCCCAAGGCGCGGTCCGGGCGCCGTCGCCTCGTAGGGTGGTCCCATGACGGAACTCCCCGCCCGGCGTCTTCTCCTGGTGCACGCGCATCCGGACGACGAGTCGATCAACAACGGCGCCACCATGGCCAGGTACGCGGCCGAGGGTGCGCATGTGACCCTGGTCACCTGCACCCTCGGAGAGCGCGGCGAGGTCATCCCGCCCGAGCTGCGGCATCTGAGCGGGCCCGCGCTGGGTGCGCACCGGCGCGGGGAGCTGGCCGCCGCCGTGCGCGCGCTGGGGGTGACGGATGCCCGGCTGCTCGGCGGGGCGGGCCGGTACGGCGACTCCGGGATGATGGGCATTCCGGACAACGCGGACCCCGGGTGCTTCTGGCAGGCCGACGTGGACGAGGCCGCCGGGCGTCTGGCCGACGTGATCCTCGAGGTCCGGCCCCAGGTCCTCGTGACGTACGACGACAACGGCGGCTACGGCCACCCGGACCACGTCCAGGCCCACCGCGTCGCCATGCGCGCCGTCGAGCTCGCGGACGAGCGCGGGCACCGGATCGACAAGGTGTACTGGAACCGGGTGCCGCGCTCCGTCGCCGAGGCCGCCTTCGCCCGGCTCCAGGACGAGCTGGCCGTACTGCCCTTCGAGAAGGGCGCCACCGTGGCCGACGTACCGGGCGTGGTCGCCGACGAGCGGGTCACCACCAGCGTCGACGGGACCGCCTTCGCCGCCGCCAAGGCCGCCGCGATGCGCGCCCACGTCACCCAGATCGAGGTGGCCGAGCCCTACTTCGCGCTCTCCAACGAACTGGCCCAGCCGCTGTTCACCACCGAGTACTACGAGTTGGTGCGCGGCGAGGGCCGGCCGGGGGAGACCGACCTGTTCGCCGGCCTCGGCCTCGATCCGGAGGAGACCCCATGAGCGACGCGGGACAGGGGCCGCTGCTCGCCCAGCCGCTGCAACGGCCCTCGGCCGGGCGAATCGCCGCCTATGCCGGCCTTTTCCTGCTCGGTGCCGTCATCGGCCTCGCCGGGGCCCTCGTGCAGGCCGCGTGGTTCCCCGGGGGGCTGCTGCTCGCCCTCGCGGGCGCGGCGGGGCTGTTCCTCGGCGGGGCGTACGCCACGGGCGGCCGGGGCGGGGCGGTCGCGCCCGTGGTGGGCTGGATCGTCACCGTCATCCTGCTCACCACCTCGCGCCCCGAGGGCGACTTCCTGTTCGGCGCGGGACTCGGCTCCTATCTCTTCCTGCTCGGCGGCATGGCCCTCGCTGTGATCTGTGCCACCCTTGGCGCCGGGCGGCAACCTCGTGGCGGTCCCGCCCGACTTGGCAAGTGACGTACCACTTCGCCGTGCGGCGCACGTGCGAGTCCGGTGTGGGTTTCCTCAACGGTCACGGGATGAGCGCCAGACGTGGCCAGTATGGTGGTGCGCGCCGCCGAGCCTCCCCCAAGCTCTCGACTTCGCTCGAGTTGGGGGGACCCCCAAAGCAGTCAGGTCGTAAGGGCGGCGGAGCCAACTGGGAGAACCTGCCTTGAGTCGTGAAACTGACACTCCGTCCTCCGGGCCCGACGGGCGCGGCGGAGCCGCATACCCCTCCGGCACGCCGCCGTACGGGACCCCCATGGCTTCCGACGACGGTACGGACGCCGGCCGTTCGGCCACGCGACCGGAGAAGAAGACCGAGACCACGCTGACGACCCGGATCCGGATCAACATCCCGGGATCCCGGCCCATCCCGCCGGTCGTCGTGCGCAAGCCCGTCGGGGACGGCGAGAGCATCCGGGACGAGGCGCCCGACACCGGCCCGCTGCCCGCGGCCGACCGGACCGCCGCCGGCATCGCCGAATCCCCTGCCGAGCCCGCGGCCCAGGCCGAGGAGAAGACCAGCGACTGGTTCGCGCCCCGCAAGTCCTCCGGCGGCAAGGGCGGTCCGGGCGGCGGCGGCACGAACGGGGCTGGAATCCCCGGCGGTTCCAGCTCCGCCCCCGGTGCGTCGGGCACCCGTCCGGGTGGTTCGGGGGCATCCGGCGCGGCCGGTACCACCGGCGCACGTCCCGGCGGCGGCCGTCCCGGCGGTGTGGTCGGCTCCATGACCGTCCCGGGCGGCACCCGCTCCGGCGCCGGCAAGGGCCTGCCCGGCGCCACCGGCGGCCCCGTCGCCCCCGGACACGGTGGCGGCACCGGCTCCTTCGACGTCACCGAGGCACTGAACGCGGGTCCGCTGGGCGGCGGCTCCCGTCCCGGCGCGTCCGGCGGCGACACGCGTCGCGACGACCTGCCGTACTTCTCGGAGAACGGCGGTCAGGACGGCTTCGGCGGCGCGGGCGCGACGGGTTCGGGTCCGGCCGGTCCGGGCGGCCACGACGGCTTCGGCGACACCCCCGGCGCGAACGGCCAGAACGGCTTCCCCGGCACCCCCGGTGCGAACGGGCACGGCGGCCTCGGCGGCCCCGGTGGTCCGAGCGGCTTCAACGGCCCGCACGGCCATGGCGGTCCCGGCGGCCCCCAGGGTCCGGCCGGCCCCACCAGCGGCCCGGTCACCGGCGACGGCCCCCTCGTCCCGTCGGCCGGCGACCCCTTCGACGCCCTGTCCGGCACGGGCGGTTACGACGGCCCCGGCGGCCAGGGCAGCCAGGCCGGCCGGCCGCCGCGCAGCGCCCTCGCCGACATCGCCGACCTCGAACGGTCCGCCGGACCCGGCCGCCCGGGCGGCGGACCCGCCGGACCCGGCGCCCCGGCTGCCGGCCCCGGCCCGAGCGGTCTCGGCCCGGGCGGGGGGCTCAGCGACGACACCGCGATCCTCACCCCGCAGAAGCCGGCCCCCGAACCGGGCACGCCCGGCTACCGCCCGGCCGACAACGTCTCCGGACACACCGTCACCAGCGGCATCCCGGTGGTCCCCGGAGCCGGTGCCTCCTCGTTCGGCGGCACGGCCCCGCAGGCCCCGGCCAAGCCGGAGTCCTCCGGCGCGCCCAAGGCACAGGCCAAGCCGAAGAAGAAGGGCCGCAGCAAGCTGGTGCTCCTGGGCGCCGGCGTGGTCGTCGTCGCGGGCGGTGCCTACGGCGCCGGACTGCTGATGAACCACACCGACGTGCCCAAGGGCACCACGGTCCTCGGCGTGGACATCGGCGGCGGCACCCGTGACGACGCCGTCAAGAAGCTCGACGACGCCTTCGGCAGCCGGGTGAACAAGCCGCTGAAGCTCTCCGTCGGCGGCAACACGGTCACCCTCACCCCGGAGAACGCCGGTCTCCAGTTCGACTTCCAGGCCACCGTGAGCCAGGCCGCGACCAGCGACTACAACCCCGTTCACGTCATCGGCTCCCTCTTCGGGCAGAAGCGGGTGATCGAGCCCGACATGCCGGTGGACGAGGAGAAGCTCCAGGCCGCGCTCCAGCAGGCCGGCGGCGGCTCCGGCTCGGTCGTCGAGGGCGGCATCGACTTCAAGCCGGGCCAGGCGGTCGCCGTCTACGGCAAGGCGGGCAAGGCCATCGACGCCGCCCAGTCGACCCAGGCGGTCGAACAGGCCTACCGCACGCTGGTGGAGACGGGCACGGCGACCCCGGTCACCGTGCCGACGACGACCAAGCAGCCGACGGTGTCGAACGCGGCGGTCGACCAGGAGATGAAGCTGTTCGCGAAGCCGGCGATGTCGGCCAAGGTGACGGTGTCGGCGGGCCCGGGGCACGTGGTGCTGATGAGCCCGGAGAAATCGCTCTGGAAGTTCCTCAGGGTGGTGCCCACCGCGGACGGCAAGCTGGTCGACAAGCCCGACCTGAGCGCCCTGAAGCAGCTCTACCGCGGGGCCTTCGACGGCGTGCTCATCACCCGCGCCAACGGCAAGAAGACGGCCGTCACCCCGCAGGACGTCTATGTCGCCCTGCGCCAGGCCCTGATGAGCACCACCAACCGGGTCGCGGTCATCGACACCAACCCCAAGTAGCCGCGCCACACACGGCAGGGGGCGTCCGGCGTTCAGCGGGCGCCCCCTTCGCCGTCCCCGTCACCCGTTCGGCATGACATCTGTCATCCGGCACTCAGGACCCCCGACACTGCCCGGCACCCGGCCCGCGCCGCGAGCATGGTTGCCATGACGACAACTGCGGCACCGGCCACCACCACCCCGGTGGTCGGCTTCGACCAGGTGACCAAGACGTACGGGAGCGTGCGGGCCGTCGACGGGCTCTCGCTCCGGCTGTACCCGGGCGAGACCGTCGCCCTCCTCGGCCCGAACGGGGCCGGCAAGTCCACCACCCTCGACCTGCTCCTCGGTCTCAAGCACCCCGACAGCGGCACGGTGAACCTCTTCGGCGGCACCCCGCGTGACGCGATCGTCGCCGGGCGGGTCGGGGCGATGCTGCAGAGCGGCGGGCTGATGGACGAGGTCACCGTCGAGGAACTGGTCAAGCTGGGCTGTTCGCTGCACCCGAAGCCGTACAAGGCCGCGGACGTGATGGCCCGCGCGGGCATCGCGCAGATCGCCGACCGCAAGGTCAACAAGCTCTCCGGCGGCCAGGCCCAGCGTGTCCGCTTCGCCCTCGCCACCGCCGGCGACAGCGACCTGATCATCCTGGACGAGCCGACCACCGGCATGGACGTCTCCGCCCGCCAGGCCTTCTGGGCCACCATGCGCGAGCAGGCCGACCAGGGCCGTACGATCCTCTTCGCCACCCACTACCTCGAAGAGGCCGACGCCATCGCCGACCGGGTTCTGGTGCTGCACCGCGGCCGGCTCCTCGCCGACGGCACCGCCGCCGAGATCAAGGCCAAGGCCGGCGCCCGCCGCGTCTCCTTCGACCTGGAGGGCGAGATCGACGAGGCCGCCCTGCGCGCCCTGCCGTTCCTGACGTCGATCGACGTGTCGGGCCAGACCGTCCGCATCCAGTCGTCCGACGCCGACGCCACCGTGCACGCCCTGTACGGCCTCGGTGTCTACCCCCGCAACCTCGAAGTCGCCGGTCTCGGTCTGGAGCAGGCCTTCGTCGCCATCACGGAGGCCGAGGAGGCCAAGCAGTCATGAACGCCCTGATCAAGCTGGAGCTCACCCGGGCCCTGCGCAACCGCAAGTTCCTGTTCTTCTCGGTGATCTACCCATCGGTGATCTTCCTGCTCGTCTCCAACCAGACGGGTGACGTCGACGGCACCGGCCTGAGCGTCGCGAAGTACGTCATGGTCTCCATGGCCTCCTTCGGCGCCCTGACCGCCGTCCTGATGGGCAACAGCGAGCGCATCGCCAAGGAGCGGGAGGGCGGCTGGGTACGGCAGCTGCGGCTCACCCCGCTGCCCGGGCGCGGGTACGTCCTCGCCAAGACCGCCGGCGCCGCCGTCGTCAGCCTGCCGTCCATCGTGGTCGTCTTCCTGGTCGCCGCGGCCGTGAAGGACGTACGCCTGGACGCCTGGCAGTGGGCCGCGCTCACCGGGGCGATCTGGGCCGGCAGCCTGGTCTTCGCCGCGCTCGGCGTCGCCATCGGCTACCTCGCCTCCGGGGACGCGGTCCGCCCGATCACGATGATCGTCTACTTCGGGCTGTCGATCCTCGGCGGCCTGTGGATGCCGTCCTCCTCCTTCCCGACCTGGCTGCAGGACATCGCGAAGTGGCTGCCCACGCACGCGTACGCTGCACTGGGGCGGGCGATCGAGCAGAGCCAGGCTCCCCACGCCCAGGACATCGCCATCCTCGTCGCCTTCTTCCTGATCTTCGCGGGCGGCGCGGCCTGGCTGTACCGGAAGGACACGCTGAAGGCGTGAGCACGATGACGGAAGACCCGCGGGCCTGCGAGCGGCGGCCGGAGCACCAGGTGCGGATCGGCCAGGGGCCGCGCAACCGGCGCGAGCTCGTGGTCAAGACGCTGTGGATCGGGGTCTGGCTGGTCTTTCTCAGCTCCCCGGTCCAGGATCTGACCAGCGGCCGGCACACCGCGGGCGGCACGATGGCGGGCGCGCTCGGCCTGACCGCCTTCGTCGTCACCTACCTGTCGCTGGTCTTCCGCAACATGGGGCGGCCCTTCTCGCCGAGGATCGTCGTCTCGATGATCTCGGTCATGGCCGTCCTCGCCCCCCTCCTGGTCTACACGCTCGGTCCCGCCTGGCTCGGCCTGTTCGTCTACCTCTCCGTCGCCTGCGGGGCCACCATGCCGGTCCGGGCCGCGTTCTGCGCGATCCCCGCGGCGACCGTGATGATGGTCCTCGTCGGACTGCGCTGGCACGAGAAGCCGGACGTGACCCTGCTCCTCGTCCCGATGATCGGGTTCGCGATGATCGGCGTCGGCCAACTTGTCCGTACGACCGTCGAGTTGCGCAAGGCCCGGGCCACCGTCGCCCAGCTCGCCGCGAACGAGGAGCGGCTGCGCCTCGCCCGCGACCTGCACGACCTGCTCGGCCACTCGCTCTCCCTGATCACGCTGAAGAGCGAGCTGGCCGGCCGGATGCTGCCCGACCAGCCCGACAAGGCGGCCCAGCAGGTCGCCGACATCGAACAGGTCAGCCGGCAGGCCCTGGTCGACGTCCGGGAGGCCGTCACCGGCTACCGGCGCCCCCGGCTCGCCGCCGAGCTCGCCGGTACCCAGGTCGCCCTGACCGCCGCCGGGGTCATCGCCGAGGTGCCCGCCGAGCCCGATCTCGACGGCGTCCCCGAGGAGTCGGAGTCCGCGCTCGCCTGGGCGCTGCGCGAGGCGGTCACGAACGTGGTCCGGCACAGCGGCGCCGACAAGTGCCTCGTCCAGCTCACCCGCCGCCAGACCCTGGACGGCGCGATGCTCGAACTCTCCGTCGAGGACAACGGATCCGGCGGCTCCGGCAGCGGACCCGGCAACGGTCTGATCGGCCTCACCGAGCGGCTGGAGAAGGCCGGCGGCACCCTGGAGGCGGGCCGGATCAGGCACGGGTTCCGGCTGGTCGCCCGCGTCCCCGCGGCCCCTGTGGGGGACGTAGGATCCGGGGCATGACGAGCACGATCAAGGTCCTTCTCGCCGAGGACCAGTCGATGGTCCGCGAGGCCCTGGCCGCGCTGCTCGGCCTGGAGGAGGACATCGAGGTCGTCGCCCAGGTCGCGCGCGGCGACCAGGTGCTGGCCGCCGTCGGCGCGCACGGCGTGGACGTGGCGCTGCTCGACATCGAGATGCCCGGCTGCACCGGCATCGAGGCGGCGGCCCAGGTCCACCGGGAGTTCCCGCAGGTCAAACTGGTCGTCCTGACGACCTTCGGCCGCCCCGGCTATCTGCGCAGCGCCATGGAGGCGGGCGCCGACGCCTTCCTCGTCAAGGACGCCCCGGCCGCACAGCTCGCCGAGGCCATCCGCAAGGTGCTCTCCGGCGAGCGGGTCATCGACCCCACGCTCGCCGCCGCCGCGCTCGCCGAGGGCGCGAACCCGCTCACCGAGCGCGAACGCGAGGTGCTGCGCGCGGCCGCCGACGGCTCCACCAACGCCGAACTGGCCAGGGCCCTCCACCTCTCCCAGGGCACGGTCCGCAACTACCTCTCCACGGCCATCCAGAAACTGGCGGTACGCAACCGGGCGGAGGCGGTGCGGACGGCGAGGGAGAAGGGCTGGCTCTGAGGGGTCAGTTGAGCATCGCGCGCGCGGTGTGCGCCTGCTGCCGTGCCGTCCGCGCGGTCGACTCGTCCACCACCTCGATCAGGTCCGCGTAGTACTCCAGCTCTTCCGCGCCCGAGGCGAACTCCCCACGCTGCACCAGAAGCTGCCCGCGCTCGTACCGCAGCCGGGCCGGATGCGAGGGCACCAGCAGCGCCAGCTCCACGGCCCACAGCGCCACGTCCGACCGCTCGGGCCGGGCCGAGGCCCACGCGCGGATGTTGTTCAGGATCCGCTGGACGACCTCCAGCGGCGCCGCGGGCTCCAGCATCGAGGCGTCCAGCGGCGCTCCCGTGGCCCCCACCACGAGCATCTCCGCATCGGCCCCGGTCAGCAGCCGTCCCCCGTCGAACGGATCGGCCAGCACCTGTTCCTCCGCCGGCCCGAAGCCGACCACGAAGTGCCCCGGCAGCGCGACGCCGTACACCGGGGCCCCGGCCCGCCGCGCGGCCTCCAGCCACACCACCGACAGCAGGATCGGCAGCCCGCGCCGCCGGCGCAGCACCTCGTGCAGCAGGGAGGACTCCAGCCGGTCGTAGTCGGCCGGGGTGCCGTGGAAGTCGTACCGGCCGCCGAGCAGCCGACGTACGGCCTCCGCCCACGCGTGCGGCCCGCCCGGCCGGTACGGCAGCTCGCCCGCCAGCCGGTCCAGCTCCAGCTGCGCGGCGTCGATCCCGGCCTCGTCCAGCGAACCGTCCGCCTCGGCGCCGATCAGCAGGCACAGCGCCGACAGATCCGGCCGCTCGGACCGCGCCTCCTCGGCGAACCTCCGGCGCAACTCGGCCGACCGCTCCGGCGGGGGCGGGTACGGCGGCGGCAGATACGGGTGACGCATGCCAGGCTCATGCCCTTCCACGGCGCTTCTACGACCCGCCCGGCCGGGAATCGCCCGCCGGGCTCCGGCCGGGATCGGTGGCCGCTCGCGTGTGCCGGTGTGCGCCCGTGGCCGCGTCCGTCTCGTGGTTCCGGCCGTCGGACTCCGGCGCCTCCGGTGCGCGGTAGTGGTGGTACGTGTGGTGCGGGGTGAAGCCGAGGGCGGTGTACAGCGCGCGGGCCTCCTCGTTGTCCGTCTCGACCTGCAGCCAGGCCGCCGAGGAGCCCTCGTCCAGCGCCCGCCGGGCCAGCGCGGCCATCACCTCGGTGGCGAGCCCCTGCCGGCGGCGCCCGGGATCCACCTCGACCGCCGCGAACCCGGCCCACCGCCCGTCCACGACACACCGCCCGATCGCCGCCGGAGGCTCACCCCCGGCACCGGGCACGGTCGCGAACCACACCGACGGAGCCCCGCCGAGCACCCGCAGGGCCACCTCGCTCACCCCCTTGCGCCGGTACCGGGCGAGCCACGCCTCGTCCGCCTGCCGGGACAGCACCACACCGGTGCCCTCGGCCCGGTCCGCGACCGGCGCCAGGGCACCGGTCCACACCTCGGCGGTCACCTCCCGCACCCAGCCGCGCCGTTCCAGCTCCGCGCACAGCAGCTCCTGCGTGCCCTCGGCGCCGGTGGCCGTCTGGACGTAGGCGGGCAGGCCACGCTCGCCGTACCAGCGTCGTACGGCTGCCAGGGCCGCGTCGAGGGGAAGGCCGGGGTCGCCGAGCGGCAGCACGCTGTTGGCGCGCCGCGTGAACCCGCCGGCGGCCCGCAGCTCCCACTCACCGAGCCGCTCGCTCTCGAGCGGCTGCCAGCCTCGCGCGCAGACCCGCGCGAGTTCCTCGTACGAGGCGGCGGGGCCCCGGCGCCGCGCCGGGGCGGCCGGTACGACCTTGCCCGCGACCAGTGCGGACTCGGCGATCCGCACGCTCTGCCCGTCCCGGCGTGTGATCATGAGCACGCCAGCATCCCATGATGTGAGAACACCCACCGTGTCGGTGAACTTCTCTTGCGCCGCACCAGTTTCGCTCAAGCGCCGTACGGAGACACGTTTTCCCACGTCAGAAGGGGTGATGCGGACTTCCAAGTGTCCTGTCGCCGAGATTTCCACTGGTCAGTTCACCCCTCCTGTTCGGATCATGCTCCGGAACGGAGATACTAGGGGCGGGCATCGACGACGCCGCGCTCCCGCGCGCCAGGCGGCGGAGCCTGAGGAGGCCCGCCAGCGCCCTATCGAGGAGGAACGACAGCGTGACCTACGTCATCGCGCAGCCTTGTGTCGACGTCAAGGACAAGGCGTGCATCGAGGAGTGCCCGGTCGACTGCATCTACGAGGGCCAGCGGTCCTTGTACATCCACCCGGACGAATGCGTCGACTGTGGTGCCTGTGAGCCGGTCTGCCCGGTCGAGGCGATCTTCTACGAGGACGACACTCCGGAGGAGTGGAAGGACTACTACAAGGCGAACGTCGAGTTCTTCGACGAGCTGGGCTCTCCCGGCGGTGCCAGCAAGCTGGGGCTGATCGAGCGCGACCACCCCTTCATCGCCGCGCTGCCGCCGCAGGGCGAGTGACCGTCTGAGCGCCAAGCGGCCCGCACCAACCGCGCCGCCTCGGTCCCGTACGGCCCGATCGCCCAGATCGCGGCCGTACGGGACCGAGGCGTTTGCCGCCACCGACGAAAGAGAGCCACCGACCGTGTCCGCAGTCTCCGACCGCCTGCCGACCTTCCCCTGGGACAAGCTCGAGCCGTACAAGAAGACGGCCGCGGCGCACTCGGACGGGATCGTCGACCTCTCCGTGGGCACCCCGGTCGACCCGGTGCCCGAACCGATCCAGAAGGCCCTGATCGACGCGGCCGACTCCCCGGGCTACCCGACCGTCTGGGGCACCCCTGCGCTGCGCGACGCGATCACCGGCTGGCTCCGGCGCCGCCTCGGTGCCCAGGACGTGACCCACCGCCACGTCCTGCCGGTCGTCGGCTCCAAGGAACTGGTCGCCTGGCTGCCGACCCAGCTCGGCCTCGGCCCCGGCGACAAGGTGGCCTACCCGCGCCTCGCCTACCCCACCTACGAGGTCGGCGCCCGCCTGGCCCGCGCCGACTACGAGGTCTACGACGACCCGCGCGACCTCGACCCGGCCGGCCTGAAGCTCCTGTGGCTGAACTCCCCGTCCAACCCGACGGGCAAGGTCATCCCGAAGGAGGACCTGACCGGCATCGTGGCCTGGGCCCGCGAGCACGGCGTCCTGCTGTTCTCCGACGAGTGCTACCTGGAACTGGGCTGGGAGGCCGACCCGGTCTCCGTCCTGCACCCGGACGTCAACGGCGGCTCCTACGACGGCATCGTCGCCGTCCACTCCCTCTCCAAGCGCTCCAACCTGGCGGGCTACCGCGCGGCTTTCATCGCCGGCGACCCGGCCGTCCTGGGCCCGCTGCTGGAGATCCGCAAGCACGGCGGCATGATGACCCCGGCGCCGACCCAGGCGGCCGTGGTGGCGGCCCTCGGCGACGACGAGCACGTCCGTGTCCAGCGCGAGCGTTACGCGGCCCGCCGCGACGCCCTGCGGACCGCGCTGCTGGGCCACGGCTTCCGCATCGAACACAGCGAGGCGAGCCTCTACCTCTGGGCCACCCGCGACGAGTCCTGCTGGACCACGGTCGCCCACCTGGCCGACCTGGGCATCCTCGTCGCCCCCGGCGACTTCTACGGCGAGGCGGGCGAGAAGTTCGTCCGCGTGGCCCTGACGGCAACGGACGAACGCGTCCAGGCAGCGGTGACGCGCCTGACGGCGTAGAGCCCGCCGTACCGGCAGCACACACAAGGCAACGGGGCCCAGGGAAGTCCCTGGGCCCCGTCAGCGGTCGAAGCGGCGCTCAGCCACCCAGCGGCAGGCCCTGCACCGGCAGGTCAGTCGCCCCGCCCTTCGTTGCGTCGGACGCGGCGCCCCCGAGGACTTCCCCCGCCGCCCCGGCAGCGCCGCCGGCGGCCCGCTGCGCCACCGGGGCCGCCTTCTTCACGGCACCGCCGCCGGTCTTGGCCGCGGCCGGCACCGTCTGCTCGACCGCCTTGCCGCCCGCGTGGCCCGCGAGCGAGGTGACGTTCTGCGCGGCACCGTCGACGCTGTTGGCGACGTGCGCTCCGTCCAGGGCGGTCAGACCACCCACGTTCGGGGCCGCCGCCGGCAGGTTCGTGGCCGCACCGGCGGAGCCGGCCGCACCGACCCCGGCTGCCGCTCCCGCTGCGACGAGCAGCGCGGCACGGGCGATCCGGCGGGTCAGAGGGAGGGACATGATGCTCCATTCGACGGAAGAGAACGGTGTTGTGTGTCCGGTCCGTGTCGTGGCCCGGACGCCGTGACTACCGCTCGAAGCCCGCGAAGGTTGCGGAGGCCCCAGGTAAAGAATGGATAACGCATCGCATTATCAGGTGTGGATAAAAACGGGCAAAGAACGTCTGCCCGAAATCCCGCAGAATCCTTACGGCCCTTGATTTTCCGGGGAACTCGCAAGGCGGCACGCCTCCCGTCCCCGCCGCCGCCCCGACCGGCGCCGTACAACCCCTGGGAGGGATCTCCCGTACTACTGTCCGGTGACGATCCGGACGGTCCCCAGGGACGCCCCCGCACCGCCGGTCCCGTCCGAAGCGGCCGGCTTCCACTGCCCGCCGCCGCTTCCCGCGACCCACTCCCGCCCCGCGTACGCCACCCGCTGGATGTGCAGCGCCGAGGAGTTGGCCACGGCCCACTGCGCGAGCTGCCAGCCCCGCTGCCGCTCGCCGCGCCCGATCGCGTCCACCTTCGTGCCCTGCGGCACCGGCACGGTCACGGTCCGCCCCTGAGCTGTCGCGGTCACGCTGGGTGAGGGAGAAGGCGGCGGCACGGGCGTACCGCCCACCTCCGCACCGGTCTCCTGCAGCGCGTCCCGCCCGAAGTCCCGTACCAGCGCGGCCCGTACCGCGTCCGGACCCGGCGCCGAGGCCGTGGTCTCCGGGCGCCCGTCGCAGGTCAGCGTGGCCGCCGAGCGCCCGGTCAGCGCCGCCGCCAGCAGCTGCGCGTCCGGCTCGTGCTTGGCGTACGCCTCCGGGTAGCCGCTGTGCTGGACCTCCTGGGCCGCCCTGGTCAGCGGCAGACCGGTGTAGTCCGGCACCTTGGCCAGGTGTGCGTAGAAGATGCCCGCCGCGTACGCCGGGTCCATGATCTGCTGTGCGGTGCCCCAGCCCTGCGAGGGCCGCTGCTGGAACAGGCCCAGCGAGTCCCGGTCGCCGTGCTCGATGTTGCGCAGCCCGGACTCCTGCAGAGCGGTCGCCAGCGCGATCGTCACCGCCCGCTCGGGCATCCCGCGCCCGGTGCCGACCGCCGCGATCGTCGCCGCGTTCACCGCCTGCTCCGGCGTGAACTCGTACGACGTTCTGTCACCGTCGTCCGAGACCACCTTGCAGCCGTGCGCTCCGCCGCCTCCGGTGACGTACTGCACCACGAGGTACGCGGCGACGCCGCACAGGACCAACAGGGCCGCACCGAAACGGAGGAGGCGGCCGCGACGCTTGGGACGGGTGGGGGACGGCTCTGGCACGCGTACAAGGTACTTGAGGCCCGGCGGGAGCTCACGGGGGGTTACCGGGACAGCGCTTACCCGCCGCCCCCGGCAGGCGGCGCGCTAGGGTCGACGCCATGGCCGACACCTCGCTTGACCTCACGCTCGACGCCGCCGCGCTCACCGCGCAGCTCGTGGACTTCGCTTCCGAGAGCGGCACCGAGAAGCCGCTCGCGGACGCGATCGAGACCGCCCTGCGCGCCCTGCCGCACCTGACGGTCGACCGCTACGGCAACAACGTCGTCGCCCGTACGCACCTGGGCCGCGCCGAGCGGGTGGTCCTGGCCGGCCACATCGACACGGTCCCGATCGCGGACAACGTGCCCTCACGCCTGGACGAGGACGGCGTGCTCTGGGGCTGCGGCACCTGCGACATGAAGTCGGGCGTCGCGGTGCAGCTGCGCATCGCGGCCACGGTCCCCGCCCCCAACCGCGACCTGACCTTCGTCTTCTACGACAACGAGGAGGTCGCCGCCGAACTCAACGGCCTCAAGCACGTGGCCATGGCCCACCCGGAGTGGCTCGAGGGCGACTTCGCGGTCCTGCTGGAGCCCTCCGACGGCGAGGTCGAGGGCGGCTGCCAGGGCACCCTGCGCGTGCTGCTGAAGACGAAGGGCGAGCGTGCCCACTCGGCACGCTCCTGGATGGGCTCCAACGCCATCCACGCGGCGTCCCCGATCCTGGCCCGGCTGGCCGCCTACGAGCCCCGCTACCCCGTGATCGACGGCCTGGAGTACCGCGAGGGCCTGAACGCGGTGGGCATCAGCGGCGGCGTCGCCGGCAACGTCATCCCCGACGAGTGCGTGGTGACGGTCAACTTCCGCTACGCCCCCGACCGCACCGAGGAGGAGGCGATCGCCCACGTCCGCGAGGTGTTCGCGGACTGCGGCGTGGAGGAGTTCGTGGTCGACGACCACAGCGGCGGCGCGCTGCCCGGGCTCTCCCACCCGGCCGCCGCGGCCTTCATCGAGGCGGTGGGCGGCACCCCCCGCCCCAAGTACGGCTGGACCGACGTCTCCCGCTTCTCCGCGCTGGGCATCCCGGCCGTCAACTACGGCCCCGGCAACCCGCACTTGGCCCACAAGCGGGACGAGCGGGTGGAGACGGCGAAGATCCTCGCGGGCGAGGAACGCCTGCGCACCTGGCTCACCGCGTAGGAGGCGGTGAGCTGCCGCAGGGCGGCGCAAGGCGCCGTAAGACGCCCCTACGGCGCACGCGTGCCGGACATGCGCTTGTCCCCCCTCCGTAACCGACGTGGATCTACGCTGAGGTGGAACCACCCCCGAGCGGAGGGAGCGCACATGCCTACCGGCAACCCCGAGGGGAAGAAGATCCCGCCGGACGAGCAGCGGCTCGGACCGGTCCTCCGGCGGCGCGGGCAGGTGACGGCCAGCACGACCGACCAGCGCCTGCTGGACGCCGGCGGCCCCTCGGACTGGGTCCACACCGACCCCTGGCGCGTGCTCCGCATCCAGTCGGAGTTCATCGAGGGCTTCGGCACGCTGGCCGAACTCCCGCCTGCCATCAGCGTGTTCGGCTCGGCACGTACGCCGGTGGACTCGCCGGAGTACGACGCCGGGGTGCGGCTCGGCCGGGGCCTGGTGGAGGCGGGCTGGGCCGTCATCACGGGCGGCGGGCCGGGCGCGATGGAGGCGGCCAACAGGGGCGCCTGTGAGGCGGGCGGCGTCTCGGTCGGCCTCGGCATCGAGCTGCCCTTCGAGCAGGGGCTGAACCCCTACGTCGACATCGGGCTGAACTTCCGCTACTTCTTCGTCAGAAAAATGATGTTCGTGAAGTATGCCCAGGGGTTCGTGGTTCTGCCCGGCGGCCTCGGCACCCTCGACGAACTCTTCGAGGCGCTGACCCTGGTCCAGACCCAGAAGGTCACCCGCTTCCCGATCGTCCTCTTCGGCAGCGAGTACTGGGGCGGCCTGGTGGCCTGGCTGGAGAACACCCTGGTGGCCCAGGGCAAGGCGGCGGAGAAGGACCTGCTGCTGTTCCACGTCACGGACGAGGTGGACGAGGCGGTGGCCCTGGTGTCGAAGGAGGCGGGCCGGTAGCGCGGGGCTTCGGCCGTGTGGTGGGCAGGACGGGTACCCAGGGGGCGGAGCCCGCTGGGTACCTAGGCCAGACCCCGCCGGGCCACCGCGGGGACCCGGTGCCCGGCGATCGACGCCACCATCTCCAGCACCTGCCGGGTCTCCGCCACCTCGTGCACCCGGTACACCTGCGCCCCGAGCCACGCGGACACCGCGGTCGTCGCCAGCGTACCGATCAACCGCTCCTGCACCGGCCGGTCCAGCGTCTCCCCGACGAAGTCCTTGTTGGACAGCGACACCAGCACCGGCCATCCCGTGGCGGCCATCTCGTCCAGCCGCCGCGTCGCCTCCAGGCTGTGCCGCGTGTTCTTCCCGAAGTCGTGCCCGGGATCGATCAGCACCGACTCCCGCGGCACCCCGAGCGCGACCGCCCGCTCGGCCAGACCCACGGTGACGTCGAGGATGTCGGCCATCACGTCCTCGTACGTCACCCGATGCGGGCGCGTACGCGGCTGCACACCCCCCGCATGCGTGCACACCAGCCCCACCTGGTACCGCCCGGCGACCTCCGCCAGTCCCGGATCGACGCCACCCCACGCGTCGTTCAGCAGATCCGCCCCCGCCGCGCACACCGCCTCGCCGACCTCGGCCCGCCAGGTGTCCACGCTGATGACCACGTCCGGGAAGCGCCGCCGTACCTCGGCCACGAAACCGACCGTCCGCCGCGCCTCCTCCTCGGCCGTGACCTCCTCGCCCGGCCCGGCCTTCACCCCGCCGATGTCGATGATCGCGGCGCCCTCGGCCACGGCCTGCTCCACGCGGGCGAGGGCCGGCTCGTCACGGAACGTGGCCCCTCGGTCGTAGAAGGAGTCCGGAGTCCGGTTCACGATCGCCATGATCACCGGCTCATGGGGCCCGAATTCCCGCTTGCCCAGCCTGAGCATCAGCTGTGACCTCTCCTCGTACGTCCCGCGGTACAACCGCCTGTGACCCTAACTGTCCGACTCGCATGGCACGATCGGACCCAGACAGTTTCAGCGTCCGGCACAAACGTCCGGCACGGAGCGTGGGGACCCTGGCGATGGTGATGTTCTTGTTCCTGGTCGTCGCGCTGGCCGTCGTGGTCGGCGCGGTGACACTCGCCGTGGTGGGCGGCAGCGGAAGCGGCCCGCTGCCCGAGGTGGCACCCGAGCGGCTGCAGGACCCGCTGCCCCCGGACCGCCCGGTGAACCGCGCGGACGTGGACGGCCTGCGCTTCCCGGTCGCCCCGCGCGGCTACCGCATGGCGGACGTCGACGACGCCCTCGGCCGGATCGGTGCCGAGCTCGCCGAGCGGGACGCCCGTATCGCCGACCTGGAGTCGGCGCTGGCAGGCGCCAGAGCCGCGGCGGCCCACGTCCACATGGAGAAGCCCGAGCACCCCGAGGACCGGCGATGAGCGACGGCGCCGCCCTCGCCGGGCCCGACGGTGCCCTGCGCTGCCCCTGGGCCCTGTCCACCGACGACTATGTGTCGTACCACGACGAGGAGTGGGGCCGCCCGGTGCACGGCGACGACGCCCTCTTCGAGCGGGTCAGCCTGGAGGCCTTCCAGTCGGGCCTGTCCTGGATCACGATCCTGCGCCGCCGCGAGGGCTTCCGTGCCGCCTTCGCCGGCTTCCGCATCGAGAAGGTCGCCGCGTTCACGGACGAGGACCGCGAGCGCCTGCTGGCGGATGCTGGCATCATCCGCAACCGCGCCAAGATCAACGCCACGCTCGCCAACGCGCGCGTGCTCGCCGACTGGGCGGAAGGCGAGCTGGACGAGCTGATCTGGTCCCACGCACCCGACCCGGCCGGCCGCCCGGCCCCGAGGACCCTCGCCGATGTCCCGGCCGTGACCCCGGAGTCCACGGCCCTGTCCAAGGCCCTGAAGAAACGGGGCCTCGGATTCGTCGGCCCGACGACGGCGTACGCGCTGATGCAGGCCTGCGGCCTGGTCGACGACCACCTGGAAGCGTGCGTGGCGAGAGGAGCGGGTGCCTGACCAGGCCGCCCCGAGTTCGGGGCGGTGCGGCCGGGCCGGTGGCGCCATGAGCTCTTCGGACGGGGGCTGCCGGGGCCGACGATCCGAGTGGCTGACGGCGGTGTCCCATCGGCCCGGACGGCGCCTCACCGGCCCAGGTACTTCGGCTTCTCCTTGTTCACGAACGCCTCCACGGCGATCGCGTGGTCCTCGGACCGGCCGGCCCGGGTCTGCAGCTCGTCCTCCTTCTCCAGGGTCTCGGTGAGGGAGTGCGTGAGGCCGTAGGCCACCGCCTCCTTGAGGGCCGCGTACGCCACGGTCGGGCCCTCGGCCAGCGCCCGCGCCGTCTTCTCGGCCTCGGCGCGCAGCTCGGCCGCGGGGACGACCCGGTTGGCGATGCCCAGCTCCAGCGCGTCCTGGGCGCTGATGCTGCGCGGGAAGAGCAGCAGGTCGGCGGCGCGGCTCGGGCCGATCACCCGGGGCAGGGTCCAGGAGATCCCGGAGTCGGCGGTCAGCGCGACACCGGCGAAGGAGGTGTTGAAGGCGGCCGTGTCGGCGACCAGCCGGTAGTCCGCGGCGAGCGCGAAGCCGAAGCCGGCCCCGGCCGCGACCCCGTTCACCGCGGCGACCACCGGCTTGGGCGCCCCGGCGAGGGCCCGCACGATCGGGTTGTAGTGCTCCTTGACCGTGCTCATCGTCTGCCCGGACCCGGTCTCGCGGTCCGCCGCGAGCAGCCCGATGTGCTCCTTGAGGTCCTGGCCGACGCAGAACGCCCGGTCCCCGGCGGCGGTCAGCAGGATCGCCCGTACGGCCGTGTCGCCTGCCGCGGATTCCGCCGCCTCCCGGAGGGCGACCTTGGTCGCGACGTTCAGCGCGTTCATCGCCTCGGGGCGGTTCAGCGTGATCGTCGCGAGTCCGTCGCTCACCTCGTAGAGCACGGTGTCGGCCATGGCGCATCCCCTCCGGTTCGCGGGTGACGTACCGCTCAGTACGTCCTGGTATGAAGGACAGCATGGCGGAGATCGCCGCCCAAGGGCCGGACCGGACATGTGACCTGGATCAAAGAAAACCGGAGCGGAGCCGACCGCTGGATCTCCGTGCGGCGGTGCAGTATCGCAGCCACATCGCCGAATTGGGTGGTTTTGCTCGCGCGCGTTGCCCAAGCGATGCCGACTGATGTTGGTCATCGGGTCCTGCCATGCGGGATAATGGCTGGGAAGCAATGTGTTCGATGCCGGTGTCGCGTGTCCGTTACGGAACCGCGGATGCCCTCCCAGGGCTCTCGGCAGACGATGAGCTGGTTTCAGGAAGGGGAACGAGCATGGCGGCCATGAAGCCGCGGACGGGTGATGGCCCGCTCGAGGTGACCAAGGAGGGGCGGGGCATCGTCATGCGCGTTCCGCTCGAAGGCGGCGGTCGACTCGTCGTCGAGCTGACCCCTGACGAGGCCGAGGCGCTCGGCGACGCCCTCAAGAAGGTCGTCGTCTGACATCCCAGCGATCTTGTCCTTCGGACTGCCCCGGCATCGTACGCGGTGCCGGGGCAGTCGCGTGTCCCGTCCCGCGGCGGCCGGTCATCGCTTGACGGCGCACAGCAGCCCGTCGCCCACCGGCAGCAGCGAAGGGACGAGCTCCTGGCTCTCGCGCACCGCGCGCAGCAGTTCCCGCAGCCGCAGCACCTCCGTGGGCTGGGGGCCCGAGTCCACCGTACGGCCGTTGGCGAAGACGCCCTCGAAGACCACCAGACCGCCCGGCCGCAGCAGGCGCAACGATTCAGCGAGGTAGTCCAGGTACTCCAGCCGGTCGCCGTCGCAGAAGACGAGGTCGTAGCCGGCGTCCGCGAGCCGGGGGAGTACGTCCAGGGCGCGGCCCGGTATGAAGCGGGCCCGGTTGCTGGCGAAACCGCAGGCGCGGAAGGCCTGCCGGGCGAACTGCTGGTGCTCCGGCTCCGGGTCGACCGTGGTGAGCACCCCGTCCGGGCGCATTCCGTGCAGCAGATGGATTCCGGACACCCCGCAGCCCGTGCCGATCTCCGCCACCGCCTTCGCGTCCACGGAGGCGGCGAGCAGTCGCAGCGCGGCGCCGGTGCCGGGCGACACCGAGCGCAGGCCTGCGTCGCGGGCCCGGTCTCGGGCCCACCGCAGCGCCTCGTCCTCGGCGACAAAGGCGTCGGCGAACGCCCAGCTCGTCTGCCGGTTGCCGGTAATGACCCTCTCCTGTCCCCGTGGTTGCCTGGGCGTGACTGTATCCGTTGGCGCCGGGAACCCGCAGATGGGACCGGGCGTTTAAAGGGGGGAGACGGTGGCCCGGGATGTGAGGGGGGCAGGACGGGAGTGCAAGGGGTGGATCAGGACGCCGAGCGACAGCTGACGCAGCCGTATGAGCCGTATCAGCCCAGATCAAATTCTCGTAAAACCGCTTATGGGGAGCTAACGGGCGAGGTGGCTATGGTAGGGGCTCCACTGGACACCACCAGAGCTGACAGGGGAGGTGCGGCTGCGCCCGGAGACCGGGGTGGAGTGCTGCGGCGCTTCCTCGGGTCGGCGGGCAGGCCGAAATCCGTGACCGACACCGCTGCTGACCACCACGCCGGTTTCGCCGCAGGCGAGGCCCAGACCGCGACCTTCTCCACCGACGCGGACGGGCAGGCGTGGACTCCGCCCACGTGGGAGGAGATCGTCAGCACGCACAGCGGCCGGGTCTACCGGCTGGCCTACCGTCTGACCGGCAATCAGCACGACGCCGAGGACCTCACCCAGGAGGTCTTCGTCCGCGTCTTCCGTTCCCTGTCCACGTACTCGCCGGGCACCTTCGAGGGCTGGCTGCACCGCATCACGACCAACCTCTTCCTGGACATGGTCCGGCGCAAGCAGCGCATCCGCTTCGACGCCCTCGGCGACGACGCGGCCGAGCGCCTGGCCAGCCGCGAGCCCACCCCGCAGCAGCTCTTCAACGACGCGCACTTCGACGCCGACGTCCAGCAGGCCCTGGACACCCTCGCGCCCGAGTTCCGCGCCGCCGTCGTCCTGTGCGACATCGAGGGACTGTCGTACGAGGAGATCGCCGCGACCCTCGGCGTCAAGCTCGGCACGGTCCGCTCCCGTATCCACCGTGGTCGCTCCCAGCTCCGCAAGGCCCTCGCGCACCGTTCCCCGGAGGCCCGGGCGGCCGAGCGGCGCTCCTTCCTGACCCGTGTCCCCGCTCTGGGGGGAGGGGGCGCGACCGCGTGAGTGGATCCCGGCCCAAACCTGCGGAGGCACACCTCGCAGAGCAGCACCTGGGAGACCGGCTCTCCGCCCTGGTGGACGGAGAGCTCGGTCATGAGTCGCGTGAGCGGGTCCTCGCGCACCTGGCCACCTGTGCCCGGTGCAAGGCGGAGGCGGACGCCCAGCGCCGGCTGAAGAACGTGTTCGCGGAGGCGGCCCCGCCGCCTCCCTCGGCGAGCCTCCTGGCCCGCCTGCAGGGCCTCCCCGGAGGAGGTGACCTGGACGGCGACGGAATGTCGCCGCCCGGGGGACTCTTCGGCCGCGGCTCGGGGGGCGACGAACTCCCCGGGGCGTCGGGCGTCTCCGGCGTCTTCGGGGTCTTCGGAGTGAGGCGCGGCGACCGCTTCGCGTTCGGTTACGTCCCCGCCCGCCCGCACGGCCCCGCGCATCCGGACAGCCCTGTCCCGGCCGCCGAGGAGCGCGGCTTCCGTATCCATCCCGTCGGCCGACCGGACGACGGCCGCTCCGCCTCGCGCGGTCTGCGGTTCGCGTTCGCCGCCGCCGGTGCGGTGTCGCTGGCCGCGGTCGCCCTCGGCGGCGTGACCACCGCCATCCCCGGTGACACCACCGCGGACGGCCGCGGCGGCTCCGGCACCGGCAACAACGTGATCCCGGCGCGTTCGGCGGGCACCGGGGCGGGCTCGGGGGCGGCCACGCCGGACGGCCAGCGCCGCCGCTCGTTGGGGCCGTTGTTCGCCCAGGGCGGTACACAGTTCGGACCGATGCCGGCCGTCCCCACCTCGATGACCGCGCCGCTGGTGCCCGGACTGCCGACCCCCGCCACCGGTCGGACCCAGGGCGACGCCACCACGAGCGGACTGGCCGCGCCGGTGATGGCCGGTGCGGCCGCGGTCTCCCCGCTGATACGTCCGCTCGACGACACGGTGGTGTACCCGCTCAACGCCTGGTCCGCCGTTCCCGGAGTGAACGGCTCCGGCCTGCTGTCCGCCCCCGCGCCTGGCGCCACCCCCGCCGCCACGCCATCCCCCTCCGCACCCGACCGGACCCCCTGATCTGCCCCCGACCGGCCACTACGCCACGGCCCGTGAACCTGGTTGAATCCGGTGAGGGCCGTTCCCGCGGCGATGACCCGGGGGCGTAGTCGACGTTCCGCGGCCGCCGCCGAAGCGTGCGGCCGCGGCCAGCCGTGGGGAGAGCATGAACGAGGGGAACCGTGTCCCACCGGAGGACGACCCGGAGGGTACGGCGGGGGCGACACCGACCGACCGGACCGACACCGCGGAGCGGGAGAGCGCCGGGCAGCGTCGGACGCCGGGTGGCATCGGGTCGGCCGGGGCCGACGGGGATTTCGAGCTGGCCAAGCCGGTGCCGGGGGCGACGGCAGGTGCCGAGGCGGATGAGGCCACCGGGGCCGACGTGTCGGTCGAGCAGCCCGGGGAAGGCGCCTGGGCGGCTCCCGGCGAGCGGCCGAAGCCGTTGCACGACCCCGACCCCTACAGCACCCCGCCGTACGGCGAGCCGGGCCCCTGGGCGCCCGCACCGCCCGTACAGCACCCGGCGGTCACCGCGGCCCAGGGAACACCCGTGCCGCCCCCTACGGCTCCGCCCACGCCACCCCTGAGCACGGCACCGGGGGCTCCGGCGTTCGAACCCGGCCCGCCCACACCAGGAGCCGGGACACCCGTACCCGGCGGCACCACTCCCGTCCCGGCACCCGAGGCGCCCGAGCCCGGCGCTCCGGCTGCCGGTCCTCCGGCCCCCGGCGCCCCCGCGGGTGCCCCGGCGCCGCCCCCCTCGGGAGGGGAGGCGGCTCTGCGTTATGACCCCTGGGCTGTGGGGTCCCCCAAGGAGCAGGTATGGGGGCAGGGGGCGTTGCAGCAGAGCGGTGTGGGGGTGCTGACGGACACGCAGCGCAAGCGGCGGGGGAAGAGGCTGTTGGTCGTGTGGACCCTCGTGGTCGCCGTCGTCTCCGCGGGTATCGGCGGGGTGGCCGGTGCCTGGGTCGAGCGCCACGGGCTGGGCGACGACGTCCACCTGCCGCAGGCGGGGCACGTGCCCGCCGGGCGGGCGCCGGACAGCGTGGCGGGGATAGCCGCCCGCGCGCTGCCCAGTGTCGTCACCCTGCACGTCACCGGGACCGAGCAGAGCGACACCGGCACCGGCTTCGTGCTCGACACCCAGGGGCACATCCTCACCAACAACCACGTCGTCGCGCCGGCCGGATCAAGCGGCGCCATATCCGTGACGTTCAGCAGCGGCGACACCGTCAAGGCCGAGGTGGTCGGCCACGACAGCGGCTACGACCTCGCCGTCGTCCAGGTCCACGGCCTGACCGGGCTCACCCCGCTGCCCCTCGGCAACTCCGACGACGTCCGCGTCGGTGACCCCGTCGTCGCCATCGGCGCCCCCTTCGACCTCGCCAACACCGTCACCTCCGGCATCATCAGCGCCAAGGAGCGGCCCATCACGGCCGGAGGAGAGAAGGGCGACGGCAGTGACGTCTCGTATGTCGATGCGCTGCAGACCGACGCCCCCATCAATCCGGGCAACTCCGGTGGCCCGCTCCTCGACTCCCGGGCCCAGGTCATCGGCATCAACTCCGCCATCCGTTCCGCCGACGGCGGCTCCGACTCGGACAGCGGCCAGGCCGGTTCCATCGGTCTCGGTTTCGCCATCCCCGTGAACCAGGCCAGGCGTGTCGCCGAGGAGCTGATCAGCGACGGCCATGCGACCCACCCCGTGATCGGCGTCACGCTCGACATGGCGTACACCGGCGACGGCGCCCGTATCGACAGCAGGAGCGCGGGCGGCGGCCCCGCCGTGAGCAAGGGCGGCCCCGGTGAACAGGCCGGTCTCAAGGCCGGCGACGTCATCACCGAGGTCGACGGGCAGCCCGTGCACACCGCCGAGGAACTGATCGTCAAGATCCGCGCCCACCGGCCCGGTGACCAGCTGCGGCTGACGGTCCGACGCGACGGCACGGACCGGGAGGTCCCGCTCCGACTGGGCGCGGCGGAGCAGAACTGACACAAGTCTCACCTCGGGACGGTACCGGCCGGACAGCAACGCCGGGTACCGTTGAGCGACCGAGGACATCGCAAGGAGCGTCAGGTGTTCAATGACATAGGGCCACTGGAGCTGCTGACGATCATCGTGCTCGCGGTGCTCGTCTTCGGTCCGGACAAGCTCCCGAAGGTCATCCAGGACGTCACGCGCACGATCCGGAAGATCCGCGAGTTCTCGGAGAGTGCCAAGCAGGACATCCGCAACGAACTGGGTCCGGAGTTCAAGGACTTCGAGTTCGAGGACCTCAACCCGAAGACGTTCATCCGCAAGCAGCTGGACGGCGACGAGCTGGGCCTGAAGGAGATCCGCAACGGGTTCGACCTGAAGAAGGAGATGGCCGAGGTCACGGACGCCGTCAACGGGCGGGACAGCGAAGCCGTCCCGTCGTCCGCGTCTTCTCCGGGTTCGGCCGCCTCGGGCCGTATCGACATGACCAAGAAGCCGGAGGAGCTCGCCAAGGACGAGCGGCCGCCCTTCGACGCGGACGCCACCTAGCGGACGCCACGTAGCGGACGCCACCCGGGCGCATCCTCCGGCGCCGACACGCGCACACGGGCGCATGCCGCGCACGTGACGCGTTTCATAGCACGCCCCCGTCGCACACGGCCTGAACAGGCCGTTCGCGCGACCCACGCATCCAGCGCCTGCCCTGAGCCTCTCACCGGTGTGGATATGCTGCCGAGTTGTTGTGCGGACCGGACGAGTACGCCCGAAGGGGGGCGGGCCACCGCCGGTCCGACGAGAGCGAGGAGGCGTCCGGGCAGATGGAGACGACGAGTCGGGTGGGCGCGCAGGCGCCGGCCGCGGAGGGTGCGCAGCAGCTCCCCTCCGCCCGGCGCACGGTCGACGGTTATCTGCAGGCATCCTTCCCCTGGTACGGCCTCGACGAGGCGTTCACCGGGCCGCGCTGGCTGATGCAGGTGGGGACGGCGGCCGACGGTGCCGTCGAGCACGGGTCGATCGGGCACGGCGACGAGCCCTCCGTGCGCGGCGAGGCCGGCTCCGCCGGTGAGCCGCGGGAGAAGTTCGCGGTGGTCGTCACCGTCGCCGCGCAGCCGTCCCGGAGGAGCGCCGACGGTACGGGGCTGCTGGAGGCCACGTCGGTCTCCTCGGCGGCGTGGCTGGCCGGGGTGGGGCTGCTGTCGTTCACGTGGCCCGGGCAGATGGACCACAGCCTGCGGGACGACTGGCTGGAGCAGCAGACCGAGACGGCGTGGGCTCTGGCCGACGATCTGGAGGGGCCGGAGTGGAGTCGGCTCTCCCTTCCGGTGGACGGGGTCGCCGCCTCCTTCCACTACCGGGAGTCCGAGTTCGGATGGGTGCTCGCCGGTACTACTGAGGCGGGGGTGCACTTGGGGGCGTACGGGCGGGGCATGAGCGCGTACGGTCTCGGGTTCGCCGTGGTGAAGGACGTTGCCGCCTACGCGTGACATCCGCGCACGCAGTCGACGAAGGGGCGCCGACCGATGTCGGCGCCCCTTCGTCGTCAAGGCCTTCAGCAGGCTCTTCGACGAGTCCTCAGAACTTGTTCCGCGGTGTGATCCCCAGCGACAGGCCCGACAGACCCCGCTGCCGGCCGCCGAGCTTCCCCGCGATCGCCCGCAGGGCCGAGCCCGCCGGGGAGTCCGGGTCGGTCAGGACCACCGGCTTGCCCTCGTCGCCGCCCTCGCGGAGGCGGACGTCGATCGGGATGTTGCCGAGCACCGGGACCGTCGTACCCGTGGTGCGGGTGAGGCCGTCGGCGACCACCTGGCCGCCGCCCGTGCCGAAGACGTCGACCATCTCGCCGCAGTGCGGGCAGGGCAGACCGGACATGTTCTCGACCACGCCGACGATCTTCTGGTGGGTCTGGACCGCGATGGAGCCGGCGCGCTCGGCGACCTCGGCCGCCGCCTGCTGCGGGGTCGTCACCACCAGGATCTCGGCGTTCGGGATCAGCTGGGCGACGGAGATGGCGATGTCGCCGGTGCCGGGGGGCAGGTCCAGGAGCAGGACGTCCAGGTCGCCCCAGTACACGTCCGCCAGGAACTGCTGGAGCGCCCTGTGCAGCATCGGGCCGCGCCAGACGACGGGCGCGTTGCCCGGGGTGAACATGCCGATGGAGATGACCTTCACGCCGTTCGCCGACGGCGGCATGATCATGTTCTCGACCTGGGTGGGACGGCCGTCCGCGCCCAGCATGCGCGGCACGCTGTGGCCGTAGATGTCGGCGTCGACGACGCCCACCTTCAGGCCGTCGGCGGCCATGGCGGCCGCCAGGTTCACCGTCACCGAGGACTTGCCGACGCCGCCCTTGCCGGAGGCGACCGCGTAGACACGGGTGAGATTGCCCGGCTTGGCGAAGGGGACCTCACGCTCGGCCTGGCCGCCGCGCAGGGCCGCCGCCAGCTCCCTGCGCTGCTCGTCGCTCATCACGTCGAGGGTGACGTCGACGCGGGTGACGCCCTCGACCCGGGAGACCGCCTCGGTGACGCGCTGGGTGATCGTCTCGCGCATGGGACAGCCGGAGACCGTCAGGTACACGGTGACGGCGACCGCGCCGTCATCCCCGATCTCCACCGATTTGACCATCCCCAGTTCGGTGATGGGTCGGTTGATCTCGGGGTCGTTCACCGTCGCCAGTGCCTCGCGCACCGCGTCTTCCGTAGCCATAAGGACGATGGTACGGCGCGCCGAGGGGCGTCCGGGATGCCCCTCAGCGGTCGTCTGTGTCACGTCCGGGAGACCGATCTGACCGTTCCGCCGGGAATACGACATGCCCGGGGTGCCCGTCGTGCCGGCGCCTGTCCTCCAGCTCCTTGACCACGTCCTGCAACTCCGAGCGGATCCAGTCGCGGGTCGCGACCTCGCCCAGGCCCATGCGCAGCGCGGCGATCTCCCGGGTCAGGTACTCGGTGTCGGCGATGGACCGCTCGTTCTGCTTGCGGTCCTGCTCCAGGTTGACGCGGTCGCGGTCGTCCTGCCGGTTCTGCGCGAGCAGGATCAGCGGGGCCGCGTAGGAGGCCTGGAGGGACAGCACCAGCGTCAGGAAGATGAACGGGTACGGGTCGAACCGCAGGTGGCTGGGCGCGGTGATGTTCCACGTCAGCCACACGAAGATGACGACCGTCATCCAGACGATGAAGCGTCCCGTGCCCAGGAAGCGGGCGATCCGCTCCGACAGCCGGCCGAAGGCCTCCGGGTCCCACTCGGGCAGCACCCGGCGGCGCGGCGGGCGCGGCTGGTCCAGGCGGGGCGTGCGCGGCCGGGTGGCGGCGGTGGCGCCCGCCGGGGTGCGCTCGCGGGTCGCGGTGTCGCGCTCGCGCTCAGGAGCCATGGGTCCCCACCCCCTCGTTCTCGTCGTTCAGGTGGAACTCGGTCTCCCGCCAGTCCTCCGGCAGCATGTGGTCCAGCACGTCGTCCACGGTGACCGCGCCGAGCAGCGACCCGGACTCGTCCACCACGGGCGCGGCGACCATGTCGTACGTGGCGAAGAACCCGGCGATGACGCGCAGCGCCGCGTCCGGGGCGAGCGGCTGCAGGTCGGTGTCGACGAGGGAGCTGACCAGGGAGTAGGGCGGCTCGCGCAGCAGCCGCTGGAAGTGCACCGTGCCCAGGTACTTGCCCGTCGGGGTCTCGTCCGGCGGGCGGCAGACGTAGACCTGGGCGGCGAGCGCGGGGGAGAGGTCGGCGTTGCGGACCCGGGCGAGCGCGTCGGCGACCGTGGCGTCCGGGCGCAGCACGATCGGCTCGGTGGTCATCAGACCGCCGGCCGTGTGCTCCTCGTACGACATCAGGCGGCGCATGTCGGCCGCGTCGCTCGGCTGCATCAGGCTCAGCAGCCGCTCCTTGTCCTCCTCGGGCAGCTCGCCGAGCAGGTCCGCCGCGTCGTCGGGGTCCATGGCCTCCAGGACGTCCGCCGCGCGCTCCTCCTGCAGCTTGCCGAGGATCTCGATCTGGTCGTCCTCCGGCAGCTCCTCGAGCACGTCGGCCAGCCGGTCGTCGTCCAGGGCGGCGGCGACCTCGGCGCGCCGCTTGGCGGAGAGGTGGTGCAGGACGTTGGCGAGGTCGGCGGGGCGCAGCTGCTCGAAGGTGGCGAGCAGGCTCTCGGCGCCCTGTCCGTGCTCCTCCAGGGAGAAGCCGGTGACGGCCGACCACTCGACGGTCAGCGTCTCGCCCTTGGCGCGCCGGAAGGCGCTCGCCTTCCTGCCCTTGCGCACGAAGACGCGGTCGACCTCCCAGTCGCGGCGGGCCGGCAGCTGCTGCACGGACAGGTCGAGGACGGTGACCTCCTCGCGGGTCTCCGCCAGCGTCACCCTCCGGTCCAGCAGCTCGCCGAAGACCAGCCGCTCGGTGGGCCGCTGCTCGAAGCGCCGGACGTTCATCACGCCGGTGGTGATGACCTGCCCGGACTCGACGCCGGTGACCCGGGTCATGGGCAGGAAGATACGGCGCCGGGTGACCAGTTCGACGACCAGCCCCAGGAGGCGCGGGGGCTTGCGGCCCACGCGCAGCATCACGACCAGGTCGCGCACGCGGCCCACCTGGTCGCCGTTCGGATCGAAGACGGGGACCCCGGCGAGGTGCGAGACGAAGATCCGGGGGGCGCCGGCTGCCATGGCTCTGCTTCCTCTGCTGACGTGGCCTGGGAATCGCCCCTCTCCGGGGTGTTCCGCTTTCTTTGTGAATTGCTCGGAATTGCCCGCTCGGGTGCGCTTCAGGCTAGCCCGTACCGGTCGGATACGCCCTGGTGGGGGGTCCGGACGGACTCGCTCCGCCGCGCGGGCGAGGCACCGGTACGCTGCGGTCCACCGCTCAGGAACCGTCAGAAAGGCGACCCCACCTGTGACTGCGATTCCCCAGGGCCGTACCCGCCGGGCCGCGCTGGTCACCTCGATCTGCGTATGCGCCCTGACGGGGACGGCGGTGCTGAGCGGGTGCGGCAGCGAGGATCCGGACGCGGGGACGAACGGCGTGGGCAGGCTGCCCGCCGACACGATCCAGGCGAAGACCCGCGCGGCCGCCCAGGGGGCACCGGCGGTACGGCTGTCCGGCACCGTCGTCACCAGCGGCCGGACGTACCGGCTGGACATGCGGCTGAAGGCCGACGGCGGGACCGGGTCGGTGACCGCGAAGGGGGCGACCTTCAAGCTGCTGCGGGTCGGGAAGCAGCTGTATCTGAAGGCCGACGCGGACTTCTGGAACCAGGCCGGCGGCAAGGGCGGCGCCGGCGGAGACGGCGCGGCCGCCGCGTTGAACGGCAAGTACGTCAAGGTGCCGCAGGACGACCCCGCGTACAGGAAGTTCAGCGGCTTCACGGACAAGGACGTCCTCCTCGAGGGGCTGCTCGCACTGCACGGCCCACTGGCGACCGACGGCCACCACGACGACGCGGGTACCCGCACCATCCGCATCACCGGCGACAAGGGCTCCGGCGGCAGCCTCGACGTCTCCCTGGAGGGCACGCCGTATCCCCTCCGCCTGGTCCGTGGCGGCGGGGCGGGGACGCTCAGCTTTTCCGACTGGGGCAAGGACTTCGCCGTCGCCGAGCCCGCCCAGTCCGACACGGTGGATTACGGGCAGCAGCTGCCGGCGTCCTAGCGGCGCCCGGCCACGGCGGCGCATCCAGGGGTCCCTCACGCCTTTGAGGCGGTGGGGGAGGTGCCGAACCCTGCTCGGCCTTTCGGCCCCCGGCGCTACCGCCTCTTCCGGCGCTTGACGAGAAGCTTCGGCAGGCCCGCCGGCACCGGTCGCCGCGTGGTCGCCGGAGTCGCGACCGGCCGCTCGGCCAGGCTGCCGTCCGGCAACGGCGCCGGGGACCCGGCCGGAGTCAGGCGCAGCACCCGGCACTCGCGGGCCCAGCGGGCCGGCATCTGTTCGCCGTCGGGGGCGTTCAGGCGCTTGCCCTTCAGCTCGGCGACGGCCGCCTCCCACTCCTCGGAGCCGGAGGGCAGCTCGGACACGGCCGCCGGGAAGGTCACCAGCCGCCCGCCCTTGTCCTTGCTGCGCACGGTCACCTCGGCGGTGCCCCCGTCGACCAGCCCCTCCAGCGGCTGCTCGCCGGGCCCGTCGCCGACCAGGCACACCGCGCCCTCGTGCCACACGTGCCACAGCGCACGCGCGGCGGAGGCCCCGGCGCCCCTGACCCAGATGAGGCCGGACTTCTTCGAGGCCTCCTCGATGAGGGCCCGGTCGAGCAGCTCGCTTGTCATGGCGCCCAGCCTATCCAGTGCCCGCTCACAGCCAGCCGTTGCGCTTGAGCACCCGGTGGATGCCCACACACATGGCGATGGTGACGCCCAGGACCAGCGGGTAGCCGTACTTCCAGTGCAGCTCGGGCATGTGGTCGAAGTTCATCCCGTACACGCCGGTCACCATCGTCGGTACGGCGATGATCGCGGCCCAGGCCGTGATCTTGCGCATGTCCTCGTTCTGCGCGACGGACGCCTGGGCGAGGTTGGCCTGGAGGATGGAGTTGAGGAGTTCGTCGAAGCTCAGCACCTGCTCCTGGACCCGGGCGAGGTGGTCGGCGACGTCCCGGAAGTACTTCTGGATGTCCGGGTCGACCAGCCGCATCGGCCGCTCGCTCAGCAGCTGCATCGGGCGCAGCAGGGGAGCCACCGCGCGCTTGAACTCCAGTACCTCACGCTTGAGTTGGTAGATCCGCGCCGAGTCCACACCACGGGAGACCCCGCCCTTGCGGCCCGGCGAGAAGACCTCCGTCTCCACCTCGTCGATGTCGTCCTGCACGGCGTCGGCGACCGCGATGTAGCCGTCCACCACATGGTCGGCGATCGCGTGCAGCACGGCCGAGGGGCCCTTGGCCAGCAGCTCCGGGTCGTCCTGCAGCCGGTGGCGCAGCGCCCGCAGCGATCCCTGGCCGCCGTGCCGGACGGTGATGAAGAAGTCCCGGCCGGTGAAGCACATGACCTCGCCGGTCTCCACGACCTCGCTGGTGGCGGTGAGCCGGTCGTGCTCGACGTAGTGGATCGTCTTGAAGACGGTGAACAGCGAGTCGTCGTACCGCTCCAGCTTGGGCCGCTGGTGCGCCTGCACCGCGTCCTCCACGGCCAGCGGGTGCAGCCCGAACTCGCTCGCGATACCGGCGAATTCGGCCTCGGTCGGCTCGTGCAGCCCGATCCACACGAAGCCGCCGTCGCGCCGCACCAGCCGCATCGCCTCGTGCGGGCTGAGCGGCTTGTCGCTGCGCACGCGCACGCCGTCGCGGTAGACGGCGCAGTCGACCACGGCCGACGGGGTGGCGGGGTCACGGGTGGTGTCGTACGACACGCTCGACGCGCTCGTGGGCTTGCGCAGCGAGACGCGGGACGGACGGACCACGGCGCGCAGGTCGCGGATCATCGACATGGGCAGGCTCCTTCGCGACAGGCAACGAAAGACCGCCGACGACGGGTGGAACTACCCGGAATGGGGACGTCCTGACAAGGGGTCTCCCCGCCCTCGAGGCAGGGGAAGGATGTTTGGCACGTCCACAAAGCGGGGAGCACCGCACCGTCGCGGTGGCGACTTCGCTACTGATGCAGAACTGATTCGATCAGACAGATCGGGTGATCAGACGATCAGGGCAAAGCGAGACGAAGTGCTCTTCCGAAGGGCGACGTGCACGGGAAGGCGTAGAGCAGCCGGAAACCAGCCAGTGACTACATCAACGGGCGGAAGAGCGAGTGGTACTGCACGGTCGACTTCGATCCATGACAGCCCCACCTCCTCCTGCCGGTCCCTCGTAAGGGAGTCTCATCGGCGTCGGGACTCGATAGCGACGCTTCTGCGTGCTGCCCCGAACCACCGGCTCAGCGTAGCAGCCGCCCGATGTGTCAAGGCGCCGCTTTGCCCGCTGCTGACGAGTTCTATGCTCGCGTCATGGTTGATGTTCTTCCTCTGGTCGAGGCGCGGTTGACCACCGCCCTGGGCGAACCGGACGCGCGCGCCGCCGTCACCTTCCTCGGCACGGACCGCATCGAGGTGCTCCGGTTCCAGGAGGGGGACGTCCTGCGGTACGCGACCCTCGGCATGTCCGCCCACCCCATGACCGACCCCACCGCGATGCTCGCCGACCCGGTCAAGGGCCCCCGCGCCGAGCTGGTCCTCTCCGTGCGCGCGGGCCTCGCCGACACCGACAAGGTGCTCCGGCCGCTCGCCGTGCTGGCCGCGTCCCCGCAGGTGGAGGGTCTGATCGTGACCCCGGGGGCCTCCCTGGACGTCGGTGAGCCGCTGTGGCCCGGTGCCCCTTTCACCTCGTTCCTGGTGGGTGAGCCCGGCGGCCTGGTCGAGGACCTGGAGCTGGACGACCCGATGGAGCCCGTGCGGTTCCTGCCGCTGCTGCCGATGACCCCGAACGAGGCGGCCTGGAAGCGGGTGCACGGCGCCCAGGCCCTCCAGGAGCGGTGGCTCGCGCGCGGGACGGACCTGAGGGATCCCGCCCGCAGGTCCGTCCCGCTCGACTGATCCGGACGTGACCGATCTCACCAACGCAGGGCGGGGGCCCGTCAGTTGGCAAGGACGGTGACGCCGTCCTCGGCGGCGCAGCTGATCAATGTAGGTGACATCGAGTTTGCCGGACGGGTGATCGTCCTTGACGTGGGCGGGCAGGGGTAGGACCGTGGAGCCCTATGAGGGGCGAACCCAGTTGCCCGAGGTGCGGTGGCCGGGTCAGGGCGCCCGGTCTCTTCGCCGATGCGTGGCAGTGCGATGTGCACGGCACGGTGTATCCGCTGCAGCCCGTGATCCCGCCCAGTGTCGAAGCCCTCGGTGCCATCGTGCACCGCACGCACGTCCCGTTGTGGATGCCCTGGCCGCTCCCCGTCGGCTGGCTCTTCACGGGCGCGGCCTACGCGGGTGACGACCGCAGCGGGGGCCGCGCGACCGCCGTCGCCTGTTCCGGACCCGGCCCGCTCGGCGGCCCGGCCGAACTCATCCTGGTCGCCGAGGAGCTCGGCGTCGGCCTCGGTGCGCGGTACGCGGGCATCGACGGCCCGGACCCGGGGTCGTACATGAACGTCGAGAAGCCGCCCCAGGCCAAGGTGCTGGCCGTCGGTCGCCCGACCCCGCTCTGGCACGTCTACCGCACCCCCGACGACCGGGCCGTCTTCGCCGGCGAGGCCCTCGGTATGTGGCTGTGGGCGGTGATGTGGCCCGAGCAGGCGGGCCTGCTGATGTACGACGAGCTGGTGCTGACGGATCTGCGGGATGCGGGGGCGGAGCTGGATCTGGTGCCCTTCGGAGCGTTGTCGCCGCGCTTGCTCCGGCCGTAGCGCCCACTGGGGTGGGGGGTTCTGTGCGTCGGCGGGTGCAGGTGCTTCGTGGTTGCTCGCGCAGTTTCCCGTGCCCCTTGGGTGGGTTCAGTAGGGGGTGCTTCCAGGTTGCGGGTGTGACAGCCGGGCTTCAAAACCCCGCTATCCTTAGGTGTCCCCTTCCGTAGCCGTCCCCGTCTGGAGTCACCGTGCGCATCGATCTGCACTGTCACTCCACGGCCTCTGACGGTACGGACACCCCGGCCGAGCTGGTGCGCAATGCCGCCGCTGCCGGCCTGGACGTCGTCGCGCTGACCGATCACGACACCACCCGGGGGTACGCCGAGGCGATCGCCGCGCTGCCCGAGGGGCTGACCCTGGTCACCGGGGCCGAGCTGTCCTGCCGTGTCGACGGCATCTCGATGCACATGCTGGCCTACCTCTTCGACCCCGTGGAGCCCGCCCTGCTCGCCGAGCGCGAACTGGTGCGGGACGACCGGGTGCCGCGGGCCAAGGGCATGATCGCCAAGCTGGACGCGCTGGGCGTGCCGGTCACCTGGGAACAGGTCGAGCGGATCGCGGCCGGCGGGTCCGTGGGGCGCCCGCATGTCGCGACGGCGCTGGTCGAGCTGGGTGTCGTGCCGACGGTGAGCGACGCGTTCACCGAGGAGTGGCTGGCCGACGGCGGCCGGGCCTTCGTGGAGAAGCACGAGACGGACCCCTTCGAGGCGATCCGGCTGGTCAAGAACGCGGGCGGGGTCTGTGTGTTCGCGCACCCGGCCGCCGCCAAGCGCGGTCGTACGGTCCCCGAGGCGCGGATCGCCGAGATGGCCGAGGCCGGTCTGGACGGCATCGAGGTCGACCACATGGACCACGACGCCGACGCGCGCGACCGGCTGCGGGGCCTGGCGAAGGACCTGGATCTGCTGGTCACCGGCTCCTCGGACTACCACGGCAGCCGCAAGACCGTGTCACTGGGCGCGTACACGACGGACCCCGAGGTGTACGGGGAGATCACGCGGCGGGCGACCGGCGCGTTCCCGGTGCCGGGCACCGGCGGAGTCTGAGGCCGCCGACGGCCCTCACGCGCCCCCATTCCACCCTTTTCCAGCAAGGCCAGTACTTCCCCATGTTCGACGTCGCCGTCTTCGGCTCTCTGTTCCTGACCCTTTTTGTCATCATGGATCCCCCCGGGATCACCCCGATCTTCCTCGCCCTGACCGCCGGGCGTCCGGCCAAGGTGCAGAAGCGGATGGCCTTCCAGGCCGTCTGCGTGGCCGGCGGGGTCATCGCCACCTTCGGTGTCCTGGGCCACCAGATCCTCGACTACCTGCACGTCTCCGTCCCCGCGCTGATGATCGCGGGCGGTCTGCTGCTTCTGCTGATCGCGCTGGACCTGCTCACCGGCAAGACCGACGAGCCGAAGCAGACCAAGGACGTGAACGTGGCGCTCGTACCGCTCGGCATGCCGCTGCTGGCCGGGCCCGGTGCGATCGTGTCCGTGATCCTGGCCGTGCAGAAGGCCGGCAGCGTGGCCACGCAGGTGTCGGTGTGGACCGCGATCCTCGCGATCCATGTCGTGCTGTGGCTGGTGATGCGCTACTCGCTGCTGATCATCCGGGTCATCAAGGACGGCGGTGTCGTGCTGGTGACGCGGCTCGCGGGCATGATGCTCTCCGCGATCGCCGTACAGCAGATCATCAACGGGATCACTCAGGTGATCCGGGGGAGCTGAGCCCTCGTCGGCTCGGCTCCCCCGGAAAGCTTGAGTGGCGCGCAGCGCGTGAGCGTTACGAGGCCTGGGCCTCGGCCGGGCGGATCCACAGGCGCTGTCCGATGGCGGCGGCCTGCTGAACGATCCGGTTGACGGAGGCGGCGTCCACGACGGTGCTGTCCACGGTGGTGCCGTCGACCTCGTCGAGTCGCATGATCTCGAAGCGCACAGGCTTCTCCCTTCGTCTGGTCATCCTCCTGCGGAGAACTACTTGATGCGCCGGATCCGTATCCGGCGTTCACAGGGAGTCAACGCGCCGCTTGTTACAAACATTCCCTACGCTAAAGAAAATTTTCGAACGTCTAATTACTGACCGGTAAGTAGGTCGCCCGGACCGGCCGGGGCCGGTTGTGTTCGCAGCGTGACCACCGGGACAATGGAGGCGATGAACGACGACCTGGCGGCCCTGGGCGCCCGCATCGACCGCACGAACGAGCTGCTGGAACGCATGCTCGCCGAGGTGGCGAAGACGCCCTCCACCCACGCGATCTTCGTCGACGCGGGCTATCTGTACGCGGCCGCGGGCCGGCTGGTCGCCGGGACCGAGGACCGCCGGGCCTTCGACCTCGACGCCGAGGGCCTGATCGACGCCCTCATCGACCGGGCCCGCCAGGTCTTCGCGGACAGCCGACTGCTGCGCGTGTACTGGTACGACGGCGCCCGCCGCCGCATCCACACCGCCGAGCAGCAGTCCATCGCCGAACTCCCCGACGTCAAGGTCCGCCTGGGCAACCTCAACGCCAACAACCAGCAGAAGGGCGTCGATTCCCTGATCCGCAGCGACCTCGAGTCACTGGCGAGGCACCGCGCGATCAGCGACGCGGCCCTGCTCGGCGGCGACGAGGACCTGGTCTCGGCGGTCGAGGCGGCGCAGGGCTACGGCGCCCGCGTCCACCTCTGGGGCATCGAGGCACCCGAGGGCCGCAACCAGGCCGAGCCGCTGCTGTGGGAGGTCGACAGCCAGCGCACCCTCGACCTCGAGTTCTTCAAGCCGTACGTCTCCCGCCGCACGGCCGCCGCCTACGACGCCACCGCCGGCACCCGCCCCACCCGTGAGAACGTCCGCTTCGTCGGCGCCCGGATCGCCGCGAAGTGGCTGGCCGAGCGGGGCCGTGAGTCCCTGGTCGAACTGCTCCCCGGCCATCCCTACCTCCCCGGCTCCGTCGACCAGGACCTGCTGGTCGAGGCCGAGGGCCTGCTCCAGTACTCCCTGCGCGGCCAGGCCGACCTGCGCCGCGCCCTGAGGGACGGCTTCTGGGAGCATCTGCAGACGCAGTACTAACCCTGCCGGACCGCGGTGTCCCAGAAGCCGGCGATCGCGCGGGCCGTGGCGAGGGGCTGGTCGGTGTTGGGGGAGTGCTCGGCGTTCTCGATCACCGTCCGCCGTGCGCCGAGCCGTACCGCCATGTCGTCGAGCAGGGGCAGCGGCCAGGTGTCGTCCTGTGCGCCGGACAGGACGTGGAACGGCAGCGGCAGCGCCGCCAGTTCCCCGACCCGGTCCGGCTCCGTGCACAACTGACGTCCGGCGGCGACGAGTTGGGCGGGCTTGGTGCCCAGCCAGCGGCGCTGCAGGTCGTCGCGGTCGTCGAGGCCGCCGTCGAGTACCGCCGTCTCGGTCTCCTCGGGCGTCTCCATCGCCCGCATCGCGTCCCACACCTGGGCCATGGTCATCACCGCGAGCGCGTCCCGCAGCAGCTTCACGCGCTGCTGCTGGGATTCCGAGATCTGCGCCGGGCCGGAGGCCATGAGGGTGAGCGACCGGAAGGGCGCGTGGTCGAGCAGCACGGCCGCGCGTGCGACCTGCCCGCCGAAGGAGTGTCCCAGCAGATGCACCGGCTCCCCGAGCGCCTCGGCCTGTGCCAGCACGTCCAGCGCCAACTCCTGCTGTGCATAAGGGGATTCGTCGGTCTCGGGCCCGTCCGACTCGTACTGCCCGCGCCCGTCCACGGCCACGGTCCGGTAACCGCGCTGCGCGAGCGGCACGTGCAGCGGATTGAAGTCCTCCTTGCTCCCGGTGAACCCCGGCAGCAACAGCGCCACCCCTCGGGGCTCGGCCTCGTCGGCCACGGGAGCGTCGACAACGGCGAATTGCCCGCGCGCGGTCCGCAGCGCGTACGCACGGGCACCGGGAGGCGGGACGAAGGTGGCGGGCCTGCTCATGGGGAGAGGTTATCGGAGTGCCCCGAAGGGGCGCGGGGCTGCGTCCCGCCTGCGCCTGCGCCGCGAGGGCGCGACCGGCACATACGACGGCCCGGTCCACATCGGTGGACCGGGCCGTCGGTGGTCGGTGCCGGATCAGCCCTCGACGGCCGCCGTGGCCTTACGGGTACGGCGACGCGGCTTGGCCTCCGGCTCCTCGGTGGCCTGCGCCGGAATCTCGGCGGCGACCGCCTTGGCGACGGCCTTGCGGGTCCGCCGGACCTTGGGCGCGGCCACCTCGGCGTCCCCGTCCGCCTCCACGACGGCAGCGGCCGTCTTGCGGGTCCGGCGGGGCTTGGCCTCGGCTTCGGGGGCCTCGGTCGTCTCCGGTGCGGCGGCGGCCGTCTTCCGGGTGCGGCGCGGCTTGGGCTCCGCCTCCGCGTCCGCCGGTGCTGCCTCGGTGACGGCGGCGGCCGTCTTGCGGGTCCGGCGGGGCTTGGCCTCGGCTTCGGGGGCCTCGGTCGTCTCCGGTGCGGCGACGGCCTTCTTGCGGGTGCGGCGGGGCTTGGCTTCCGTGCCCTCGGCCGTGTCGACCGCGGCCTCGGCCTGCGGTGCGGCGGCGGCCGTCTTGCGGGTGCGGCGCGGCTTGGCCTCGGCCTCGGCGGTCTCGGTCGTCTCCGGTGCGGCGACGGCCTTCTTGCGGGTGCGACGCGGCTTGGCTTCCGCCTCCGCGTCCGCCGGTGCAGCCTCGGTGACGGCGGCGGCCGTCTTCCGCGTGCGGCGCGGCTTGGCTTCCGTGCCCTCGGCCGTGTCCACGGCCGTCTCGGCGGCGGACTCGGCCGTCTTGCGCGTACGGCGGCGCGGCTTCGCCTCCGGGGCCTCCACGGGCGCGGCTTCGGTCTGCGGCTCGGCGGCGACAGGCGCCGGCTCCGCCTCCGATGCGGTGGCCTCGGGCGTCGTCCCCGTCGCAGCCGGCTCCGCCGGCTTGCGGGTGCGGCGGCGGCGCGGCTTCTCAACCGCCTCCGGAGCCTGCGGGGTCTCCAGCCGGCCTGGGCCCTCCGCCGTGTCCACCGACTCGACGGCGGCCTCGGTGGCCGTCACCGGCTGTGCCGACGCCCCACCGCGCGTACGGCGACGGCGGCGCAGGGTGCGGGGCGCGCCGGACTCCTCCACGCCGGCTGCCTCCAGGGCGCCCGGCTCGGCGGCCGCCACCGCGGCGGCCCCGGTGTCCGTGGCGCCGTCGACCAGTGCTCCGCCACGGGTGCGGCGGCGACGGCGCGCCGTACGGTCCGTACGCTCGCGCTCGGCGGTGCCGGACCCGGGACGGCCGTCGCGCTCGCCCCGGCCACCACGGCCACGGCCGCGCGCGCCACGCCCGCCGGTCTCACCGAGGTCCTCCAGCTCCTCCGCGTCCAGACCGGCACGGGTCCGCTCCGAGCGCGGCAGGGTGCCCCTGGTGCCCTCGGGGATGCCGAGGTCGGAGAACAGGTGCGGGGAGGACGAGTACGTCTCCACCGGGTCGTTGAAGTCCAGCTCCAGCGCCTTGTTGATCAGCTGCCAGCGCGGGATGTCGTCCCAGTCGACGAACGTGATCGCCGTACCCTTGGCGCCCGCGCGGCCCGTACGGCCGACCCGGTGCAGATACGTCTTCTCGTCCTCGGGGGACTGGTAGTTGATGACGTGGGTCACGCCCTCGACGTCGATGCCGCGCGCGGCGACGTCGGTGCAGACCAGGACGTCGACCTTGCCGTTGCGGAAGGCGCGCAGCGCCTGCTCGCGGGCGCCCTGCCCGAGGTCGCCGTGGACCGCGCCGGAGGCGAACCCGCGACGCTGCAGTTGCTCGGCGATGTCGGCGGCCGTGCGCTTGGTGCGGCAGAAGATCATCGCCAGTCCGCGGCCCTCGGCCTGCAGGATGCGGGCGACCATCTCCGGCTTGTCCATGTTGTGCGCGCGGTAGACGAACTGCTTGATGTTCGCGACCGTCGCGCCCTCGTCGTCCGGCGCGGTGGCGCGGATGTGCGTGGGCCGGGACATGTAGCGGCGCGCGAGACCGATGACCGCGCCCGGCATGGTCGCCGAGAACAGCATGGTCTGGCGCTTGACCGGCAGCATGTCGATGATCTTCTCGACGTCGGGCAGGAAGCCCAGGTCGAGCATCTCGTCGGCCTCGTCGAGGACCAGGCACTTGACGTGCTTCAGGTCGAGCTTCTTCTGGCCCGCGAGGTCGAGCAGCCGGCCCGGGGTGCCGACGACCACGTCGACGCCCTTCTTCAGGGCCTCCACCTGGGGCTCGTAGGCCCGGCCGCCGTAGATCGCGACCACGCGCACGTTACGGACCTTGCCCGCGGTCAGCAGGTCGTTGGTGACCTGGGTGCACAGCTCGCGCGTGGGTACGACGACGAGCGCCTGCGGGGCGTCGGTGAGGGCCTCGGGGGCGGCGCGTCCGGCCTCGACGTCGGCGGGGACGGTGACGCGCTCGAGGAGCGGAAGACCGAAGCCCAGCGTCTTGCCGGTGCCGGTCTTGGCCTGGCCGATGACGTCCGTGCCGGAAAGGGCGACGGGGAGCGTCATCTCCTGGATGGGGAAGGGAGTGATGATGCCGACGGCCTCCAGGGCCTCGGCGGTCTCGGGAAGAATTCCGAGTTCTCGAAACGTCGTAGTCAGGATCATGCCTCTTCTGTGTGCGCGGCGCGAGGCGAGCGCGGGGGGTCATGTGCGACCGTGCCGGGGACGTCGGCTGCCGTACGGGCGAACCACTAAGGCAAGCCGTAAGACACGGGACCTCTGCCGACGCTCTAGCGCTCGTACCGCTGAGGGTGTCCCTCCGGTCGTCGTACGTACTGAGCCGTACGGCCGGGGAGGGCTGTCGGGTCGGAGCCGATCGGGCCACCGACCGGGCATCCTCATGCGTGCGGCCTGTAGGGAGGCGTCGAACACCGTCGACGCACTCTTGCAGGCGCATTACCACCATACCCCGGATTCGCGCACATGCGATGGCCGATTTGGTCACGTCATGGTCGTCACACTGATCGGCGAGGACCTTCCGACACCACGCAAGCGGGCTATTGTGCGCCTCATGACTAGCTCTGACAAGCCTGAGAACGCGTCCGCCGCCTCCGCCGAGCCCACCGGTGTCGCCGCCCAGGACTGGGCGCAGGCCGCCGTCGACCCGCAGTACCGCGCCGCCGTCGTGGACCTGCTCGGCGCGCTCGCGTACGGGGAGCTTGCGGCGTTCGAGCGGCTCGCCGAGGACGCGAAGCTCGCGCCGACCCTCGCGGACAAGGCGGAGCTGGCGAAGATGGCCTCGGCCGAGTTCCACCACTTCGAGCGGCTGCGGGATCGGCTGACCGAGATCGGCGAGGAGCCGACGGCCGCCATGGACCCGTTCGTCGCCGCGCTCGACGGCTTCCACAAGCAGACCGCTCCCTCGGACTGGCTGGAGGGTCTGGTCAAGGCGTACGTCGGCGACTCGATCGCGAGCGACTTCTACCGGGAGGTCGCCGCCCGTCTGGATTCGGACACGCGTGAGCTCGTCCTCGCCGTCCTCGACGACACCGGGCACGCCGGGTTCGCGGTGGAGAAGGTGCGGGCCGCCATCGACGCCGACCCGCGCGTGGGCGGCCGGCTCGCGCTGTGGGCGCGGCGGCTGATGGGCGAGGCGCTGTCGCAGTCCCAGCGGGTGGTCGCCGACCGGGACGCGCTGTCCACGATGCTCGTGGGCGGGGTTGCCGACGGGTTCGACCTCGCGGAGGTCGGGAGGATGTTCTCGCGGATCACCGAGGCGCACACCAAGCGGATGGCTGCGCTGGGCCTCGCGGCCTGAGAGCCGGTGCGCTCCGTGGGGGCGGGTGCCGTTGTTTCGCGGCTGCCGGGGTGCGTGGGGGCTGGTCGCGCAGTTCCCCGCGCCCCCAGGGTGTTGCTGCTCGCCCCGTCCGTGAAGGCGCCGTTGCTACGCCGTCGCTGATCGGCGCAACCTGCCTGCCGGGCGGATGAGCAGGGACAGGGACGCCGCCGAGATGATCGCGGCGCCCAGGAGGCTCAGCCAGGCCCCGCCGGGGCCGAGGGCGGTGTGGGTGACGAAGTCGCCGAAGAGGGCCCCGGCGATGCCTGTCGAGAGGACCAGCGGGCGGGCCGGCAGGCGGTGGGGCAGGCGGTACGCCGCGATCAGGGCGAGGGCCAGACCGAGCACTGCGGATGCGAGTGCTTCCAGGATCATGTCGGGGTCCCTCCCATGGCCGGTCCGCCTTGAACGGTCGTAGCCCGTCATACCCGTGACCTGCGGAGTGCAATCCTCCGCTGTGGAGGAGTTGTGCTCCAACTGTGTGCCCGGACCATGCGGAAGGCCGCGGGCGCGGCACCAGCGGAAGGCCGCGGGTGCCGCACCATGCGAAAGGGCCCGGCGGCACACGGCCGCCGGGCCCTTCTCACGACGTCGGCCTACAGCGCGCCGAACCCCACCTTGCGCACGGTCGGCTCGCCGATCTCCACGTACGCCAGGCGGTCCGTCGGCACCAGGACCTTGCGGCCCTTCTCGTCCTCAAGGGTCAGCAGCTGCGTCTTGCCGGACAGCGCCTCGGACACCAGGCGCTCGACCTCCTCGACGCTCTGGCCGCTCTCCAGAACGATCTCGCGAGGCGCGTACTGCACGCCGATCTTGACCTCCACGGCTATGTCCCTCCGACGGTCAGTGATGTGCGCGATCTTCCGCGCCGTACCCAGCACACATTAGTCCGGTGAGGGGACCCGCACGCTGCGGGACGGAACGCCGTCAGCGAACAGCGTGCGGGAACAAACGGCCGTCAGTGGTGTTCGGTGCCGTGCAGCGGGAAGCCGGCGATGCCCCGCCAGGCCAGTGAGGTCAGCAGCTGCACCGCCTGGTCGCGCGGCACGCTGCGGTCGCTGTGCAGCCAGGAGCGGGCCACCACCTGGGCGAGACCGCCGAGTCCGGAGGCGAGCAGCATCGACTCCGCGCGCGACAGGCCCGTGTCCTCGGCGATGACGTCGCAGATCGCCTCGGCGCAGTCGTTGGTGACCTTGTCGACGCGCTCGCGGACCGCGGGCTCGTTCGTCAGGTCCGACTCGAAGACCAGCCGGAAGGCGCCACCGTCGTCCTCGACGTAGGCGAAATAGGCGTCCATGGTCGCCCGGACGCGCTGCTTGTTGTCGGTCGTCGACGCCAGCGCGTTGCGCACGGACTGGATCAACGACTCGCAGTGCTGGTCCAGCAGCGCGAGGTAGAGGTCGAGCTTGCCGGGAAAGTGCTGGTAGAGCACCGGCTTGCTCACGCCGGCCCGCTCGGCGATGTCGTCCATCGCCGCCGCGTGGTACCCCTGCGCGACGAAAACCTCCTGGGCAGCGCCCAGCAGCTGGTTCCGTCGGGCTCGGCGTGGCAGGCGAGTGCCACGCGGGCGTGCTGCCTCAGTTTGCTCGATGGCTGTCACGCCGCCTCCCAAAGTCGTCCAAATCGCGGTGTCGGCCGCGCGGCCATCGTACTTTTCGGTAACCGTGGTGTGCGCGGTGCGAGCGCAGAATTTCACGTACCGGACGGCGACGAAAGCCGCAGCCGGCTCCGCGCACGGCCGCGGGAGTCCGGCGAGGTCAGCGGTAGTCGTCCTCGTCGAGCGAAACCACACGCGCCTGTTCGATCAGATCGGCCTCGTTCGCACGGTCCGCATGGACGCCCGTCAGGGGGTCGTCACGGTCGGGCCTGACATCGGTGTGCTGCTCGGCGGCGTCCACCTCGGGGGCTTCGACGTCGATCTCCGGGGCCGTCTCGGCCTCCAGATCCTCGATCGTGTCGGGCTCGGTGGGGTCATGGGCCATGGTGGGCTCCCTTCCTACGAACGTCCCTGGTGAGCAGCAGGGGCAACATACGGGTGCCCTGTGTACGAGCCTAGGAGACGGCAGAACCGGACGCCATGCCGTCGCGCCTGTTCGTAGCGGGCCGGTACGCTCCGGGTTCACCCGCCGGTTCCGGTGCAAACGTCTCTGTGACGGATGCGCTGGTTGTGACGGCGAACACATGAACCACGACGTGATCACCTCGTAACATTGCCGCATGTCTTCGACCGAGTCGCCGTCCGTGCCGGCCGCCAGTGTGCTTCCGCGGGTGGCGCCCGTCCGGGTCGGTGAGGGCGAGCGGCTGCGGTCCGTGGGGCTGCCCGGGGTCACCCTGTCGATCCGTTCCCGCCCTCCCGCGCGCGAGGGCCTGCCGCCCGCGCTGTACGTCCACGGGCTCGGCGGATCCTCGCAGAACTGGTCGGCGCTGATGGCCGAGCTGGACGGCGTGGTCGACGGCGAGGCGGTCGACCTTCCGGGCTTCGGCGACTCCCCGCCCCCGGACGACGGGAACTACTCCGTCACCGGGCACGCGCGTGCGGTGATCCGCTATCTCGACGCGGCCGGGCGCGGCCCGGTCCACCTGTTCGGCAACTCCCTCGGCGGCGCGGTCGCCACGCGCGTGGCGGCCGTACGCCCCGACCTCGTCCGCACGCTCACACTCGTGTCGCCGGCCCTGCCGGAGCTGCGCATCCAGCGCACCGCGGCGCCGACCGCGCTGCTCGGCGTGCCCGGCGTCGCCGCCCTGTTCACCCGGTTCACCAGGGGGTGGACGGCCGAGCAGCGGGTGCGCGGTGTCCTGGCGCTCTGCTACGGCGACCCCGGGCGGGTGTCGCCCGAGGCGTTCCAGCACGCCGTGGAGGAACTGGAGCGGCGGCTGCAGCTGCCGTACTTCTGGGACGCGATGGCCCGCTCCGCGCGCGGGATCGTCAACGCCTACACGCTCGGCGGACAGCACGGGCTGTGGCGCCAGGCCGAGCGTGTGCTCGCGCCGACCCTGCTGATCTACGGCGGCCGCGACCAGCTGGTCGGCTTCCGCATGGCCGGCCGGGCCGCCCGCGCCTTCCGCGACTCGCGCCTGCTGTCCCTGCCGGACGCGGGGCACGTGGCGATGATGGAGTACCCGGGCGTGGTGGCCACGGCCTTCCGGGAACTCCTCGCGGAGACCGGGGACGCCGGCACCGACTCGGGCACGGGGAGCTGAGGCCGGCGTGGGACGTCACAGCCGCCGCGGCCCGTCTCCGAAGGGCGACTCCGCGGACATACCCGCCGCCAGGCGGAAGGGCGGCGCCCGGGACGGGCAGCCGCTCCTGCCCGGCCGGCGACAGGCACCGACGGACGGGGCCGGCACCAGTGCCGATGCCGCAACCGCAACCGGATACCCGCCGCGCGGCCCGCAAGAACCACCGACGTTCCCGCAGGACCACGCGCCACGTTTCGGGGAGGGGACTCCGGCCCAGGGTGTGCCGCGTTTCGGGGAGGGGGCTCCGGTGCGGGGTGTGCCTCGTCCGCCTGACGGCACGCCCGCGCAGGGTGTTCCGAGGTTCGCGGACGGCACGCCGGGCCGGGGTGTGCCGCGTTTCGGGGAGGGGACTCCGGCGCGCGGCGTCCCCCGCCTCCCTCATGGCGCTCCCGCGCGCGGTGTCCCGGGCTTTCCGGAGGGCACTCCCGCGCACGGCGTCCCGAGGGTTCCGGGTGGCACGCCCGCGCACGGCGTCCCGAGGCTTCCCGACGGCACCCCGGCACACGGCGTCCCCCGTCTCCCCGACGGCACGCCCGCGCACGGCGTCCCCCGTCTTCGTGAGGGCGCTCCCACGCGTGGTGGGCATCCCGAGCAGCGGGAAACCGGCGGGGGCTGGGGCCGGTTCGCGGGGGCGGCCGGTCCCGGTGTGGTGCTTCCGCGGCAGCGGTCGGCCGGGCCGGGGCCCGGCTCCGGGCCCCGGCAGGAGTACCTCGACGCCTTCGCCGACGGGCGCGTCCGCGGCGTCGGCCTCGACGACGACGTCGACGTCGACGTCTTCACGCCCCGCACGGGGACGCCTCGCCCCGCCGTGGAACACCCGGCCGACGCGCCGGAGGCGGACGCCGATGACGCAACCCCGGCCGGCCCGCCCGCCGAGCGCCCCGCCGGCCTGCCCGCGCAGCGCACCGGCGGCAAGGGACGGGCCTTCACCGGAATCGCGGCGGCCGCCGTCACCACCGTGCTCGCGGTGGTCGTCGCCGGCCAGGTGACCGGGTCGCACCACGACGGCGGCGCAGAGTCGAACTCCGCCACCGACCAGGCCCGGGACGCACGCACCCCCGGCGGTGCGACCCCGTCCGCCTCGCCCGGCACGGCCACGCTGTCGTACGAGCAGAAGATGGACCGGAAGTACCCGCTCAGCTCCACGCTGAAGGGCTCGGGGAAGTTCGACTCCGTGCCCGGTTTCGCCAAGGCGCCCGGCACCGGGCAGAAGTACACCTACCGCGTGGACGTCGAGCAGGGACTCGGCCTGGACGGCGAGCTGTTCGCCGAGGCCGTGCAGAAGACCCTGAACGACGACCGCAGTTGGGCCCACGCCGGCGCCCGCACCTTCGAGCGGATCTCCTCCGGCAAGCCCGACTTCGTGATCACGCTGGCGAGCCCCGGTACGACCGCCGAGTGGTGCGCCAAGTCCGGGCTCGACACCACCGAGGACAACGTCTCCTGTGACTCGGCTGCCACCGAACGAGTGATGATCAATGCATACAGGTGGGCCCAGGGCAGCACGACATATGGCGACAAGATGTACGCCTACCGGCAGATGTTGATCAATCATGAGGTCGGTCACCGGCTCGGCCACGGCCATGTGACGTGTCAGAAGGACGGCGAACTCGCCCCCGTCATGCAGCAGCAGACCAAGTTCCTCGACCATGACGGAATCCACTGTCTGCCCAACCCCTGGCCTTATCCCAGGAGTTGACGGATACCACTTATGTCACATTGACATGCGGCGCGAGTTCGTTCATATTCCTGTGCATGTGGTCTAGTCATGCCGCCTCCGACAGCGCAGCCATCGAGCTGGCGCTCATCGGCGTGACCGCACTCTGCGTGGCCGACGTCCACTGTCGCTGACGCCGCCTCCCTGGCGTTCGCGTCGCGACCCTTTTCTCCCTTTTGTGTCCGTGAGTGAGTCACGGATTTTCGACGACCGACGCCGGGGCTGACGTCTGCCCGCAATCGTCTCACCCCTTGTCTGTAAGTCTCAGTATTCGAGAGGTCGTCATTCCGATGCGTCAACCGTCCGTCATAGCGCGCCGCGTGGCAGCGGCATCCGTCAGCCTGGTCGTGGCAGCGGGCGCCGCCGCCTGCGGCCCGAAGGACAACGGTGCCAAGGGCTCCGGTGGCGACTCCACGCCCCACAGGGGCGGCACCCTCACGGTGCTGAACTCCCAGCCGCAGACCGACTTCGACCCGGCCCGCCTCTACACCTCCGGCGGCGGAAACGTCCCTTCGCTGGTCTTCCGCACCCTCACCACGCGCAACCGCGCGAACGGCGCGGCCGGCGCCAAGGTCGTCCCCGACCTCGCCACCGACACCGGGCGCCCCAGCAAGAACGCGACCGTGTGGACGTACACCCTGAAGGCGGGACTCAAGTACGAGGACGGCACCCCGATCACCGCGGCCGACATCAAGTACGGCATCGAGCGCTCCTTCGCCCCCGAACTCTCCGGCGGCGCACCCTACTTGCGGGACTGGCTGGTCGGTGCGGCCGACTACCAGGGGCCCTACAAGGACAAGAAGGGGCTCTCGGCGATCGAGACGCCGGACGCGCGGACCATCGTCTTCCATCTGAACAAGCCCGAGGGCGAGTTCCCGTTCCTCGCCACGCAGACGCAGTTCACCCCGGTGCCCAGGAGCAAGGACAACGGCACCAAGTACGAGGAGCACCCGATCTCGTCCGGCCCCTACAAGGTCGTCAGGAACGAGAACGACGGTGAGCACCTGGTCCTGGAGCGCAACACGTACTGGTCGGCGGCCGTCGACGACCAGCGCAAGGCCTACCCGGACACCATCGACGTCCGCTCCGGCCTCGACTCCCCGGTGATCAACCAGCGGCTGTCCGCGTCCCAGGGTGTGGACGCCGCCGCGGTCACCACGGACACCAACCTCGGCCCGGCCGAGCTCGCCAAGGTCAGCGGCGACAGGGAACTGGCCGCGCGCGTGGGCACCGGCCACTTCGGCTACACGAACTACATCGCGTTCAACCCGACCGTGAAGCCGTTCGACAACCCGAAGGTGCGGCAGGCGATCGCCTACGCCGTCGACCGCTCCTCGGTGGTCAACGCGGCCGGCGGCAGCGCGCTGGCCGAGTCCGCCACCACCTTCCTGCCCGACCAGAAGTCCTTCGGCCACACGCCGTACGACCCGTTCCCGGCCGGTGCGTCCGGCAATCCGGCCAAGGCCAGGGACCTGCTCGCCCAGGCCGGTTACAAGAGCGGTCTCACGGTGACGCTGACCCATTCCAACGCCAAGGATTTCGAGACCAGCCCCGAGATCGCGACCGCCGTCCAGGACGCGCTCAAGAAGGCCGGCATCACGGTCAGGCTGCAGGGCCTGGAGGACAACGACTACCGGGACAAGATCCACAGCGTGAAGACCGAGCCCGGTTTCTTCCTCGCGCACTGGGGTGCCGACTGGCCCTCCGGCGGTCCGTTCCTCGCGCCGATCTTCGACGGCCGGCAGATCGTCAAGGACGGCGCGAACTTCAACACGGGCCTGCTCAATGACAAGTCGGTCAATGACGAGATTGACGCGATCAACAAGTTGACCGACCTTGACGCGGCCGCCGAGCGGTGGGGCGCACTGGACAAGAAGATCGGCGAGAAGGCCCTCGTCGTGCCGCTGTTCCACCCGGTCTACAAGCGTCTGTACGGCAAGGACGTCAAGAACATCGTCATCAGCGACTGGACCGGCGTGCTGGACATCTCCCAGGTCGCGGTGAAGTAGCGCCGTGAGCGAGGCACTCGTCGCCGTCGGGGCCGCCGGGACGGACGCTTCCGTCCCGGCGGCTTCGGGGGCCCGTCAGTTCTGGCGGCGGCTGCGCGCGCAGCGCGCCGCCCTGGTCGCCGCGGCCGTCGTCGCGCTGCTCGTCCTGGTCGCGCTCGCCGCGCCGCTGCTCACCGCCCTGGAGGGCCAGGACCCCACCACCTACCACCCGTCCCTGGTCGACTCCGCGCGCGGGGGCGTGCCCATCGGCTCCCTCGGCGGCATCGGCGCCGACCACTGGCTGGGCGTCGAACCGCAGACCGGCCGCGACCTGTTCGCCCGCCTGGTGTACGGGGCGCGGGTGTCGCTGGGCGTCGCGCTGGCAGCCACGGTGGTGCAGGTCGCCATCGGTGTCGCGGTCGGCGTGGGATCCGCGCTCGGCAACCGATGGGTTGATCAACTGTTGAGCCGTGCCACGGACATCATCGTCTCGATGCCGCTCATGATCATGTCGTTGGCACTGCTGGCCATCGTGCCGTCCAGTTTCCCGCGGCCGGTCCTGGTCACCCTGGTCATCGGCCTGATCGCCTGGGGCAACATCGCGAAGATCGTGCGGGCCCAGACCCTCTCGCTCAAGGGGCTCGACCACGTCTCCGCGGCCCGGCTGAGCGGCTGGGGCACCTGGCACGTCGCCCGCCGCGAACTGCTGCCCGGCCTCGCCGCGCCCGTCATCACCTACGCCGCCCTGCTGGTGCCCACGAACATCTCCGTCGAGGCGGCGCTGTCCTTCCTCGGCGTCGGCGTGAAGCCGCCCACCCCGTCCTGGGGACAGATGCTGACCGCCGCGGACGTCTGGTACCAGGCCGCGCCCCAGTACCTGCTGCTGCCGGCCGGCGCCCTGTTCGTCACCGTCCTCGCCCTCACGGTCCTCGGCGACGGCGTGCGCACCGCCCTCGACCCGCGCGCCGCCTCCCGCCTGCGCGTCGGCACCGGCCGCAAAGACGCCAAGGTCGTCGAGGACGCCAAGGGCATCGAGGGCGCCATGAACGACAAGGAGGCAACCGCATGAGCGGCCTCGGCGGATTTCTGCTGCGCCGTGCCCTGGGCGTGGTGGTCACCCTGCTCGCCATCTCGGTGATCGTCTACGTCGTCTTCTACGTCACTCCCGGCAACGTCGCCCAGATCACCTGCGGCCCGCGCTGCTCACCGGAACAGGTGCACCAGGTCGCCGCGCAGCTGAAGCTCGGCGACCCCCTCTACCTGCGCTACTGGCACTTCCTGCAGGGCCTGTTCGTCGGCCAGGACTTCTCCACGGGCACCGCGGTCGAGCACTGCGCCGCGCCCTGCCTGGGGCAGTCGTACCAGACCGACCAGCAGGTCCTGGACATCATCCTGACCAAGCTGCCGGTCAGCCTGTCGCTGGTCCTCGGCGCCATGGTGCTGTGGCTCCTCCTCGGCGTCGGCACCGGTGTGCTGTCCGCGTGGCGACGCGGCCGGATCTCCGAGCGCGTGCTGACCGCGATCACCCTCGCGGGCACGGCCACGCCCGTCTTCGTCATCGGCCTGGTGCTGATGATCGTCGTCTGCGGCGAACTGCAGCTGCTGCCCTTCCCGCAGTACGTGAACTTCTCCGACGACCCCGAGCAATGGGCCTGGAACCTGCTGCTGCCCTGGCTCTCGCTCGCCCTGATCGAGGCGGCGTCCTTCGCCCGCCTCACCCGCGCCGCCATGCTGGAGACCCTTGCCGAGGACCACATCCGCACCTTCCGGGCGTACGGCGTCGCGGAGCGCGCGATCGTCGGCCGGCACGCCCTGCGCGGCGCCCTGGCGCCCGTGATCGCGCTGAACGCCAACAACGTCGGCTCGGCCGTCGGCGGTGCCGTCCTCACCGAGACCCTCTTCGGGCTGCCCGGCATCGGCCAGGAACTGGTGCACGCGGTGAACGTCGTCGACCTGCCGGTGGTCGTCGGCATGGTCCTGGTCATCGGATTCTTCGTGGTCCTCGCCAACGCCGTCGCGGACGTCCTGTACGCGGTGGCCGATCGACGGGTGGTGCTCCGATGAGCCTGGTGGAAGTCACGGACCTGACCGTCGAGTTCGGCCCGCTGCGGGCCGTGGACGGAATCTCCTTCAGCCTCGCGAAGGGCGCCGCGCTGGCCCTGGTCGGCGAGTCCGGTTCCGGCAAGTCCACGGTCGCCGGCGCCCTGCTGGGCCTGCACCGCGGCACCGGAGCCCGGGTCACCGGCCAGGTCCGCGTCGCCGGCACGGAGGTACAGGCGGCCCCGGAGGAGGAGTTGCGGCGGCTGCGCGGCGCCAAGGCCGCCATGGTCTTCCAGGACCCGCTGTCCTCGCTGGACCCCTACTACGCGATCGGCGACCAGATCGCCGAGGTCCACCGCGTGCACACGCGCGTGTCGCGCCGCAGCGCACGCGCGCGTGCCGTGCAGGTGCTGGAGCGGGTTGGAATTCCGGACGCGGCACGGCGGTCCCGGTCCCGCCCGCACGAGTTCAGCGGCGGCATGCGCCAGCGCGCCCTCATCGCCATGGCCCTCGCCTGCGAGCCGGACCTGCTGATCGCCGACGAGCCGACCACCGCCCTCGACGTCACCGTCCAGGCCCAGATCCTCGACCTGCTGCACACGCTGCGCGAGGAGACCGGCATGGGCCTGCTGCTCGTCACCCATGACGTGGGCGTCGCCGCCGAGAGCGTGGACGACATCCTCGTCATGCGGCACGGCAGGGTCGTCGAGCACGGCCCGGTCGGCACGGTCCTCGCGGCGCCCGCCGAGGCGTACACCCGGGAACTCCTCGACGCCGTCCCGCGCGTGGACGCCCGCCGCACCGCCTCCGCGGCCTCCGACGAGGTCGTGCTGGAGGCCACCGGGCTGCGGCGCGAGTTCGGGCGCGGCAGGCGGGCGTTCGCGGCCGTGGACGACGTCTCGCTGACCGTCCGCCGCGGCGAGACGCTCGGCGTGGTCGGCGAGAGCGGCAGCGGCAAGACGACACTCGGCCGCATGCTGGTCGGGCTGCTGCAGCCGACCGCCGGCGCGATCCGCTACGAGGGCCGCCCGCACACCGGCGTGAACCCGGCCGTCCAGATGGTCTTCCAGGACCCCGTCTCCTCCCTCAACCCGCGCCGCAGCGTGGGCGAGTCCATCGCCGACCCGCTCCGCGCGCGTGGCGACCACGACGAGGAGCGCATCAGGGGGCGTGTGACGGAGTTGCTGGAGCGCGTGGGGCTCGAAAGGGCGCACTTCGACCGCTACCCGCACGAGTTCAGCGGCGGTCAGCGCCAGCGCATCGGCATCGCCCGGGCGCTCGCCGCCGATCCGCGCGTCATCGTCTGCGACGAGCCGGTCTCCGCGCTCGACGTCACCACACAGGCCCAGGTGGTCGAGCTGCTCGGCGAGCTCCAGCGGGAACTCGGCCTCGCGCTGGTCTTCATCGCCCACGACCTCGCCGTCGTACGGCAGGTCAGCGACCGGGTCGCGGTGATGCGCCGGGGCCGGGTCGTCGAGTACGGGCCGGCCGACGAGGTGTACGACAGCCCGCGCGAGCCGTACACCAGGGAGCTCCTGGCCGCCGTACCTGCACTCGACCCGGAACTGGCGGCACGGCGGCGCGCGGCGCGACACGAACCGGCCGTGGCGTAACGTTTCGTGCATGGTTGATCGCCGTGTGATGCCTTAGCGCGGCCGAACGCGACCCGCACGCGAAAGTTACGACCGTTCACCCCTTTTGGTGGCGCGATGGACAACCGTCCGTCGCGCCACCGCCTTGTCCGCTTACGTTCGTCCCGCTGCGAGCCGCCGGACGAACGGCGGCTCACCGGACAGGAGATCGGGGGTGCACGCGTGCGCATCGGACTGCTTACGGAGGGTGGCTATCCGTATGTGAGCGGTGACGCCGGACTCTGGTGCGACCGGCTCGTGCGCGGGCTCGACCAGCACGAGTTCGACATCTACGCGCTCAGCCGCAGCAGGCGCCAGGAGGACGACGGCTGGGTCGCGCTCCCGCCGCAGGTCGGCCGGGTGCGTACGGCACCGCTGTGGACGGCCGAGGATGACGGGGTCGCCTACGGGCGGCGCACGCGCCGGCGCTTCACCGAGTGTTACGGCGAACTGGCCGGAGCGGTGTGCGACGGGACCGGTGCCGCCTCCGAGGGGGCGTCCACCGATCTGGCGGACCGTTTCGGCAGCGCGCTGTACGGACTCGCCGAACTCGCCCGCGAGGAGGGCGGACTGGTCGCCGCCCTGCGCTCGGACGCCGCCGTACGCACCCTCGAACGCGCCTGCCGCGCCCCCGGCGCGCTGCGCACGGCGCGCGAGGCGCGCGTACCCGATCTCCTCACCGTCACCGCACACCTCGAACGCGCCCTGCGCCCTCTCTCCCTCGACTGGTACGGCGACGACGGCCTCGGCGCGGCCGACCTCAGCCACGCCGCCGCCGGCGGCTCCGCAGCCCTCCCCGGGCTGCTCGCCCGGCACTTCGCCGACGTACCGCTGCTCGTCACCGAGTACGGCGTGCAACTCCGCTCCCACTACCTGGCCCTCGGCCCCGACACCGCCGCCCCGGCCGTACGCGCACTGCTCGCCGCCTTCCACGGCCGGCTCGCCGCCGAGGTCTACCGGCGCGCCGAGATCCTCACCCCGGGCAACGCCCACGCCCGCCGCTGGCAGGAACGGTGCGGGGCCGACCGGGCCCGGATCCGCACGGTCCACCCGGGCATGGACGCCACCCGCTTCGCGGAGGTCGGCGAGGCCCCGGACCGCGCCGACCCCGGCACCCTGGTCTGGGTCGGGCGCGTCGAACCCGCCAAGGACCTGATCTCACTGCTGCACGCCTTCGCCGAGGTCCGCAAGGAGGAGCCCGAGGCGCGCCTCAGGATCGTCGGCACGCCCTCGGGACCCGAGGGCGCCGCCTACCTCGGCCACTGCCGGGCGCTCGCCGCACAGCTCTTCCCGGACGAGGCGGAGGGCGTGCACGCCGTCGGCGACAACCCGGTCTCCTTCGAGGAGATCGGCGGCCCGGAGACCCCCACGCTGCCCGAGGCGTACGCCGCCGGTGCGGTCGCCGTGCTGTCCAGCGTGGTCGAGGGCTTCCCGGTCGGCCTGATCGAGGCCATGTTCTGCGGCCGGGCCACGGTGTCCACCGACGTCGGCGCGGTGGTGGAGGTCATCGGGGGCACGGGACTCGTCGTGCCTCCGCGCAATCCGCGGGCACTCGCCGAGGCGTGCGTGGCGCTGCTGCGCGACCCCGAGCGCCGTGCGCGCCTCGGCGCCGCCGCGCGCGCCCGCGCGCTCGAACTCTTCACCGTCGAGCAGAACGTCGCCGCGTTCCACGGCATTTACCTGCAGATCGTCTCGCACTGCCCGGTCCGCCGGGTCGTCCTCGACGAGGCCGGCGAACCCCTGCCGTTCGCCACCCCCGCCGAGTCCCACATCCCCGGCCGCTGGACCGGCCCCACGGCCCGCGTCCTGCCCCGGACCGTCCCCGGCTGGGCCACGGCCCCACCGGTGCGCGCGACACGACTGGCCGCCGCTGAGGGGGCGTGATGGACACACGGGACGACCGCACGGGCCGAGACCACACCGGGGCGGTGGACGAGTTGAGCGACCGGGACGCGCTACGAGACCTCGGCCCGCTGGGCAGGGGGGCGCCGGCGGGGCTGGGCCACGCGGATTCGGGCGCCGGGGCGCCGGGTGCGCCGGGTGCGCCGGGTGCGCCGGACATGGGGTTGTCGGGTTCGGCTGCCGGGGTGGCGGACGGGGCGGGGAGCTTGGGCTCGGCTGCCGGGGCACCGGAGGCGCTGAGCGGGCTGGGCACCGGCGTGCCGGAGGGAGCCGGGGGCTCCGGTTCGGCCGTCGCGCCGGGGGCTTGTGACGACGGCGGGCGGGTGGCCGGTGCGCCGGGCGGGATGGACCGGCCCGGGATGCCCAGCGCGGCTGAGCCCTGGGACCCGGGGCCGGGGGAGTGGTTCGGGACAGAGCGGGGCCCCGAGGAAGTCCCGTACGGCGCCACCTCGTCGGCGCCGTCCGCCTCCGTCTCCGGTGCGCGAGGCCCCGTCGGCACCGCCGCGCCGGACGGGCGGCCGGGCCGCCTTGGACCGCTCGCCACGGGCGCCGCCACACGGCCGGCGCCGGACAACTCCCGCCCGGGCAACGGGGAGTCGGGCAAACGGCGCGTCGCCGCGCCCCGGCGTGGCGCCGCCGACCCCGTGAAAGCCCTGCTGCACCGGCACCGTGAGCTGTGCGAGCGGGCCGTGGACCCGCTGGAGATCGCCGCCGGGCTGGAGGCGCACGGTGTCACCGACCGGACCGCCGCCCGCTTCCGCCACCGCGATGTCTTCTCGCTCGCCGAGGAGCTGTACGCGCGCGTGCCGCGAGGCGGCGAGCAGGGCCCAGACCCCGAGCCCCTGCCCGTACCCCGCGTGCGCGCCGACTGGATCCTGCTCACCCTCCTGCCGGGCGCCCTCGGCGCGGCCACCGTGGCCGGACTGCGCCTCACCCACGGACACCCCCGCCTCCTGGCCGCCGCCGTCGGCATCCTCGCCGTGGCCCTCGCCACGCGCGCCGCGCTGCGCCGCGGCCCCCTCGCCAGTCCGCCCGGCACGCACGCGTGGCGCACGGCGTACGGCACGCGTGCGTGGACCCTGTGGCTGCTCGGGTACGCCCTCCTCGGCGACGGCCTCCTCCACGCCGTCGCGACCGGTGGCCCCGATGCCCTGCCGACCGGCATCCCGGACGGCCCTTGGCCCACGGCCGTCGCCCCCGCCCTGGCCCTGATCCTGGCCTGTGCCCCGGCGGCCTGGTGCGCCCATCTGCTCAGCGCGGGCGCCCGCCGAAGGCTCACCGGCAGCCGGGGTCTGGAGGACTTCACAGCCGCCGCCAAGCCGTTGCTGTTCGGCACGTTCGCCCTGTTCCTGGGCGCGCTCACCGCCCTGCTCCTGGTGTGCGGCACCGTCCTGCACGGACCCGTGGCCTACCCGCAGACCCTCGCCCTGGGCGCCCTGCTGCTGCTCGCCCGCCTGCTCACCGTCCACGGCCACCGGCACGCCCCGGCCGTGGTGCTCGGTGCCGCGGCGGCCACGGAGGCGGTGGCCCTCGCCCTGCCGCTGGCCGGAAGGCTGCCGGGCTGTGCCGTCCTGACGGCCCCCGTACGCACGCTGCTGGACGCCTGGGGCGAGGCCGCCGTCCCGGCCCTCGCCTGCGGCACGGCCGCGCTGGCCCTGCTGTTCCACGCCGGCCGCACCCTCACCCAGGCCTCGGCGCACGCGCCCACCGGAGCCCCCGATTGAATCTTCCGCCACCGGCCCGAACCGCCGCCGGAGGCGACCGCACCACGCCTTTTGAAGGAGAAAGCCAGATGACCACCTCCCGACCCGGAGCGTCCGGAGACCCCGGAGCCGCCGGCGCGTCCGCAGCAGTCGCAGCCGCAGGCGCACAATCCGCCGGGACCGCCGGAGCCGGAGTCCGGGAAACCACCGGATCCGCCGGCACCGCGGGAGAGAGCGGACCCGCCGCCCCCTCCCGGCCCACGGAACCCCTCGGCGCCGCCGGTCACATGGGCCCTGCCGGTCATCACCTCGGCCCCGCCCGTCAGGCCGGCGCCCGCACCCAGGGAGCCGTCCGATGAGGGTTCTGCTGATCGGAGCCAACGGATACATCGGCCGCTTCGTCGCCGACCGCCTGCTCGCCGACCCGGCCGTCCAGCTCACCGCGCTCGGCCGCGGCGACGACGCCGACGTCCGTTTCGACCTCGCCACGGGCAGCCCCGGCGCCCTCACCCGCTTCCTCGACGCGGTCCACCCCGGGGTCGTCGTCAACTGCGCCGGCGCCATCCGCGGCGGTGCCCGCGAACTGACCCGGCACAACACCGTGGCCGTCGCCACCGTCTGCGAGGCCCTGCGCCGCAGCGGCTGCGGGGCCCGGCTGGTGCAGATCGGCTGCAGCTCCGAGTACGGGCCGAGCCAGCCCGGCTCCTCGACCGCCGAGGACGCCGTACCGCGCCCCGGCGGCCCGTACGGCGTGAGCAAGCTCGCCGCGACCGAGCTGGTCCTCGGCTCCGGACTGGACGCCGTCGTACTGCGGATCTTCTCCCCGGCCGGCCCCGGCACCCCGGCCGGCTCCCCGCTGGGCCGGCTCGCCGAGGCCATGCGGCGCGCCATGCAGTCCGGCGACGGTGAGCTCAAACTCGGCGGCCTCGGCGTGCAGCGCGACTTCGTCGACGTACGCGACGTCGCCCGCGCCGTGCACGCCGCCTCGCTCTCCGCCGCGCAGGGCGTCATCAACATCGGCTCCGGCCGCGCCGTCCGCCTCCGCGACGCCGCCGCCGTCCTCGCGCGCGTGGCCGGATACGGCGGCGCCCTGCACGAACTCGACGCCCCGCCCGGCCCGCTGCGCAGCGCCATCGGCCACCCCCGCGCCGACTCCGACCACGCGGCCCCGATGGCGTACCCGTACCCGGACGGCTGCGGCAGCTGGCAGCAGGCCGACGTGCGCACCGCGCGCGACCGGCTCGGCTGGCGGCCCCGCATCAACCTCGAAGAATCCCTGGCCGACATCTGGATGGAGGCGGCATGCCGCATCTGACCAGCACCACAGCAGGCGCCACGAGCACCGGCCTGCGCACCGCCATCGGCGTCCCCGGCTACGCCCACCCCCTCGTCGCTCCCGCCCAGTGGGCCGAGCTCGCCCGCCCGGGCACCCCGCTGGACTGGGTGGTCCTGAACGTGGCCGCCGGCCCCGGCACCCGCCCGGACCCGCACTGCCTGGAGGCCGCGGGCCGGCTGCGGCGAGCGGGCGTCCGGGTCCTCGGCCACCTGGACCTCGCCCACGGCACCCGCGCCTTCGCCGACCTGCTCTCCGACGCCCACCGCCACCTCGACTGGTACCGCGTCGACGGCTTCCTGCTGGACCGCTGCCCCACCGACCGCACCGCGCTCCCCGAGGTCCGCCGCGCGGTCACCACGCTCCGGACGATCAGTGACACCGCCCACATCGTCCTCGGCCACGGCAGCCATCCGCACCCCGGGTACGCGGAGAACGCCGATCAACTGGTGACCTTCTCCGGCCCCTGGTCCGACTACCGCTGGTCGCAGGTCGCCGAGTGGACCGCCGACTACCCGCCGGACCGCTTCTGCCACTTCGTGCACAGCGTGCCCCGCGGCCATCTGGAGGAGGCGCTGCGTATCGCCCGCTGGCAGGGAGCGGCGACGATCTACTTCACCGACCGCACGGACCGAGGCGGCCGCAGCGACCCCTGGGAGACCATGCCCGGCTACTGGGACGAAATCGTCTCGCGCATCGGAACGGGTGTCTCGGAATGAAGAAGGCCGTGGCAGTGTTACGGGGAGAACAACTGTAGTGATTGACCGACCAACGGAGTCCCCGTGTCGCTGCCACCCCTGGTTGAGCCAGCCTCTGAGCTCACCGTAGACGAGGTCCGCAGGTACTCCCGCCACCTGATCATCCCCGACGTGGGCATGGACGGGCAGAAGCGGCTGAAGAACGCCAAGGTGCTGTGTGTGGGCGCCGGCGGCCTGGGCTCGCCGGCGCTGATGTACCTGGCCGCCGCGGGCGTGGGCACCCTCGGCATCGTGGAGTTCGACGAGGTGGACGAGTCGAACCTGCAGCGCCAGATCATCCACAGCCAGTCCGACATCGGCCGCTCCAAGGCCGAGTCCGCCCGTGACACCGTCAAGGGCATCAACCCGTACGTGAACGTGATCCTTCACGAGGAGCGGCTCGAAGCCGAGAACGTGATGGACATCTTCAGCCAGTACGACCTGATCGTCGACGGCACCGACAACTTCGCGACGCGCTACCTGGTCAACGACGCGTGCGTGCTGCTGAACAAGCCGTACGTGTGGGGGTCGATCTACCGCTTCGACGGCCAGGCCTCCGTCTTCTGGTCCGAGCACGGCCCCTGCTACCGCTGCCTCTACCCGGAGCCCCCGCCCCCCGGCATGGTCCCCTCCTGCGCCGAGGGCGGCGTCCTGGGCGTGCTCTGCGCGTCCATCGGCTCCATCCAGGTCAACGAGGCCATCAAGCTCCTCGCGGGCATCGGCGAGCCGCTGGTCGGCCGCCTGATGATCTACGACGCCCTGGAGATGACGTACCGCCAGGTCAAGGTCCGCAAGGACCCGAACTGCGCGGTCTGCGGCGAGAACCCGACCGTCACCGAGCTCATCGACTACGAAGCCTTCTGCGGCGTCGTGTCCGAGGAGGCCCAGGCGGCGGCCGCCGACTCCACGATCACTCCGAAGCAGCTCAAGGAGTGGATCGACGACGGCGAGAACATCGAGATCATCGACGTCCGCGAGCCGAACGAGTACGAGATCGTCTCCATCCCGGGCGCCAGGCTGATCCCGAAGAACGAGTTCCTCATGGGCACCGCCCTGGAGGGCCTCCCGCAGGACAAGAAGATCGTCCTGCACTGCAAGACGGGGGTCCGCAGTGCGGAAGTCCTGGCCGTCCTGAAGTCCGCGGGCTTCGCCGACGCCGTCCACGTCGGCGGCGGCGTCATCGGCTGGGTCAACCAGATCGAACCGCACAAGCCGGTCTACTGAGCCGGTTCCCCGGTGCGGGTGGCGGGGGTCTCGGGCGTGTTCGGCGCCCGGGGCCCCCGTCCACGTCAGGAGCAGGGCTTGCCGTCCTTCCGCACCGTCCCGTTGAGCTCGGCACCGGCGCCCCTGCCCAGTGCGTCGGCCATGCTGCGGGCGCCCTCGTAAGGCGTGGCCGGGTCGCCGGTGTTGCCGACCAGCAGGACCGGCGCCGCACCCGGTGCGCTGACCTCCCCAGTCGTGAACTGGCCCGGCACCGGCCGGTCGTGGCACCGGCCGGCCGTGTCCCAGCCCAGGAAGTCCCCCGATCACCGGCGAGATCCGCTCGAACTCCGCCGGCCGCTCCCTCTCGTCCAGAGGCGATATGACCTGCTGGGAGCGGGACTTCGTGCCGTAGCGCCTCGAGGAGTGCCGTTCTTTGTAGCCGTCCGCGCGCGCCGGCAGCGGCGAACCGTCCCCCTTCTGCGCCGAGTCGAGCGCAGCGGCCAGCCTCGGCCGGCTGGATTCGCCGATTCGCCGCAGCAGGGCCGCGATCTTCCGGGTGCCCTGCTCGGGGCCCTGGCCGGTCGACTTCAGATCGTCGTCCGGAGCCCGCTGGAAGCCGCGGGTCTGGTTCTCGGCATGGCCCACCGCGTCCGCGGTCGGGTCGACCACCGCGTCGAGGATCAGCCGTCCCACCCGCTTCGGGAACAAGTGGGCGTACACACCGCCGAGTCCGGTGCCGTAGGAGATGCCGAAGCAGTGCATCCGGGCATCGCCGAGTGCGGTGTCGGTGGTGGACGTACCTTGAGCGGCGCGCACCGCCGCCGTCCAGCGCAGGAACCGCCTCATACGCACCCCCCTCACAGGCCCTTCGCGTCCTGCCGCGCCGGGCATTCAGGCCATGGTAGGCGCGCCCGACCGAGCCCGTGACGGCCTGTGGATAACCCTCTGACCAGCGGTTTCTTCAAGGTCGCGGGGGTTTGAGGCTCCGGTGTGCCTCAGGAGCAGACCGTGCCGGCCTGCGGTTCTTTCCCGTCCAGCAGGTAGCCGTTCACCGCGCTCTGCACGCACCTGTTCCTGCTGTCGTACGCACCGTGTCCCTGGCCCTTGTACGTCAGCTCGACGGCCACGCCCTTGCCGAGCGCGTCCACCATCTTCTTCGCACCCTCGTAGGGGGTGGCCGGATCGCCCGTGTTGCCGACGACGAGGATGGGCGCCGAGCCGGGCGCGCTGACGTCGGGATGGTCGGCGGCACCCGCCACCGGCCAGTCGGTGCAGCTGAGCATGCCCCAGGCCAGGTAGTCCCCGAACAGCGGGGAGGCCGCACGGAACTCGGGCAGCTTCTGCTGGACGTAGTCGGCGGTGTACCGCGGCTTCTGGTCGGCGCAGCTGATGGCGATGTTCGCCGCGGTGATGTTGCTGTACTCGCCGTCTTCGCTGCGGCCGTTCATCGCGTCGGACAACAGCATGAGGATCTTGCCGTCGCCCGCGTACGCCTGCTCGAGGCCCTCGGTGAGGTACTGCCAGAAGTCCTTGGAGTACAGGGACTGCGCGATGCCGTTCGTCGCGGCGGTCTGGGTGAGCTGGCGCGGCGCGATGCCGGGGATCGGCGTCTTCTCCAGGTCGTTCAGCAGTTTCGCGATGCGGTTCTTCACATCCTGCGGGGTGCTTCCGATCGGGCATTGCGTGGGCTTCGACGTGCAGTCCTCGGCGAAGTTGTCCAGCGCGAGCTGGAAGCCCCGGGCCTGTCCGAGCGCGCTCTGTTCGGGGTTCTGCGTGGGGTCGATCACGGCGTCGAGCACGGCCCGGCCGACGTTCTTGGGGAACAGGTGGGCGTACACACCGCCTAGTTCGGTGCCGTAGGAGATGCCGAAGTAGTGCAGTTTGTCGTCGCCGAGGACCTGACGCATCAGGTCCATGTCGCGGGCCGCGTCGGTGGTCGCCACGTGCGGCAGGATCTTCTTGGAGTTCTTCTCGCAGGCCGCGTTGAACTGCTTGGTGCGGTCCAGGAGTTGGGTGCGCTCGGCGCTGTCGTCGGGGGTGGCGTCCTGCTGGAAGAACACGTCCAGCTGGGAGTCGCTCTCGCACTTCACCGGCGCGCTGCGGCCGACCCCGCGCGGGTCGAAGCTGACCAGGTCGTAGCGGGTGCGCAGGGCCGCGTAGTCCGAGGCGAACGCGGGCAGCGAGCTGACGCCGCTGCCGCCGGGGCCACCGAAATTGAACACGAGCGAGCCGATCCGCCGGCTCGCGGGGCCGCTGGCCTTGGCGCGGATCAGGGCGATGCCGATGGTGTCGCCCTTCGGACTGCTCCAGTCCAGGGGCGCCTTCATGGTGGCGCACTGCCATGTGCCGCCGTTCGGCAGCGGGGACGGGGCGCTGCCGCCGCCCTCGGCCTCCGACGGAGCCGGGCAGTCCTTCCAGTCCAGCTTCTGCGCCGCGAGGTCGCCGTCCTTGCCGCCGTCGCCGCACCCGGCCAGCAGGGTGGAGAGCAGCAGGCCGGCGGTGGCCAGGGCGGCGGCGCGCAGCCGGGAGGGATTCGCCATGTTCCCATCCTGGAGGCGTGCACGCCGGGGCGCGCGGGGCGCGAGCCGTACGAGGTACGGGCGCCCCGGCGCCGTTGCGCGGCTCTGGGGCGCCCTACAGGGCTCCCTTGCGGGTGAGCTGGTTGAAGGCCAGCCAGCCCGGCAGCACCGGCAGCCACAGGGTCAGCAGGCGGTAGAGCAGGACGGCCGGGGCGGCGACCTCCTTGGGCAGGCCGACGGCGATCAGGCCGACCGTCAGGGTCGCCTCCACGGCGCCCACGCCGCCCGGGGTGGGCGCCGCGGACCCGAGCGCGTTGCCGGCGAGGAAGACCACGGCGACGCTGGCGATGCTGAGCGAGGCCGAGCCGTCGCCGAACGCCCGGATGGAGGCGTCCAGGCACATCACGAAGCAGAACGTCAGCAGCAGGATGCCGCCGATCCCGGTGATCAGCTTCTGGGGCCGCTGCAGCACGTCGAGCATGCGGGGCACGACCCCCGCGAACAGTGACCGCACGCGCGTGACGACGAATTTCCGCAGGAACGGCACCGAGGTCACCACGAGCACCAGCACCGCGACCGTCAGCAGGCCCGCGATGACCGTCCGGGACGGCGACAGGGACGGCGTCTTCTCGGTGCCGGTGAGATAGCCGAAGGACAGCAGCATCAGGATGTGGAAGCCGAGCCCGGCCAGCTGCGAGGCGCCCACGCTCGCCACCGCGAGCCCCGGCCGGACCCCCGAGCGCTGCAGATACCGCGTGTTGAGGGCCACCCCGCCGACCGCGGCGGGTGCCACGATCTTCACGAAGGAGCCGGCCACCTGGGCCGCCACGGCCCGCAGGAACGGCACCCGCTCGGGCACGAACCCCAGCAGCTGCATGGCCGCCGCGACATAGCTGAGCGCCGCGAACAGCACGGCGGCGACGACCCAGCCCCACTGGGCGTTGGCCACGAGCGGCCCCAACTCGATGTGGGTGAGCTGCGTCAGCAGGAAGTACGCGCCGATGGCACCGGCGATGAAACTGATCAGCGTGCGCGGCCGCACCCGCTCCAGCCGGGCCGGCTCCACCGGCGCCTGCGGCCTGATCCGCAGCACCTCATGGCGGATCTGGGTGAGCAGATCCTCCTCGCGCGCCTCCTCCAGAGCCTCGTCGACGGCCCGCTTCTCGGCCCGTTCCTGGGCGCGTACGGCCTTCTTGTCGGCCTTCTCCGGGGCCTCCGTGCCCTCCGCTCCGGCTGCCTCCGGGCGCGCCTGCTTGGCCTGCCGGGACGCCTTCAGGACCGCCTCGCGCTCGCGCTGGGCCTGTTCCCGGGCCAGTCTGCGCAGCGTCGCGCGCGTGGAGCGGGTCAGGGCGATCGGCTGGAGCAGGGGCAGGCAGTCGGCGACCGCGTCGGGCCCGAGCACCCGGACGGCCGAGGCCACCGCGCGCTCGGCGCCCACGCGCAGACCCAGCGTCGTGACCAGCTGGGCCACGTCCATGCGCAGCAGCAGCTCGCCGGCGGCGATCTCTCCGCCGCGCAGTTCGGTGAGGATCACCCTGCCGGAACGATCCACCAGAATCGCGTCGCCCGCGAGCCTGCGGTGTGCGATGCGCCGTGACTGCAGCGCCTGAACCTGGTGCCAGGTGTTGCGCAGCAGCTCGTCGGTGATCTCCTCGTCGGCCAGCGAGTCGAGCGTGCGCCCGCCGGTGTGCTCGTAGACGAGCATGACGGCGTCAGGACCGAGTTCGGCGGTGGCGATCAGCTTGGGTGCGTTGGCGCCGGCCGCGATCGCCGCGTACGCCAGCAGCGCCTCCTGTTCCAGCGCCTGGCGCAGCGACTGGAGGCTGGAGCGGGTGGCGAAGCCGCGCAGGGTGAGATTGCGCCACGCGCGGTAGAAGAAGCCCTGGGCCTGCTGTTCCCGGTCCACGACCGTGACGTCCAGCGGCGGGCCGTCCTCCAGGGTGACGAAGTACCGCCGGCCGCGGTCGCCGTTCTCCGTCTCCACGGCCTCCTCGCGGGCCGCGCTGACGGGGTGGAAGCCGACGTGCCTGAGGCCTGCCATCAGCGTCTGCCCGGTGGGGCGGACATTGGGGGAGCCGACCGCGTACAGCGTGCCGTAGGCGATGGTCCAGCCGATCAGCACCGTCAGGATGATCGAGAAGGGGGTCGTGTAGCCGGTGACCAGCATGGAGAACGCGTCGAGCAGCAGCACGATCCACAGCACCGCACGCCATCTGGGTCTGCGGGACATGCCGACGGCCGTCATGTAGGCGATGACGGGGGCCAGATAGCCGTGCACGGGGTCGGTCAGGGCGTGGATGTCGCCCGGGGACGGCTGGGTGAGCGCCTCCTGGATCGAATTCGGGGCGGCCCGCGCGACCCACAGGTCTGTCGCGAGGGTCACTCCGTGCGCGAGGACCGCAGCGAGGACGCCGTCGGCGATGCGCAGCCCGTCGCGTTTGATCAGCCGCTCGATCGCGAAGGCGACCGGCACCAGCAGGATCGCGATGCTGGACGCCAGACCCGCGATCTTGATGAGCAGGTCGGGTGCCTGACCGGTGCCCTTGTTGATGTCCTGTTCGAAGCCCGAGGTGGTGCCGTGCGCGAACGCGGCGATCGCGAGCAGCACCACGATGGCGAGCACACCCACCAGGAGCCGCATGAGGTCGGACGGACGGTGCACGCGCGCGGGGAGCAGCGGTTCGTCGCCCTCCACGGCCTCGGCGTGCGGATCGTCGTCGGCGCACGAACCGTGGCCGTGAGGCGTGTTCTGGACGTGCGCTCCCTCGGTGCCGTCGTTTCCGTCGGCCGCGCCGTTCTCACGCGCGCCCGTGCCGTCGTCTGCGCCGTTCTCACGCGCGCGTGTGCTGTCGTCCTGTGCGCCACCGGCGGTGTCGGGGCGCGCGGCGGCGTCAGGGGTGCCCGCCGCGTCTTCGGGGTGCACGCCCTGCTGCTTCATGGTCTCTTCTTGGTCTCGTATCACCAGTCACCGCCCGCACGATGGTGGCATGCCCGACCGACACGCGGGGGCATCAGGGTGCGGATGCGCGGGCGCACAGTCTGCCGGACGCGCCGTCCGAGGGCGAGAGGGACGTTCCTCGCGGTCCGCGCCGCGATGTCGGTGGGGTGCGGCAGGATGGGGCGCATGAGCGACCGGAGCCCTGCTGAGGACACCCGCGAGGGGTACGCCGACGCGCTGCCCGAGTACGCCGAGCGGGTCCTCGAGGTCGCCGAGCGGATCCCGCCGGGTCGGGTCATGACGTACGGCGATGTCGCCGAGTGGCTCGAGGAAGGCGGACCGCGCCAGGTGGGCCGGGTGATGTCGCTGTACGGAGGCGCCGTCCCGTGGTGGCGTGTCGTACGCGCCGACGGGGTGCTGCTGCCCGGCCACGAACTGCGCGCGCTCGCCCACTACCGAGCTGAGGGCACCCCGCTGAAGGAGGCAGCCAGGAGCGCCGAGGGGCATCTGCCGCGGATCGACATGCGGCGGGCCCGATGGGACGGCGGGGCGGGCGCGGTGGCTCACACCTGACAGCTTCCGCCATCCGATGCCCTCAGGGAGAGCCCGTGGCCCGATCGGGTGACATGGGGGACGTCCGTGGCATGGCGTACGTTCGTGGATTGTGGGACGCAGGTGGCACGAGCGCCGCGAGGGAAGAAGCGGAAGCCCTGCTTCCGTCCGGAGCGGCGGCGTAGCGTCGGCTGCACGCGTCCCCCTCACCCCGCGGCCACCGCCTCGCGCCCGTGACCGCCCGCCCACCAGCACGAACACCAGGACCGGCCCATCACGTGAGCTCCTCTTCCTCCACCAGGCACCTGCCGCACCCCCCGGTGCGGCAGGGGAGCCGTGGCGCTTACCGACTGGTCCGTACCCCGCCTGCCGCCGTCGACCCCCCTCGTCTGGACGCGGCACAGCGCGCCGTGGTTGACCACCGCAGCGGACCCCTACTCGTCCTCGCAGGTCCCGGCACCGGCAAGACCACCACCCTCGTCGAGTCCGTGGCCGCGCGGATCGCCCGCGGCGCCGACCCCGAGCGGATCCTGGTCCTGACGTTCAGCCGCAAGGCCGCCGTCGACCTGCGCGACCGCATGGCCCTGCGCATCGGCGCCGCCCGCGCACCCCACGCGACCACGTTCCACTCGTACTGCTACGCACTGGTGCGCGCCCACCAGGACAGCGGCCTGTTCGCCGAGCCGCTGCGGCTGCTCTCCGGCCCGGAACAGGACGTCACCGTCCGCGAGCTGCTCGCCGGGCAGCCCGAACTGCAGCGGCTCGGACTGGCGCACGTGCGCTGGCCCGACGAACTGCGCGCCTGCCTGACCACAAGGGGCTTCGCCGACGAGGTCCGCGCGGTCCTCGCCCGCAGCCGTGAGCTCGGCCTCGGCCCCGACGCACTGGACGCCTTCGCCCGCCGTATCGGCCGCCCCGACTGGCGCGCCGCGGCCGCGTTCCTCGCCGAGTACCTGGACGTGCTCGACATGCAGGGCGTGATCGACTACGCGGAACTGGTCCACCGCGCGGTCCTGCTCGCCCGCCGCCCCGAGACCGCCGCACGGCTCGCCGCCCAGTACGACGCCGTGTACGTCGACGAGTACCAGGACACCGACCCCGCCCAGGTACGGCTCCTGCACGCGCTGGCCGGCGGCGGCCGCACCCTGGTCGCCTTCGGCGACCCCGACCAGTCGATCTACGCCTTCCGGGGCGCGGACGTGAACGGCATCCTCGACTTCCCGGCGGCCTTCCCCCGCGCGGACGGCCGCCCCGCCCCCGTCGAGGTGCTGCGCACCGCCCGCCGCTCCGGCGCCGCCCTGCTCACCGCCACCCGGCTGATCACCCAGCGCATGCCGCTGCCCCGGCTGCCCGCCGACAAGGTCCGCGCCCACCGCGAGCCGGCCGCCGTACGGGACGGAGGCCGCGTCGAGGCCTACACCTACCCGACGGCCGGTACGGAACTGGACAACATCGCGGACATCCTGCGCCGCGCGCACCTGGAGGACGGCGTCGCCTGGAGCGACATGGCCGTCCTGGTCCGGGCCGGCTCCCGCACCCTGCCGACCCTCCGCCGCGCCCTCACCGCGGCCGGCGTCCCGCTGGACATCGACGGCGACGACCTGCCTCTGCGCCACGAGCCGGCGGTTACCCCGCTGCTGACGGCCCTGCGCGCGGTGGCCACGGCGGAGGCACACGGCCGCGACGAGGCCACGGCGGAGGCGCACGGCCGCGACGAGGACGCCACCGCACCCGGCCCGGAGGGCCGGCCGTCCCCCGAAGAACCCGGGGAGCACACCCCTGACACCTCCTGGCTCGACACCGAGACCGCCCTCACCCTGCTCGCCTCCCCCCTCGCCGGCATGGACCCGGCCGACCTGCGCCGCCTCGGCCGTGCCCTGCGCGAGGAGGAGCGGGCGGCCGGCAACCCGCTGCCGCCCCCCTCCGACGTACTGCTCGCACGGGCACTCGCCGAACCCGAGCGCCTGGCCGTGCACGACCCGGCGTACGCGCGCGGGGCACAGCGCCTCGGCGCGCTGCTGCGCAAGGCCCGCGAAGGGCTCGCGGCCGGCGGCACGGCCGAGGAGGCGCTGTGGGACCTGTGGGAGGGCACTCCGTGGCCCGCGCGCCTGGAGCGGGCCGCCCGGCGCGGCGGCGCCGCCGGCCGCAACGCCGACCGGGACCTGGACGCCGTGTGCGCGCTGTTCGCCACCGCCGCACGGGCGGAGGAGCGCACCGGAGGCCGGGGCGCACTGAACTTCCTGGAGGAGATCGAGGCCGAGGACATCGCCGCCGACACGCTCACGCGCCGCGCGGTACGCCCCGACGCCGTCCGCCTGATGACCGCGCACCGCGCCAAGGGCCTGCAGTGGCGGCTGGTCGTCGTCGCCGGTGTCCAGGAGGGCCTGTGGCCCGACCTGCGCCGCCGCGGCTCCCTCCTGGAGGCCGACCGCATCGGCCGCGACGGACTCGCCGAACCGCTCACCCCGGGCGCACTGCTCGCCGAGGAGCGCAGGCTGTTCTACGTGGCCGCCACGCGCGCGCGTGACCGTCTCGTCGTCACCGCGGTGAAGGCACCGGCCGACGACGGCGACCAGCCGTCCCGCTTCCTGACCGAACTCGGCGTCGAGCCGAAGGACGTCACCGGCCGCCCTCGCCGACCGCTGTCGGTGTCCGCGCTCGTCGCCGAGCTGCGCGCCACCACGGTCGACCCGCGCGCGTCCGCCGCCCTGCGGGAGGCCGCCGCCCGCCGCCTGGCCCGGCTCGCCGCCCTCGCCGACGAGGACGGCCGCCCGCTGGTTCCGTCCGCGCATCCCTACCGCTGGTGGGGCATGTACGACCCGACGGAGAGCAAGGTGCCGCTGCGCCACCACGACCGGCCGGTCGTGCTCTCCGGCAGCGCCCTCGACCAGCTCGCCAACACCTGCGCCCTCCAGTGGTTCCTGGGCCGCGAGGTGAAGGCCGACGCCCCGGCCACCACCGCACAGGGCTTCGGCAACGTCGTCCACGTCCTCGCCGACGAGGTCGCCTCCGGCCGCACCCCGGCCGACCTCGACGTCCTCATGGAACGCCTGGACTCGGTGTGGAACGCGCTCGCCTTCGACGCGCCCTGGAAGTCCCAGCAGGAGAAGGACAACGCGCGCGTGGCGCTCGAACGCTTCCTGAACTGGCACGTGCTGGACCGCACCGGGCGCACCCCGGTGGCCAGCGAGCAGGACTTCGACGTCACCCTCGAAGCCGGCGACTACCAGGTCCGCATCCGCGGCCAGATGGACCGCGTGGAGACGGACGCCGAGGGCCGCGCCTACGTGGTCGACTTCAAGACCGGCAAGCAGGCCCCCAGCGCCGCCGAGGTGGCCCGCCATCCCCAGCTCGCCGTCTACCAGCTCGCCGTCCATGAAGGCGCCGTCGACGAGGCCTTCGACGGCGTACGTCCCGAACCCGGCGGCGCCGAACTGGTGCACCTCAGGCAGGGCGCCGCCAAGCGCGACGGAGGCGACAGCCTGCCCAGGACGCAGACCCAGGAACCGCTGTCCGGGGAGTGGGTCGGCGAACTGCTGGCCACCGCCGCCGGCAAGGTCCTCGACGAGCGGTTCGCGCCGAACACCGGCCAGCACTGCACCCACTGCGCGTTCCGCGCCTCGTGCAGCGCGCGGCCCGAGGGACGGCACGTGGTCGAGTGAGTCACCGGGAGGCGCCGGAGTCCACCGGGAGGTGCCGGGGTGACGCACGGCACCACAGGTGCTGACCTGCGCTTCTTCCTCCCCGAGTGGCTGATCCGGGCCCGACTGTCAGTCCCCGCCGCTAGCCTTTTCCGACATGCCCGCCCGTATCAGCGACCCCGAGCAGCTCAAAGAGCTCCTCGGCATCCCCTTCACCCCGGAGCAGACGGCCTGCATCACCGCGCCGCCCGCCCCGCAGGTGATCGTGGCCGGAGCCGGGTCGGGCAAGACCACCGTGATGGCCGCCCGCGTGGTCTGGCTGGTCGGCACCGGCCAGGTCGCCCCCGAACAGGTCCTCGGCCTGACCTTCACCAACAAGGCCGCCGGCGAGCTGGCCGAGCGCGTCCGCAAGGCACTGATCAAGGCCGGCGTCACCGACCCCGATGTCATCGACCCGGACAACCCGCCCGGCGAACCGGTGATCTCGACCTACCACGCCTTCGCCGGCCGGCTCCTCACCGACCACGGCCTGCGCCTCGGCCTGGAGCCCACCTCCCGGCTGCTCGCCGACGCCACCCGCTACCAGCTCGCCGCACGCGTGCTGCGCGAGGCCCCCGGCCCCTACCCCGCGCTGACCCGCTCCTTCGCCGACCTCGTCAGCGACCTGCTCGCCCTCGACTCCGAACTCGCCGAACACCTTGTCGACCCCGAGGAACTGCGCTCCTGGGACGCGGACCTGCTGCGCACCCTCCAGAACGCCAAGCTCACCAACGCCGATCTGCGCAAGGTCCCCGAGACGGCCGCCGCCCGCCGCGAACTGGCCGACCTCGTCCGCCGCTACCGGACGGCCAAACGCGAACGCGACCTGCTCGACTTCGGCGACCAGATCGCCCTGTCCGCCCGCCTCGCCCGCATCCCCGAGGTGGGCCGGCTGCTGCGGGAGGAGTTCCGCGTGGTGCTCCTGGACGAGTACCAGGACACCTCCGTGGCCCAACGCGTCCTGCTGGCAGGCCTGTTCGGCGACGGCACGGGCCATCCCGTGACCGCGGTCGGCGACCCCTGCCAGGCCATCTACGGCTGGCGCGGCGCCTCCGTCGCCAACCTCGACGACTTCCCCGCGCACTTCGCGCACGCCGACGGCCGCCCCGCCACCCGGCAGGCCCTCAGCGAGAACCGCCGCAGCGGCGGCCGCCTCCTCGACCTCGCCAACGGGCTCGCCGAACCCCTGCGCGCCATGCACGCGGGCGTGGAGGCCCTGCGCCCGGCCCCCGGCGCCGAGTACGACGGCACGGTCCGCTGCGCGCTGCTGCCCACCCACGCCGAGGAGATCGACTGGATCGCCGACTCCATCGCCCACCTCGTGCACACCGGCACGGCCCCCGGCGAGATCGCCGTACTGTGCCGCACGGCGACCGACTTCGCCGAGATCCAGGGCGCCCTCGTGGCGCGGGACGTCCCCGTCGAGGTGGTCGGCCTGTCCGGCCTGCTGCACCTGCCCGAGGTCGCCGACCTCGTGGCCGTCTGCGAGGTTCTGCAGGACCCCGGCGCCAACGCCTCCCTGGTGCGCCTGCTGACCGGCCCGCGCTGGCGCATCGGCCCCCGCGACCTCGCCCTGCTGGGCCGCCGCGCCCGCCTGCTGGTCGCCCACGCGCGCGTGGACGACGGCGACGACCCCGACCGCCGGCTCGCCGCCGCCGTCGAAGGGGTCGACCCGGCCGAGGTGATATCGCTCGCGGACGCCCTCGACACGTTCCTCGAAGCACCCATGGACGCCGAGGCGGATGACGACGGGCTGCCGTTCTCGCCGGACGCGCGCGTGCGCTTCGCGCGTCTGGCCGCCGAACTGCGCGACCTGCGCCGCTCGCTCTCCGACCCGCTGATGGACGTCCTGCACCGCGTGCTCGCCGTCACCGGTCTGGAGGTGGAGCTGTCCGCGTCCCCGCACGCCCTGGCCGCCCGCCGCCGCGAGACCCTGTCCAACTTCCTGGACACCGCCGCGTCCTTCGCCGCTAGCGACGGCGAGGCCACCCTGCTCGCCTTCCTCGGCTTCCTGCGCACCGCCGCGCAGTACGAGAAGGGCCTCGACAACGCCCTGCCCGGCGGCGAGAACACCGTCAAGGTGCTCACCGCCCACAAGTCCAAGGGCCTGGAATGGGACGTCGTGGCCGTCCCCGGACTGGTCAAGGGCACCTTCCCCAGCGCACAGGGCCGCGAGAAGTGGACGGCGCAGGCCAAGGTGGTGCCGCACGCCCTGCGCGGCGACGCCGACACCCTGCCCGACGTCGACGGCTGGGACGCGCGCGGCATGAAGGCCTTCCACGAGGTCATGAAGGACCACCAGCACACCGAGGAGCTCCGCCTCGGCTACGTCACCTTCACCCGCCCCCGTTCCCTCCTGCTCGGCTCCGGCCACTGGTGGGGCCCCAGCCAGAAGAGGCCCCGCGGACCCTCCGACTTCCTCCAGGCCCTGCACGACCACTGCGCCGCCGGTTACGGCGAGATCGAGGCCTGGGCCGAGGAGCCCGCCGAGGACGCGGAGAATCCCGCCCTGCACACGGCCGGCGCCGACCAGGTGTGGCCGCTCCCGCTGGACGCCGCCGCCCTGGCCCGCCGCCGCGCGGCCGCCGAGACCGTCCTCGCCCACCTGGACGCCCTCGCCGCCCAGGACACCGCCCACCCGCCGGCCGCCCACGATCCCGGCGCCCTCGACGACCCCGACTGGCCCCCGCCCCCGGACGACGACCCCTACGGCGACGAGCCGTACGAGGACGGCCAGGACTCCCCGTACGACGAGGACCTCCCGTACGACGAGGACTTCCCGTACGACGAGGACACCTTCGGCGCCGCAGCCGCTTTCGGCGAGGACGAACCGCCGTACGACGCGACCGCCCCAGGCCCGGACGACCCCGCCGACCGGTATGACCGGAACGCCGACCGGGACGCCCGGAGCGCCGGCCGGCCCACGGTCCCGCACCAGGCGCCCGCCCCGCCGCACCGTCCCCGCCCCGCCGAGCCGCTGCCCCACCCCGACCTCACACCGGAGGAGGCCCGCACCATCGCCTCCTGGGACCGAGACCTGGACGCGCTCACCGGCGAGCTGCTGCGCGCCCGGCAGACCGTCACCGACGTCCCGCTACCCGCCACGCTCACCGCCTCCCAGCTGCTGCGCCTGGCCGAGGACCCGGACGGGCTCGCGCAGGAACTCGCGCGCCCCATGCCACGCCCCCCGCAACCGGCCGCGCGCCGGGGCACCCGGTTCCACGCCTGGCTCGAAGCCCGCTTCGAGGAACTGACGCTGCCCCTGCTGGAACCCGACGAGCTGCCCGGCAGCGACGCCGAGATCACCGACGAGCAGGACCTGGAAGCCCTGAAAGAGGCCTTCGAACGCACCGGGTACGCCCGGCGCACCCCCTACCGGGTCGAGGCCCCCTTCCAACTCACCCTCGCCGGCCGCGTCGTACGGGGCCGCATCGACGCGGTCTACAAGCACGGCGACGGGGACGAGGCGACGTACGAGATCGTCGACTGGAAGACCAGCCGCACCCGCACCGCCGACCCGCTCCAGCTCGCCGTGTACCGGCTGGCCTGGGCCGAGCAGCAGGGCGTGCCGCCCGAGACGGTCACGGCCGCCTTCCTGTACGTGCGCACCGGCGAGGTCGTGCGGCCGCCGGACCTGCCGGACCGGGCCGCCCTGGAACGGCTCCTCACGGAAGACTCCGAAACGGCACACCAGGCAACCTGAGTGTGACGAACCGCCCGCCGAGGATGTCGGTGCGGGCCGATAGGCTCGTGAGCATGAGCCAGACCCCGGACAGCGCCGTCCGCACGTACATCGAGCAGCACCGCGCCACCTTCCTCGACGACCTCGCGGCATGGCTGCGCATCCCCTCAGTGTCGGCCCAGCCCGACCACGCGCCCGACGTACGGCGCAGCGCCGACTGGCTCGCCGCCAAGCTCAAGGAGACCGGCTTCCCGACCGCCGAGGTCTGGCAGACCCCCGGCGCCCCAGCCGTCTTCGCCGAGTGGTCCTCCGGCGACCCCGAGGCGCCCACCGTCCTCGTCTACGGCCACCACGACGTCCAGCCCGCCGCCCGCGAGGACGGCTGGGACAGCGAGCCCTTCGAGCCGGTCGTCCGCGGAAACCGCCTCTACGCGCGCGGGGCGGCCGACGACAAGGGCCAGGTGTTCTTCCACACCCTCGGCGTCCGCGCCCACCTCGCCGCCACCGGCCGCACCGCCCCCGCGGTCAACCTGAAGCTGCTGATCGAGGGCGAGGAGGAGTCCGGCTCCCCCCACTTCCGGGCCCTGGTCGAGGAGCACGCGGAACGGCTCGCCGCCGACGCCGTGATCGTCTCCGACACCGGCATGTGGTCCGAGGACACCCCGACCGTGTGCACCGGCATGCGCGGCCTCGCCGAGTGCGAGATCCGGCTGTACGGCCCCGACCAGGACATCCACTCCGGCTCCTTCGGCGGCGCCGTGCCCAACCCGGCCACCACCGCCGCCCGCCTGGTCGCCGCCCTGCACGACGAGCACGCGCGCGTGGCGATCCCCGGCTTCTACGACGGCATCGTGGAGCTGACCGACCGCGAGCGCGAACTGTTCGCCGAGCTGCCCTTCGACGAGGAGCGCTGGCTGGACACCGCCAAGTCCCGCGCCACCCACGGCGAGGCCGGATACAGCACCCTCGAGCGCGTCTGGGCTCGCCCGACCGCCGAGGTCAACGGCATCGGCGGCGGCTACCAGGGCCCCGGCAGCAAGACGATCATCCCGGCCTCCGCCATGGTGAAGCTGTCCTTCCGGCTGGTCGCCGGCCAGGACCCCGACCACCTCGAGAAGGCCGTCCGCGGCTGGGCCGAGACGCAGGTGCCCGCCGGGATCCGGTACGAGATCGCCTTCGGCGCGGCCACGCGCCCGTGCCTGACACCGCTCGACCACCCCGCACTGCAGTCCGTGGTCCGCGCCATGGGCCGCGCCTTCGAGACGCCGGTCCGCTACACCCGCGAGGGCGGCTCCGGACCCGCCGCCGACCTCCAGGAGGTCCTCGGCGCCCCCGTGCTCTTTCTGGGTATCTCCGTTCCCTCCGACGGCTGGCACGCCCCGAACGAAAAGGTCGAGCTCGACCTCCTCCTCAAAGGCGTCGAGACCAGCGCCTACCTGTGGGATGACCTGGCCGAGCACTGGCGTCCCACGCCCTGACCGGCCGGTGCCGTACGGGAGGGCATCGCGCGTGGGGCACACCGCAGGACCGCCCCGCCCGTCCCGCCCGCGTCCGGCCCGGTGCCCTCCCGCCCACGTCCCGCCGAACCGCCCGCCGAACGAACCGCTGCACTGGGGGAGTTGGAAGCACCCGTGACCACCTGGACCGACGACACAGCCGATCGACCCATCTCGCTGACCGCTCCGAGCGGCATCGACCGCGCCGCCCACCACCGGCTCGACGAGGCCTGGCTCGCGGCGGCGTGGAGCCACCCCACGACCCGCTGCTTCGTGGTCTCCGGCGGCCAGGTGCTCATCGACGAGACACCCGACGGCCGGACCGAGCTCGTCATGACGCCCTCCTTCGAGGCCCCGCTCACCGAGGCACACCGCTACTTCCTCGGCATCGACGAGGACGGCGTCAGCTACTTCGCGCTCCAGAAGGACGCGCTGCCCGGCCGTATCGACCAGTCCGCGCGCCCCGCCGGGCTGCGGGAGGCCGGCCTGCTGCTCTCGCCGCGCGACACCGGGCTGATGGTGCACGCGGTCGGCCTGGAGAACTGGCAGCGCACCCACCGTTTCTGCTCACGCTGCGGCGAACGCACGGTCATCGCCGCCGCCGGTCACATCCGCCGCTGCCCGGCCTGCGGCGCCGAGCACTACCCGCGCACCGACCCGGCCGTGATCATGGCCGTGACCGACGCGGACGACCGCATCCTGCTCGGCCGCCAGGTCCACTGGCCCGAAGGCCGCTTCTCCACGCTCGCCGGCTTCGTCGAACCCGGCGAGTCCATCGAGCAGGCGGTGCGCCGCGAGGTGTCCGAGGAGGTCGGCATCACCGTCGGCCCCGTGGAGTACGTGGCCAGCCAGCCCTGGCCCTTCCCGTCCAGCCTGATGCTCGGCTTCATGGCCCGCGCCACCTCGACCGAGATCGACGTCGACGGCGACGAGATCCACGAGGCCCGCTGGTTCTCCCGCGAGGAACTGCACGACGCCTTCGAGTCCGGCGAGGTGCTGCCGCCCTACGGGATCTCCATCGCGGCCCGCCTGATCGAGATGTGGTACGGCAAGCCGCTGCCGACGCGCAGCTTCGTCTGACACGGAGCGCTCCGTCCCGGACACAGCGCTCCGTCCCAGACGCTCCGTCCCAGACACAGCAGGGCGGCCCCCGACCTCTCGGGGGCCGCCCTGCTGCGGTCACCGCGGAAACCCGCGGAGCGTCACGCGGCGAGCTTCTGCTTCACCTGGGCGAGCGACGGGTTCGTCAGCGTCGTGCCGTCCCCGAAGAGCACGGTCGGGACCGTCTGGTTTCCGCCATTCGCCTTCTCCACGAAAGCGGCGGACTCGGGGTCCTGCTCGATGTTGATCTCGGTGTAGGCGATGCCCTCCCGGTCCAGCTGGCTCTTCAGCCGCCGGCAGTAGCCGCACCAAGTCGTGCTGTACATCGTCACAGTGCCCTGCATGTCTCTCGCGCTCCTCAGGCAGCTCGGAAAATCGTCCAGGGGAAGAACGTACGCGAGCCGTCCGCCATTCCCCGCTGGGGTATCCACAGGTGGCTGTGACGCCTGCCGCATTCATACGACTATCCGTGCGCGCCTGTGGACAACCGACACGGCGGTCCCTGGCGACCTGGCAGCATGGCGGTGTGACAGCAGCAACGCACTCCACCCTTTTCCCGCAGACACCGGACTCGGCCGACGCGGTGCTCGAAGGGCTCGACCCCGAGCAGCGCGCGGTGGCCACCGCCCTGCACGGCCCGGTGTGCGTCCTGGCCGGAGCGGGCACGGGCAAGACCCGGGCCATCACGCACCGCATCGCCTATGGCGTACGCGCCGGCATCCTCCAGCCCTCCAGCGTGCTCGCCGTCACCTTCACCAACCGCGCCGCCGGGGAGATGCGCGGCCGGCTGCGCCAGCTCGGCGCCCACGGCGTCCAGGCCCGCACTTTCCACTCCGCCGCCCTGCGCCAGCTCCAGTATTTCTGGCCGAAAGCGATCGGTGGCCGCATGCCCCGGCTCGTCGACCGCAAGATCCAGCTCGTCGCCGACGCCGCCGCCGGCCTGGGCACCCGGCTCGACCGGGGCGAGCTGCGGGACGTCACCGCCGAGATCGAATGGTCCAAGGTCACCCAGACCATCCCCGCCGACTACCCGTACGCGGCCGCGAAGGCCGGCCGCGAGGCCCCGCGCGACCCCGCCGAGATCGCCCACCTCTACGCGGCCTACGAAGACCTCAAGCGCGACCGCGCCGTGATCGACTTCGAGGACGTCCTGCTGCTGACCGTCGCCATCCTCCAGGACCGGCACGACGTCGCCGAACAGGTCCGTGTCCAATACCAGCACTTCGTCGTCGACGAGTACCAGGACGTCAGCCCCCTGCAGCAGCGACTGCTCGAGCTCTGGCTCGGCGACCGCGACACCCTGTGCGTCGTCGGCGACGCCAGCCAGACCATCTACTCGTTCACGGGAGCAACGCCCGACCACCTCCTCGACTTCCGCACCCGGCACCCCGGCGCCACCGTCGTCAAACTCGTCCGCGACTACCGCTCCACCCCCCAGGTCGTCCACCTCGCCAACGGCCTCCTCGCCCAGGCCCGCGGCCGCGCCGCCGACCACCGGCTGGAACTGATCTCCCAGCGCGCCCCCGGCCCCGAACCCCTCTACACCGAGTACACCGACGAGCCGGCCGAGGCCGAAGGCGCCGCCCGCCGCATCCGCGAGCTGATCGACGCGGGCGTCCCGGCCGCCGAGATCGCCGTCCTGTTCCGTACGAACGCCCAGTCCGAGACCTACGAGCAGGCGCTCGCCGACGCCGGCGTCCCCTACCAGCTGCGCGGCGCCGAGCGCTTCTTCGACCGGCCCGAGGTGCGCAAGGCCGGCATCGCCCTGCGCGGCGCGGCCCGCTTCGGCGGCAACGACTCCCTGCTGGACGACGCCGTGGACCTGCCCTCCCAGGTGCGTGCCGTCCTGTCCGGAGAGGGCTGGACCACCGAGCCCCCGGCCGGTTCCGGCGCCGTCAGAGAGCGCTGGGAGTCCCTCGCCGCCCTGGTCGGCCTCGCCCACGATCTCGCCGCGGCCAGACCCGGCGCCACCCTCGGCGACTTCGTGGCGGAACTCGACGAGCGGGCCAACGCCCAGCACGCCCCCACCGTCCAGGGCGTCACCCTCGCCTCCCTGCACGCCGCCAAAGGCCTGGAGTGGGACGCCGTCTTCCTGGTCGGCATCGCCGAGGGCATGCTGCCGATCACCTACGCCAAGACCGACGAGCAGATCGAGGAGGAACGGCGGCTGCTGTACGTCGGCGTCACCCGGGCGCGGGAACGGCTCCACCTCTCCTGGGCGCTGTCCCGGTCACCCGGCACCCGCCCCAACCGCAGACCCAGCCGCTTCCTGGACGGACTGCGCCCAGGCACCACGACCACCGTCGGCCACAGCGGAACCGCCGCCGCCGGAGGCATCGAGCACGGGACCACCCGCGGCACCATCGCCGTCCCCCGGCGTACCCAGCGCACCCCCGCCCGCTGCCGGGTCTGCGGCCGCACGCTCACCGAGGCGGGCGAGATGAAGCTGATGCGCTGTGAGGACTGCCCCTCGGACATGGACGAAGGGCTCTACGAACGGCTGCGGGAGTGGCGGGCCGTCCAGGCCGAGCGCAGCGGACAGCCGGACTTCTGCGTCTTCACCGACCGGACCCTGATGGCCATCGCCGAGGCGCGGCCCGAGAGTCCCGCCGAACTCTCCCGCATCCCCGGTGTCCTCAGCCGCAAGCTGCGCAGCTACGGAACCGACGTTCTGGCCATCTGCGCAGGCCACGAGGCCGGGGAAGGCGACGAGGACGACTGATACGAACTCGTCGAAAAAATAGTTTGCGCATGCCCCGGCAATCCCCATAGGTTCTAGGCACGGAAGCAGCGGCCTTCTCGAAGGCCCCGGCTCCGTGATGTACTTGCATATCCGAACGGACTGGTTCACCCAGTCCCTTGAGACGCCGAGAGGAGGCGAGTCCAGTGATCAGCATCAACACCAGCACCATCAGCACGGCCAAACTGACCGATCGCTCGACCGTCTCCCTGTGCATGCTCGGCGCCTCCCACCAGGGCACCGGTCTGTCCGGCATTCGTGCCGACCGTCCGGCCTCCTCCCACGCTCTCGCGGGCCTTCCCGTCCGTGAGCGCAATGAGCGACCGACCAAGGCACTGGAAGCGGTAGCGGCACAGGCGCAGGCCTATGCCTTTGCGGCGGCCGGTGCCGGATTCCGGAAGCAGACGACGCAGCACCACCTGATGTGGGCCTTCCGTGGGCCAGAACCCTGGAGTGATCCAGCCTGATCCGATCAGGCCGGCGCCTTCAGGGCCGCGGAACCCCATCCGGGATCCGCGGCCCTTCTGTTTTCCCCAAATCGGGGACGACGGAGCGAAGGGGCCCCGGGACAGGAAAAGAACCCGGTACCAAGCCGACACCCGGTCAACCGGCCGGACCGACCAGACGAGGAAGACCAACCGTGCAACTCGAAGCGCACGCCCCGTCCGTACCGCCTTCGCAAACGATCCCCCCGCCCGGCCTCACGGAGGACTCCACCTTGACCCCCCTCACCGCGCTCACCGCGCTCGACGACGCCATCGAGAACCTCGGCGTACCCGTCCCCTGCCGCTCCTACGACCCGGAGGTCTTCTTCGCCGAGTCGCCGGCGGACGTCGAGTACGCCAAGTCCCTCTGCCGCACCTGCCCGCTGATCGAGGCCTGCCTCGCCGGCGCCAAGGAGCGGCGTGAGCCCTGGGGCGTCTGGGGTGGCGAGCTGTTCGTCCAGGGTGTCGTCGTCGCCCGGAAGCGGCCGCGTGGTCGCCCGCGCAAGAACCCGGTCACAGCATGAACACCGCAGGAACGATCGACCGTCCCCTCACGCACGACCCCAAGAAGCAGGCCCCGATGAAGCCGTCCACCAGCGAGCCCGCAGGCTCCGCGACTCCAGACGCCACCACCACCGGCGCGACCGAAGCGCGCCAGAACAGGACCCGAGAGATGCAACTCATGCAAGAAGCCCTGGCTCGTGCGCATATGCACGAGCGACTCCGTGACGCCGAGCGGGAACGCCGAGCCGTGCGCCTGGTCGTCGCCCAGCGGATGCAGCGCCGCGCCGAGCGCGCCTCGCTGCGCGCCCGGCGCGCGCTCGCCATGGCGGTCATGCAGTAACGATCACACCTGCGGAAGTGGTGGCCTCCCGGCCCTGGGAGGCGAAGCCTTCTCGAGCGGGGGCCGGTCCGGCCGAACGGACCGGCCCCCGCGGTGCGTTGCACGGCGATCCGCCGCCTGCGGAGTTATCGTCGCCAGGTGACGAGTCTTCCCGGAGAACCTGATCAGGGCGGCTCCACCCCGGAGCACCGCGTGCTCGTGTGTGCCCGCTGCGGCGCTCCCGCCGACGGCCCCCCGCCGGCCACCTGGACCTGCTCCGTGGAGAACGGCGTCCGCCAGTACTTCTGCGACATCTGCTCAAGGGAGAATCTGAGGGCGATCGAGGGGCGGCTGGACTCGTCCTGGTGGTGAGCCGCTTCTCGGGGGCCCTCCCCCTCCCCCCCACCCCCTCCCCTCCCCCCCCACTTTCAAGAAACGCCGGTCACCCGATCCCAGGCACCCCGGATCACGCCTCCGCCGCAGGCTCCTCCTCGGGCAGTTCGTCATACCCCAATTCGTCATACCCCAGTTCGTCATCCGCCAGTTCGTCCTCGGGGATCTCGAGGACGAAGCCCGGCAGCCACTCCTCCAGTTCCTCGCGGAGCCGTACCGTGGCGCCGAGTTGGCACAGGACGCCGATGGTGCTCAGGGTCACCCGGTGGATCAGCAGATAGGCGGGCGGCAGGTTGAGCCGCTTGCCCAGCTGGTAGGCGGGGGAGCGGGGGTCGGCGATGCGGGCGGCCTGGTTGCGCATCCAGGTGCGGTTGAAGGCGAACGCCTCGACCCGGGCCGGCTCGATGATCGGCAGCAGGTAGTCGAGGACCGCGTCGGGGTCCAGCTCTATGGACTCCTTCACGAATCCTTCCTCGCACAGGAGCTCATAGACCGGCTCGGCCTCGCCGTCCAGCGTCATGCGGAGCGAGACGCCGATCGGTGTCGGCAGACCGCCGGGCAGCCGGTCGACCGTGCCGAAGTCCAGGACGCCCAGGCGCCAGTCGTCCTCTCCGGCCGGGCCGCCGGGCAGCAGCCGGAAGTTGCCGGGATGCGGGTCGGCGTGCAGCAGGCCGGTGCGGGCCGGGCCCGAGAAGAGGAACCGGGCCAGGAGCTGGCCGGCGCGGTCGCGCTGCTCCCGGGTGCCGTCCGAGATCACCTCCGACAGCGGGATGCCGTCGATCCACTCGGTCACCAGGACCTGCTCGCACTGGTGCACCACCGCCGGGACCACCACGTCCGGGTCGTCCGCGAACTCCTCCGCGTGAACGGTCTGGGCCTGCGCCTCCAGCGCGTAGTCCAGCTCCTCGGAGACGCGGTCCCTCAGCTCCGCGATGAGCGGCTTGATGTCCATGCCGGGAATCAGTGGGCCCAAGAGGCGGGCGAAGCGGCTCAGTTGGCCGAGATCGGAGAGCAGGGCCTCGCCGGCGCCCGGGTACTGCACCTTGACCGCCACCTCGCGGCCGTCGTGCCACACCGCGCGGTGCACCTGGCCGATCGAGGCCGCTGCCGCAGGCTTGTCCTCGAACTCCTCGAACAGATCACGCCAGTCCGGACCGAGCCGCTCCTCGAGCACCACGTGCACCGTGCGGGTCGGCATCGGCGGCGCCGCCTCCTGGAGCTTGGTCAGCGCGGCGCGGTAGGGGCCGGCGATCTCCTCGGGCAGCGCGGACTCGAAGACGGACAGGGCCTGCCCGAACTTCATCGCACCGCCCTTCAGCTCGCCCAGCACCTTGAACAGCTGCTCCGCCGTGCGCTGTTGCAGTTCCCGGCCGACGATCTCCGCGGACTCGCCCACGATCCGCTTGCCCAGCCCCCAGGTCGCCCGGCCGGCGAAGCCGAGCGGGAGCGCGGCGAGCTTGGCGGTTCGGGTGACCGCCTTCCGGGGAAGATCAGACATGCGCCCTCCAAGTCCCAGTCGGCCGCGCCGCGCGTGCCTTGCGTCGTCGCTCCGTCGACGGCCGTTGCACCGCCATTGTCTCGCGCGTTTCGCCGCCGGTTGAGGAGTGCTCCTCTTCAGGTCTGTCCGCAGCGCCGCACCCGCATGCCGGATGCGGCCGGACCGGTCGGGCGTGCCAGTTCAGACCGGGCGTGAACACCTCCCAGCGGGTGCCGGTGCTGGACGGCGACTCCCCGTCGAGGAAGGCGAGCGCGTGCGCCGCGGCCAGTCCGGCGACCGCCGTGGCCAGTGTCAGATCGCAGGCCCCGACCCGGCGGGCCCTGGCGCACCGCCACTGGGCGGTCAGCCGTGGCCAGGCGGGGTCCCGGTCGCCGCGGTCGAGGTGCAGACAGCCGGCGCAGGCCGATGCGCCGGGCAGGACGAGCGGTCCGACGACTCCGGTGCCCTCGACGACACCGGCGTAGAGGTGGGGCGTCCCGGAGGCCATGAGAGGCTCGGCTTCGGCCGGGTCCGGTGCGTGCACGGCGACCTCGTCCCGGGGGGTGAGGAGCACCAGGGAGAGCCCGGGATCCTGGGCGCCGGATCCGGGGGAGTGGGCGTGGCGCGGTGGGTGGTCGGGTGCAGCGCGGCGCACGGCGGTCCGCGCGGCCGTCTCCCGGCGCTCGCCGAGCGACTCGGCGGGCAGCCCGCCCGGCGCCACGTCCCACGGCTCCACGCGTCCCGCGTCGCGCACGTCGATCTCGCCGACTCCGGCGGCCGAGAGCGCCGACGCGAGCACCGCGCCGACCCGTCCCGCGCCCCGCACCTGGACGCGCAGTGCGCGGCGGGCGGCGAGCCGGGCGAGCGCGCCGCCGGGCTCGGCCGTGGTCAGGGACAGCGCGGCGAGGTCGGGGCGCAGCCGCCGCAGGACGTCCGTCTTCGCGCGCAGTGCGTCGGCGGCGGGTCCGCCGCCGCGCGCGTCGTCGACGAGGCCCGCGCGGGTCAGCCGTTCCAGCAGGGTGTCGACATGGCCGGACGGGAGCCGCATGCGGCGGCCCTCCTCGCGGAGCAGCGGCAGCCCGCGGGTGCCGTTGAGCAGATCCAGGAAGTCGCGCGTCGCCGGGTCCATGGGTCCCAGCGTCAGCGCGTGTGCCGGGGTCATCCCGAACTGCACGGTCTCGCGATCACGCCAGCCGCGCCGCAGCGCGGGCTTCATCACCGGATGCATGACTGGCCCCCGTATCCGTGGAAAGCGTTCCGAACATCTCGTCGCCGGTGGAACCGGTCATGTTCCTCCGACGCCTGCCAGCATGCCGTGCCTGTCGGTCCGGCGCTGAGAGTTATCCACAGGTTGGGGGTGTTCGTCATACAAGACGGCCGGGCAGGGTGTGGCAAAACGGACGTGCGGAGCCTCGTAAACCGGATGTACGGAGCCTCGCAAACCGGATGTACGGATCAGTCGTAGGAATCATAGGAATCAAACGCATGGTGGGGGATCGGCATCGAACCGTTCCGGAGCCGGGACTTCGGCCACGCCCAGCGGGTAACGTCGGGGCGTGCCCGCCGACCCACTGCACCGCGCCGGAAAGCCACAGCGCAGCACGACGAGCCAGCCGCCCGGCGGCTCGGGGGCGAGCGCGATCGAGGTCCGTAGGAGCAACCGGCGCCGCCGGACGGTCTCCGCGTACCGCGAGGGCGATCGCACCGTCGTACTGATCCCCGCCCGGATGTCGAAGGCGGAGGAACAGCGCTGGATCACCGTCATGCTCGACAAACTCGCCGCCCAGGAGAGCCGGCGGCTGCTCGGTGACGCCGAGCTCGCCGAGCGTGCCGAGCGGCTGTCGGCCCAGTACTTCGACGGCCGGGCGCGCCCCGCCTCCGTACGCTGGGTCACCAACCAGAACACGCGCTGGGGTTCGTGCACCCCGGCCGAGGGCAGCATCCGGCTCTCGCACCGGCTGCAGGGGATGCCCGACTACGTCGTCGACTACGTCCTCTGCCATGAGCTGGCCCATCTGCTGGTCCCCGGTCACGGTCCGGACTTCTGGCGGCTGCTGGAGGCGTACCCGCGCACCGAGCGGGCCCGCGGCTACCTCGAAGGGGTGGTCGCCGCGGAACGGCTGCCGTATGTGCCGGGGGCGCAGGGGGAGTGAGCCGGGCGCCGTCCGTCCTCCTCCGGGCGTGGTTGTGTACCGGGTCTGTACCGGCTGCGTGCGTTGTCGCACTTTGCCGTTAGCCTGGCGCGACGCACTCACATTCGGGATGGGGGACGGTCGTTACGCATGGCCAGGGAATTCCAACGCGGCCACAAGGCCAGGATCAGTGACCTCACGGCGGGCACCGATCTGTACGTAGGCGTGCAGATCTCCGCCCCCGGGCTGACCTTCGACATCAGCTGCTTCGGTCTGGACGCCGACGAGCGCCTCTCCGACGACCGTTACTTCGTCTTCTTCAACCAGCCGAAGTCCCCGGAGGAGTCCGTCCAGCTGCTGGGTGCCCAGGCGGGCGACACCGAGTCGTTCCGGGTCACCCTGGACCGCATCCCGTCGCACATCCGCAAGCTGTCCTTCACGGCCACCATCGACGGCGCCGGGCAGATGTCGCACGTCGCCCCGGGCTACCTGCGCATCGTTGCGGGCGGTGAGGAGGTCGCGCGGTACTCCTTCAGCGGTGCGGAGTTCTCCACCGAGCGGGCTGTGATGCTCGGCGACATCTACCTGAAGGACGTGTGGCGGTTCGCCGCTGTCGGACAGGGCTTCGACGGTGGACTGGAAGCGCTGCTGAAGAACTTCGGCGGCGAGGTGCTGGAGGAGGAGGCGCCGGCCGCCCCGCAGCAGCCGCAGCCGGCTGCCGCCCCCGGTTTCGCCCCGCCCGCCCAGACCACGACCCCGCCCCCGTTCGCCGCCCCGCCCGCCCCGGCCCCTGCGCCTGCCCCCGCGCCGCAGCCCGCCGCGCAGGGTTTCGCCCCGCCGCCCGGAGCGACTCCCGCACAGGGCTTCGCGCCGCCGCCGGGAGCCACACCCCCGCAGGGCTTCACGCCGCCCGGCCAGACCCCGATGGGCCACACCCCGCCTCCGGCACCGGCCCCGGCGCCGAACGTGCACGCCGCGCCGACGGTCATCGCTCCCCTGGCCCCGCCCGCCGGCGGCACCGTCCCGCCGCCGGCCCCGGCTCCCGCGCCGTACGGACAGCCGCAGCAGCCGTACGGCCGGCCGCCCCAGCAGCCGTCCTACGGCGGTCAGCCGGCCGCGCCGATGCCCCCCGGCTACGGCCAGCCGCCCTCCTACGGCGGCCGGCCCGCCGCGCCCATGCCCCCGGGCTACGGGCAGGTCCCGGGCGGGCAGCCCGGCGGCTACGGAGTGCCGCAGGGCGCCCCGCAGGGCGGCGCCGGTGTGACGGCCGCGCTCCAGGCGTTCAAGGAGACGCCGACCGGGCAGCGCTGGACGCAGCAGAACAAGAAGCTCATCCGTGTCGACCTCGGCATCGGCGGGCAGCCCGTGCTGGCCCGGCAGGGCAGCATGGTGCTCTACCAGGGCAAGGTCGACTTCAGCTACAAGGGCGCCGGATTCGCCGGGCGGATCGTCGGCAACGCCACCGGCCAGGAGATGCAGCTGATGCGCTGCACCGGCAACGGCCAGGTGTTCCTCGCCGAGAACGCCACCCATCTGCACCCCGTCGAGCTGCAGGGCGACGCGATCTGCGTCTCCGCCGAGAACGTCCTCGCCTTCGACGAGAGCCTGCAGTACGAGGTCCGCCGCATCGAGGGCCACGGCATCCCCGGCGGAGCGCTGTTCACCATGCAGTTCCAGGGCACCGGCACGATCGTCGTCAAGACCCACGGCACACCCGTGGTCCTGCCGGTCACGCCGACCACCTTCGCCGACTGCAACGCCGTCGTCGCCTGGTCGGCGGCCTCCCAGGTGATCGTCTCCAGCCAGGTCCGCATGCGCCGCAACGCCTACCCCGGCGACACCGGCGAGAGCATCAACCTGCAGTTCCGGGGCGCGCCCGGCAACTTCATCGTCGTCCAGCCGTACGAGGTCTAAGGGGAGCCCGTCATGAACCAGCCGCTCGCGGGCTACACCCCCGCACCCGTCACCGCCCGCATGGAGAACCACGGCAGCCACATGCTGAAGGTCGCCATGCAGACCGGGAACGACCTCCTCGCGCGCGTGGGCTCGATGGTCGCCTACGAAGGCTTCATCCAGTACGAGCCCAACCCGCCGGCCGTCCGCCAGATCGCCCGCGACTGGATCACCGGCGAGGGCGCGCCCCTGATGAAGTGCACCGGGGACGGCCTGCTCTACCTCGCCGACTACGGCGCCAACGTCGTCGTGATCAACCTCAACGGCGACGGCATCTCCGTCAACGCCACCAACCTGCTCGCCTTCGACGCCCACCTCAGCTGGGGCGTGGAACGCGTCAAGGGGCTCGCGAAGTTCGCCGGGCAGGGCCTGTGGAACACGAAGATCTCCGGGCAGGGCTGGGTCGCGCTGACCTCCCGGGGCACGCCGATCGTCGTCGACTGCGGCGGCGGCGAGGACGAGACGTACGTCGACCCGGACGCGCTCGTCGCCTGGTCGCCGAACCTGAAGGTGAAGGGCAAGCGCAGCTTCAAGGCGCAGTCGCTGATCGGCCGGGGCAGCGGTGAGGCCTACCAGATGGCGTTCTCCGGCCAGGGCATCGTCGTCGTCCAGCCCAGCGAGGACAGCACCGACCGTCTCCGGATCCGGGGCTGAGGGGGAGTCAGTAAGTCATGCAGAGCCCGCTTTTCGCGCACAACGACCTCCAGACGCAGGAGCGCTGGAGCCTGCAGAACGCGCAGCTGCTCCGCGTCACCCTGGAGGGCCACGACGACATCCTCGCCCGCAAGGGCACCATGGTGGCCTACCAGGGGCTGATGGAGTTCGACGCCGAGTACCAGAACAACAACCAGGCACGCGCGCGTGCGTACACCGGCGAGGGCCTGGACCTGATGCGCTGTCACGGACAGGGCACGGTGTATCTCGCCAACCTGGCCCAGCACGTGCACATCATGGACGTCGAGCAGGACGGGCTGACCGTCGACAGCTCCTATGTCCTCGCCATGGACTCCTCGCTGCACTGCGAGGTCGTCGCCGTCGACAGCCTCTACGGCATCTCCGGCTCCGGGAAGTACCAGCTGAACATCACCGGGCGCGGCAAGGTCGCCCTGATGACCTCGGGCGCGCCGCTGCTGATGCAGGTCACTCCGGACAGGTACGTCAACTGCGACGCGGACGCGATCGTCGCCTGGTCCACCGGGCTGCGCGTGCAGATGCAGGCCCAGACGCATTCCTCCGGAGTGTGGCGCCGGCGCGGCAACACCGGTGAGGGCTGGGAGCTGAGCTTCATGGGCTCCGGGTTCGCGCTGGTCCAGCCCAGCGAGTTGCTGCCGCCGCAGAACGCGGTGATCGGGCAGGGTCTCGCCGCCCAGTTCGGCATGGGGCAGCACGGGGCGCGCGGGCAGAATCAGGGGAACGTCTGGAGCTGAGCCGGCAGGTGAGGGGTGGCCGCAGAAACGGCCACCCCTTGCACCGTCACAGCCTGGCGCGCGTCGCCTCCAGCAGGCGTACGACCGATTCGTCGGCCACGTCGGCCACCTCGTCGTACGGGAACCAGCGCAGGTCGAGCGACTCGTCACTGATCGCCTGCACGGCGCCGGGCGGTGCCAGGACCGCGTACTGCACGTCGTAGTGCCAGTGGCAGGGCGCCGGGATCGGGTGCCGGTCCAGGCGCACCGGGCCGCCGGGCAGCAGTGTCAGCCCCGCGACCCCTGACTCCTCGGCCGCCTCGCGCAGCGCCGCCGCCTCCAGGGACGGGTCGCCCAGCTCGCAGTGGCCGCCCATCTGCAGCCACATCCGCAGCTTCCTGTGCAGGGTGAGCAGCACCCGGCCGCGCCCGGGATCGACCACCAGAGCGCTCGCCGTGACATGGCCCGCCCGGCAGGCCTTCCACATGCCGTCCGGGTGGGCCGCCAGATGGTCCAGGTAGGCCTGGCGCAACTCGTCCTGGCCCTCGTGCCCCTTCAGCACGAGGACCGCGTCGTCGTACAGGCTCACTCGGCGTCGTCGCCCTTGGTGCCGTCGTCCTCCGTGCCGGCGTCCTTCTTGCGCAGGTCCGGCTTGCCCTGCGAGCTGCCGGCCGCCTCGCCCAGCATCTTGTCCAGCTCGGAGAAGTCCAGCTGCTCGCGGTGCACGAAGCCGTCCGGGTCGTCCAGGTCGGTCGCCGTCGGCAGCATGTCCGGATGGGCCCACAGGCCGTCCCGGCCGTCGACCCCGCGCGCGTCCGTGAGCGAGGCCCACAGACGGGAGGCGTCGCGCAGTCGGCGCGGGCGCAGCTCCAGGCCGATCAGCGTGGCGAACGTCTGCTCGGCGGGGCCGCCCGTGGCGCGGCGGCGGCGCAGGGTCTCCCGCAGGGCGTCGGCGGACGCCAGACGCGGCTTCGCGGCCGCGTGGACCACCGCGTCCACCCAGCCCTCCACGAGCGCCAGAGCGGTCTCCAGACGGGCCAGAGCGGCCTTCTGCTCAGGGGTGTCCTCCGGCTGGAACATGCCCTGCTGCAGCGCGTCCTGCAGCTGCTCGGGGTTCTGCGGGTCGAACTGGCCGACCACGTCCTCCAGCTTGGCGGTGTCGACCTTGATCCCGCGCGCGTACCCGTCGACCGCGCCGAACAGGTGCGAGCGCAGCCACGGCACGTGCGCGAACAGGCGCTGGTGGGCGGCCTCGCGCAGGGCCAGGTACAGCCGCACCTCCTCCTGCGGCACGCCGAGGTCCTTGCCGAAGGCCTCCACGTTGGCCGGGAGCAGCGCGGCCTTGCCGGCCGGGCCGAGCGGCAGGCCGATGTCGGTGGAGCCGACGACCTCGCCCGCGAGCACGCCGACGGCCTGCCCGATCTGCGTGCCGAACATGGCGCCGCCCATCGAGCGCATCATGCCGATCAGCGGGCCCGCCATGGCCTGCATCTCCTCCGGCAGGACGTCACCCATGGCCGCGCCGACCCGCTCGGCGACCGGGTCGACCAGCTCCTGCCAGGCGGGCAGGGTCGCCTCGACCCACTCCGCGCGGGACCAGGCCACCGCCGAGGCCGAGCCCGACGGCAGGGACGTCGCATCGTCCAGCCACAGGTCGGCCAGGCGGACCGCCTCCTCGACCGCCCTGCGCTCGGCCGGCCCCACACTGGCGTCCTTCGTGCCGTCCGGGGTGCCCTGGGCGACCGTCTGGCGGGCGATCTGCTTGGCCATGTCCCAGTTCACCGGGCCGCCCTCGTAGGAGAGCATCTGGCCCAGCTGCTGGAACGCGGCGCCCAGATCCGTGGGGTTCAGCGACCCGAACATCGCTGCGAGCGGATTGTCGGCGCCGGGGCCGCCAAAACCTTCGGCTCCGGGCAGGCCGCCGAAGCCGAACGGGTTGGCCGGTCCCTGCCCACCGCCGCTCTGCTGGTCCTTCTTCTTGCCCTCGTCGCCGTCCTCCGGCTCCTCCGGCGGAAGACCGAAACCGAATGGGGTGTCACTCACGGGATTCCTCGGCTGGTAAGGCCACCGGTTCTCTCCCGGCGGCGCGGCTGCCCGACAACACCACCCAGCGTAGACACCCGGACCCGATCGGGCCTCGGTGCTTCGCCCACGGCAGGCCTGCGGCAGGATGGATGCACCTGGTACGTACGCGTCACTCGCGCTCGTACTGAAGACAACCGCTGGAGACGCCCGGTGAGTTCCCCAGATCCGCAGGTTCGCGCAGCGCGAAACCCGTCAACCCCGCCCGCTCCCGCCGTGCGCGGACCCGTCGTCGCGGTCACCGGCGCCGCCGGCGGGGTCGGTGCCATGCTGACCGAGCGGCTCGCCGCCTCCGAGGAGATCAAGCAGGTCATCGCGATCGACGAGCGGCGCGGGGAGTGCGCCGAGGCGCAGTGGCACATCCTCGACGTGCGCGACCCCGCCATCGCGGACAAGCTGCGCGGCGCCGACGTGGTCGTCCACCTCGCGCTCGACCTGGACCTGGAGACCGATCCGGCCGCTCGCACGGCTTACAACGTCCGGGGGACACAGACCGTCCTGACCGCCGCAGCGGCGGCGGGCGTGCACCGGGTCGTGCTGTGCACCTCGGCGATGGTCTACGGCGCGCTGCCGGACAACGAGCTGCCCCTTTCGGAGGACGCCGAGCTGCGCGCGACCGCCGAGGCCACCGGCGTGGGGGACCTGCTGGAGATCGAGCGGCTGGCCCGGCGGGCGCCGCGCGCGCATCCGGGGCTGAACGTCACCGTCGTACGGCCCGCGGTGCTGGTCGGAGGCACGGACACCGCGCTGACCCGCTACTTCGAGTCGCCGCGGCTGCTCGTCGTCGCCGGATCGCGGCCCGCGTGGCAGTTCTGCCACGTCGAGGACCTGTGCAGTGCTCTGGAGTACGCCGTCCTGGAGAAGGTCGACGGGGAGCTGGCCGTCGGCTGCGACGGGTGGCTGGAGCAGGAGGAGGTCGAGGAGCTGAGCGGGATCCGGCGGATGGAGCTGCCGTCGGCGGTGGCGCTCGGCGCGGCGGCCCGGCTGCACCGGATCGGGCTCACACCGTCTCCGGCCGGCGACCTGGCGTACACGATGTACCCGTGGGTGGTCAGCGGCAGCCGGCTGCACGACGCCGGGTGGCGGCCGCGCTGGACCAATGAGGAGGTGCTCGCGGAGCTGCTGGAGGAGGTCTCCGGGCGGCACACGGTCGCCGGGCGGCGGCTCGGACGCAAGGACGCCACGGCCGCGGGTGCCGCGGGGGCGACGGTGGCCCTGCTCGGCGCGGCGGCTGTCGTACGGCGGGCCCGGAAGGCCCGGCGGCGGGTCTGAGCCGGACCGGGCGGGGGTGGGCTCCGTGCACGCGGACGCGTCGTACAAGCATCCAAAACGGCCCGCGCGCGTGCCTGGTGAATCTCGTATTCCCGCGTGTCACGGGCGTGCGGCACGATGGGGGTATGGCACACGCGAACGAGCACCCCGGTGAGCAGGGGGCGCAGGATCCCATCAAGTTGATCGGTGTCCGGGAGACCGCGCTCTCCGTGGACGAGGTGTTCCAGGCCGTCGGGGACGACGCGGCCGGGGGCATCGCCCTGTTCGTGGGGACCGTGCGCAACCACGACGGAGGTGCGGACGTGGACGCGCTCGGGTACTCCTGCCACCCCAGTGCCGAGGCCGAGATGCGGCGGATCGCCGAGAAGGTGGTGGCCGAGTATCCCGTGCGGGCGCTGGCCGCCGTGCACCGGGTGGGAGACCTGCAGGTCGGAGATCTCGCCGTGGTCGTCGGCGTCGCCTGTCCGCACCGGGCGGAGGCCTTCGACGCCTGCCGCAAGCTGATCGACGACCTCAAGCACGAAGTGCCCATCTGGAAGCACCAGAGTTTCTCCGACGGCACCGACGAATGGGTCGGCGCGTAGCGCCGTCATCGAGGGGTGGTGGCCGGGTGACGGGAGGGCGGGTCGGCGCGTAGCGCCGTCATCGAGGGGTGGTGGCCGGGTGACGGGAGGGTGCTGACGTACGTCACCCGGAGCACACAGGTCCCTCCGTGTTGCGTAACCGGCACCCTCGCGTGAGCGTTGTCAGTGCGGATGGTTAATCTGCTGATCAGTCAGTTGCGGACGCTCATGGCGTTGGGAGGTCGGCATGGGGGCGCTTGTCTGGCTGCTGATTCCGCTTGTGGCCGCGGTCGGCGGCGGACTCTGGGGCAGTTGGGCCAATCGGACTCGTAAGGTGCGCGGTGACGGGCCGGAGCTGGACGGCTATGCCCGGTTCCGCGAGGCCATGGAGAGATCTCACACGGGAGCCGGCGGCGCGTGACAGGGGTGCCCTGACGGTGCGCCGACAGAGGCGTCCCGTACTGTCGTGGCATGCCACGCCGCACCGCGACGATGCTCGCCTCCACCCTGATGCTGATCGCGCTCCTGTGCGCGGGAGTACTCATCCCCGTGCCGTACTCGGAGATGTCTCCCGGCCCGACCGTGAACACGCTCGGAAACCACGACGGCGAGCCGGTGCTGCAGATCACCGGGCACGACACGTACCAGACCGGCGGCAACCTGAACATGACAACCGTCCGGGTGACCAGCGCGGACTTCCGTATGAACCTGGTGCAGGCCGTCTACGGCTGGCTGGACCCCGACACCAAGATCGTCCCGCACGACACGCTGTACCCGAACGGGACGACCGAGCAGCAGTCCTCGCAGCAGAACGCCGAGGAGTTCAGCCAGTCCCAGGAGAGCGCCAAGGTCGCCGCACTCAAGCAGCTGGGCATCCCGGTGAAGTCCTGGGTGATCGTCTCCACCGTCGTCAAGGACTCGCCCGCCGAGGGCAGGCTGCACGCCGGTGACGTGATCAAGGCCGTCGACGGCACGGCCGTGAAGCAGCCCTCCGACGTCGCCAAGCTCGTCACCAAGCACAAGCCCGGGCAGAACGTCGTCTTCACGGTCGTCCCCGCCAAGGAGCAGGCCGCCGCCGAGAAGGCGCACAAGACGGCGACGAAGACGCAGGACGTCACCATCACCACGACCAGGTCCGACGACAGCGGCGCCAAGCGGGCCATCGTCGGGATTTCGGCCGGGATCGACCACACCTTCCCGTTCACCATCGACATCAAGCTCGCCGACGTCGGCGGCCCCAGCGCCGGTCTGATGTTCGCCCTCGGCATCTACGACAAGCTGACCCCGGGGAAGCTGACCGGCGGCAAGTTCGTCGCCGGCACGGGAACCATCGACGACAACGGCACCGTCGGACCGATCGGCGGCGTCGAGATGAAGACGGTCGGCGCACGTGACGCGGGCGCCCAGTACTTCCTGACGCCCGCCGACAACTGCGCGGCCGCCGCCAAGGACACCCCGGGCGGGCTCACCCTGGTCAAGGTGAAGAACATCGGCGACGCGCTCGACGCGCTGAAGGACATCCGCACCGGGAACACCGCCGCGCTGCCCAAGTGCACCACCAAGGGCTGAGCCGGCCATGACACGACCGGACTCCTGACACGGCTGGACCCTGACACGGTTGGACCCTGACACGGCCGGACCCTGACACGGCTGGGGGCGCCCCGCAGAGCAGGGGCGCCCCCAGCGCCGTACCGAACCGGCCGGGATCAGTCCGCGAACGTCGCCGCCAGGGCGGCCGCCAGGCCGGGCACCAGGTCGGGGCCGGTCAGGACCTCCGTCGGGGAGTCCTTCTCGCGCAGCCGCAGAGCCGACTCGCGGCCGCCGTCGCGCAGCACCGCCACCGTCATGCGCACCTCCTGGCGCTCGGGGTGCTCGGCCACCCACTTGGCCAGTCCGGCCTCGCTCAGGTTCTCCGGGACCTGCGCCTCGGCGGACGGCGGCAGCATCAGGCGCTCCACCGAGAGCGCGCAGCCGGCCACCGCGTCGGGCCAGGCGATGGTGCCGAGGAACTCGTCCAGCGGCTTGCCGGACGGGATCTCGTCCTGCTCGATCGGGGTGAGACCGGCGGAGGCGGACTCGTCCTCAAGGCCCAGCTGGGCCGCGAGCGCGGGTTCCTGGGCCCGCAGCCGTGCGGTGTCGACAAGGGCGAAGAGGCGAGCGGGCTGGTCCCAGCCGAGGCCGGAGACGTACTCGTCGATCTCGAGTACGGCCCGGGTGAGCGGGCTCGCTGCCATGGGAGTGTTGGACATGGTCACAATCCTGCCTCGTTCCCCACCCGAATCGGGAACCGACCAAAGCGTGAGTAAGTTGCATAGGTGTGGGTCCGCGATCACGGGGGGCCACGGCGGGTCCGCGAACACGAGGGCCTGACGGATCGACAGCGAACTTCGAGGTGCGCACCTTGGCTTTCCAGATGCCGGACCGCGGCGGAGGCCCGACGGGGCCACGGATCAGAGCGGGACGACCGTCCCGGGGTGTCCGGACCCTGCTGATGACGCTGGGTGTGCTGGCCGTCCTCGGCATGGCGTTCACCATGTTCGCCGGCTTCTGGACGGACTGGCTGTGGTACCGGTCGGTGCACTACTCGTCCGTGTTCACGACCGTGCTGTGGACCAAGATCGGCCTCTTCTTCGTCTTCGGTCTGCTGATGGCGGTCGCGGTGGGGGTCAACATCTGGCTGGCTCACCGCCTGCGGCCCCCGCTGAGCGCCATGTCCATGGAGCAGCAGAGCCTCGACCGCTACCGGATGGGCATCGCGCCGTACAAGACGTGGCTGCTGCTCGCCGTCACCGCGCTCGTCGGACTGATCGCCGGCGCCTCCGCGGCCGGCCAGTGGCGGACCTGGCTGATGTGGGTCAACGGCGTGCCCTTCCACCAGAAGGACCCCCAGTTCCACCTCGACGTCTCCTTCTACGCCTTCGACCTGCCCTGGTACCGCTTTCTGCTCGGCTTCGGCTTCGCCACCGCCATCCTGTGCCTGATCGCCGCCGCGCTCACGCACTATCTGTACGGCGGGCTGCGCGTCACCAGCCCCGGCGCGCGGGCCACCGCCGCGGCGACAGGGCATCTGTCGGTGCTGCTCGGCGTCTTCGTCGCCCTGAAGGCGGTCGCCTACTGGCTCGACCGGTACGGCCTGGCCGTCAAGTCCAGCGACTTCAAGGCGACAGGCGACTGGACCGGCCTGCGCTACGTCGACGCCAACGCCTATCTGCCGGCGAAGACGATCCTGTTCTGCATCGCCGCCATCTGCGCGCTGCTGTTCTTCGCCACGCTGTGGCGGCGCACCTGGCAGCTGCCCGTCATCGGCTTCGGCCTGATGGTCCTCTCCGCGGTCCTCATCGGCGGCCTGTACCCGGCGATCGTGCAGAAGTTCCAGGTCGAGCCCAACGAGCAGGCCAAGGAAGCCCCGTACGTCCAGAAGAACCTCAAGGCGACCCGCGAGGCGTACGGCATCGACGACACCAAGGTCACCGAGTACGCCGGCAAGTCCACGGCCTCGGACACGGCCTCGGACGCGACCAGGCTGCGAGCCGACGCGGACGACGCGGCGAGCATCCGGATCATGGACCCGAACGTCGTCTCGCCGACGTTCCAGCAGGCGCAGCAGATGAAGAACTACTACGCCTTCCCGACCAACCTGGACGTCGACCGGTACCCCGCCAAGGACGCCAAGGGCGGCAAGGACGCCAAGGAGCAGGACACGGTCATCGGGCTGCGCGAGCTGAACCTGGACGGCGTCCCGAAGAACAACTGGATCAACGACCACTTCCGCTACACGCACGGCTACGGCGTGGTCGCCGCCAAGGGCACCGAGTCCGATGACCAGGGCCAGCCGGTCTTCACCGAGTCCAACCTGCCGTCCAAGGGCGACCTCGGCACGTACCAGCAGCGCGTCTACTACGGCGAGAAGACCACCACGTACTCCATCGTCGGCGGACCGCAGAAGGAGGTCGACTACTCGGCGGACAACGGCGACGAGAAGACCACCAGCTACACCGGCAGGAGCGGCGTCAACCTCGACAATCCGATCAACCGGGCCGCGTATGCGGTGGCGTTCAACGAGCCGCAGATCCTCTACTCCGGCGCGATCGGCAAGGGCTCGCGGATCCTGTACAACCGCACGCCCAAGGAGCGCGTGGAGGCGGTCGCGCCCTGGCTGACCATCGACGGGGACACCTATCCGGCGGTCGTGGACGGCCATGTCCAGTGGATCGTCGACGCGTACACGACGTCCAACGGCTATCCGTACTCCTCCCGTACGACCCTCGGGGACACGACGGCCGACTCGCTGACCGCCGCCAACAACAACCGCGCGGTGGTGGCCCAGCAGAACCAGGTCAACTACATCCGCAACTCGGTGAAGGCGACCGTCGACGCGTACACCGGCGAGGTCAGGCTCTACCAGTGGGACACCCAGGACCCGGTGCTGAAGACCTGGATGAAGGCCTTCCCCGGCACGGTGCAGCCGCGCGAGGCCATCTCCCCGGCCCTGATGGGTCATCTGCGCTATCCGCAGGACCTGTTCAAGGTGCAGCGCGAGCTGCTCTCGCGGTACCACGTGACGGACGCGCAGACGTTCCTCAGCGGCAGCGAGGTGTGGCAGGTCCCCGATGACCCGACCAACGACTCGGGCAGCGCGGTGCCTCCGTACTACCTGAGCATGAAGATGCCGGACCAGAGCGGTCGGGCGTTCTCCCTGACGACGACGTTCACACCGAACGGACGCGACAACCTCAGCGCGTTCATGGCGGTCGACTCCGACCCGGGCACGAGTGACTACGGCAAGATCAGAATTCTCAAACTGCCGACCAGCACGACGGCCGACGGTCCCAAACAGGTGCAGAGCCAGTTCAACTCCCGGCCGGACATCGCGGAGACGATCAGCCTGCTCACCCGCGGGCATTCCAAGGTCGAGTACGGCAATCTCCTGACCGTGCCGCTCGACGGCGGACTGTTGTACGCGGAGCCGGTCTACGTCCTCGGCGGTAAGCTGAAGTACCCCTTGCTCGGCAAGGTGCTGGTCACCTACAACGGCAGGACGGCCTTCGAGAACACCCTGGACGAGGCGCTGAACAAGGTGTTCGGGGTGCAGGGTTCGACCACCCCGCCGGACACGGGCACCACCAGTCCGCCCACGTCCTCGAACCCGACCGTCCAACAGGCCCTGGCCGACGCCCAGAAGGCGTACGACGCCGGTCAGAAGGCCCTGCAGGGGCCGAACGGACCGGACTGGACCGCGTACGCCAAGGCCCAGAAGGACCTGAAGGACGCGCTGCAGCGGGCGCAGGAGGCGGAGGCCAAGGCCGGCCAGTCCGGCGGCGGCAGGAACGCCGACAAGAGCACCGGCAAAACTGGCACTTGATCAAGGGCACTCCGTGCCGTGGTACGGTTGACGTGCAACGGCGCGGGGTGGAGCAGCTCGGTAGCTCGCTGGGCTCATAACCCAGAGGTCGCAGGTTCAAATCCTGTCCCCGCTACTGCAGTCGAAGGCCCGGATCCCAAGGGATCCGGGCCTTCGTGGTGTGCGAACTCATGTGCTGAGGGGAGGGACGGCCGCGCCGCCGTGGGGAGTTGAGGGGTGTGTGTTTGACTTGTCGTCCTGTGGGCATGTCGACAAAACGCTGAAGTGACCTCACGGGCTGCGGTATACCGGGTGTACCCAGGGTGCAGGTGGTGCGACGATGGACGTTATGGGGGAGAAGGCAACTCTGTTCGAGTCAGGGCGATTTGTGCAGCCTTCCGATGAGGAACCGCCCCGTGACGAGCTGACCGACATGGGGGAAGCCGCCGAGGAGGTACGCCTCGGTCTCGCCGCGCAGAGCGGCGACGCCGAGGCGGCGAGCGTCCTCGGAGCCTTGCTGCTGCGCCGCGGCGACCTCGACGGAGCCGAACCCCATCTGCGGGCCGCCACCGCGGCCGGCGACCGGGCCGCCGCCAACAACCTGGGCGTCCTGCTGCACCAGCGCGGCTACCCCGAGGAGGCCGCCGGCTGGTGGCGCATCGCCGCCGTCGCCGGGTCCGCCGCCGCCGCGCACGCGCTGGGCCGCTACCACCGCGAGCGCGGTGACGAGCCGGCGGCCGAGTACTGGCTGCGCCAGTCCGCCGAGCAGGGCCATGTCCTCGGCGCCTACGCGCTCGCCGACCTGCTGGAGCACCGCGGGGACGTCGGCGCCGAGCACTGGATGCGGGCCGCGGCCGAGCGCGGGCACCGGGAGGCCGCCTACCGGCTGGCCCGCGCCCTCGACACCGCCGGGCGCGAGGAGGAGGCCGGGGCCGACAACGCTGTCGCCGAGGCCGAACAGTGGTACCGGCAGGCCGCCGCGCGCGGCCACCGGCGTGCCGCGCTGCACCTCGGGGCGATCCTGGAGAAGCGCGGGGAACTGAAGGAGGCCGGGCGCTGGTATCTGACCTCCGCCAAGGACGGCGAGTCCCGGGCCGCCTGCGCACTCGGCTTTCTGCTGCGCGACGCCGGGGACACCGAGAGCGCGGCCGTGTGGTGGCTGCGCGCGGCCCAGGAGGGCGACGGCAACGCGGCCAACGCGCTCGGCGCGCTGCACGCCGAGCGCGGCGAGACCCAGACCGCCGAGCGCTGGTACCGGGCGGCGCTGGACGCCGGCGACGACAACGGCGCCTACAACCTCGGGCTGCTGTGTGCCGAGCAGGGGCGGACCGCGCAGGCCGAACAGTGGTACCGGCGGGCCGCCTACGCCGGGCACCGGGAGGCCGCCAACGCGCTCGCCATCCTGCTGCTCCGGGGCAGCGACACCACCGGCGCCGAGCCGTGGTTCTCCAAGGCGGCCGAGGCCGGCAGCGTGGACGCCGCGTTCAACCTCGGCATCCTCTACGCCGGACGCGGCGAGGAGACCATGGCGCTGCGCTGGTACGAGCGGGCGGCCGCCGCGGGGCACACCGAGGCCGCGCTCCAGGTCGGGATCGCCCGGCTGCGCGAGGGCGAGGAGCAGGAGGCCGAGCGGCACCTGCGGTGCGCGGCGGGCGGCGGCAGCGCGGAGGCGGCCTACCGGCTGGCGGCGCTCCTCGACGCGCGGCGGCCGCCGGAGCCGGCGCACGAGCTGGGCGAGACCGTGCACGAGAAGACCGAGTGCGAGGAGTGGTACGAGCGGGCGGCGACCCAGGGGCACCGGCGGGCGCAGGTGCGGGTCGGGATGCTCGCGGCGGCCCGGGGCGACGTGGTCGAGGCGGCGCGGTGGTACCGGGCGGCGGCGGAGGCAGGGTCGCGCAACGGCGCCTTCAACCTCGGGCTGCTGCTGGCGCGGGAGGGGAGCGAGCCGGAGGCCGCCGTGTGGTGGACGCGGGCGGCCGACGCCGGGCACGGCCGGGCGGCGCTGCGGCTGGCCCTGGTCTACGCGCGTCGGGGTGAGCTGGCGGAGGGGCAGAAGTGGGCCGACCGGGCCGTGGAGCTGGGACCGGCGGAGGTTTCGGAGCGGGCGGGACGGCTGCGGGATGCGCTGCGGGAGGAACTCTCGGCGTGAGCTCGGCCACCTCTGCGGTAACTGATTTGCTTCCGTCGACCTCCCTCACGTAATGTCGTGTTCACCGACGCGGGGTGGAGCAGCTCGGTAGCTCGCTGGGCTCATAACCCAGAGGTCGCAGGTTCAAATCCTGTCCCCGCTACTGAAGGCCGAGGGCCGGAATCCAGAGATGGATTCCGGCCCTCGGTGTTTGTGTCCTCGGTGTTCGTGTCCTCGGTTTTGTGCGCGCGTGTGCGATGCGAAAAGAGCCCCGGCGGTCGCCGGGGCTCCAGGAAGCGTGAGTTACGAAGCGGTGAGTTACGCCCGCGCGCAGTCCGGGCACAGCCCCCGGTACGTCACCTCGACGTCCGACACCGTGAAGCCGAAGCGCTCGGTGTCGGGGAGGTCGGCGAGCGGGTTGCCCGTCGGGTGGACGTCACGGATCGCTCCGCACCGGGCGCAGACCAGGTGCTGATGCGGCCGGTGCGCGTTCGGGTCGTAGCGCTTGGCGCGTTTGTCCGTCGCGACTTCCAGCACCTCGCCGAGCGAGACCAGCTCACCCAGCGTGTTGTAGACGGTCGCCCGGGAGATCTCGGGCAGCTTCGCGACAGCCCGTGCGTGGACCTCGTCGGCCGTCAGATGGACGTGCTCGCCGTCGAGGACCTCGGCCACGACGCGCCGCTGCGCGGTCATCCGCCATCCGCGTCCCCGCAGCCGTTCCAGAAGGTCGCTCATGGCCACCAGCCTAGCAGCAAGGGGGACCAGGACGGGAATAGGTGTGAGTTTGGATCGTCATTTGATTTAGAATCTATCCAATATAGGATCTGAACTGGCTTTGGCCACGGGACAGCGAGACGGCGGGCGTGCTGCGCGGCTGAGCCGGCCGTGTACCGAATCGGCCGTGTCGAGTCGGCGGCACGATGATGCCGCTGGGCGGGCCGGACCCCATGGTGCTCGGGGTCCGGCCCGTTCCGCTCGTTCAGAACGCCGGTGCGGGCTCCGGGGCCGGGGCCCAGCAGCGGATGATGTCGCGGACCGAGACGATTCCGGCCACCTCGCCGCGGTCGAGGACGACCAGATGCCGGAAGCCGCCGTGGGCCATGGCGCGTGCGGCCTGCTCCAGGGTCCAGGTCGGGGCGGCGAAGACGACGTCGGTGGTGGTGTGGGCGTTGGTGCGTTCCGTGTCGGGGTTCTGGCCGAGGCCGATCGAGTTGAGGATGTCGCGTTCGGTGAGGATGCCGATGCCGCCGGCGTCCGGGTCGAGGACGACGGCGGCGCCTACGCGGCGGGCGGACATCAGGGCGGCTGCCTGGCGGAGGGTGTGGGCGGGGCCGACGGTGAGGATCACCGTGCTCATGGCGTCACGGACGAGCATGGGTGGGGCCACCTCCTAGGAATCCAGTGCGCTAGGAATCCAGTGCGCTAGTTCCTGGATTCACAAGTTCACAAGTGGGGGTAGCCTCAGACTGACAGGTAAAGCCCGGGTCAACAAGGGGGCGCGCGAGGTCAGTTGAGGGCGTATCGGGAGTGCCCTGCCTGCTCAGTGGCGCGGGTTGAGATACCCCAGCAACTCGTCGTGCAGCAGGCCGTTGGACGCCGCCGCGTTGCCGCTGTGCGGGCCCGGGTGGCCGTCGAGGCCCGTGAACGTACCGCCGGCCTCCGTGACGACGATCGCGGTGGCGGCCATGTCCCAGAGCGACAGCTCCGGCTCCGCGCAGATGTCCACGCATCCCTCGGCGACCATCATGTACGGCCAGAAGTCGCCGTACGCGCGCGTGCGCCACACCTCGCGGGTGAGGTCCAGGAAGCCGTCGAGGCGGCCCTGCTCCTCCCAGCCGGAGAGGGAGGAGTACGCGAACGACGCGTCCTCGAGCTTGCCGACGCCGGAGACGTGGATGCGGCTCGCGGAGGTCAGGCTGCGGCCGGTGAAGGCGCCGTGGCCCTTCGCGGCCCACCAGCGCCGGCCGATGGCGGGGGCGGAGACGAGGCCGACGACGGGCTGGTAGCCGCCCTCTGCCGCTTCCATCAGGGCGATGAGGGTCGCCCATACGGGGACGCCACGCACGTAGTTCTTGGTGCCGTCGATGGGGTCGATCACCCAGCGGCGGGGGCCGGAGCCCTCGACGCCGTACTCCTCGCCGAGGACCGAGTCTCTCGGGCGGGCGCGCTGGAGCTGGCCGCGGATCAGTTCTTCCGCCGCCTTGTCCGCTTCGCTCACGGGGGTCATGTCCGGCTTCGTCTCGACCTTCAGGTCGAGGGCCTTGAAGCGGTCCATGGTGGCGGCGTCGGCGGCGTCCGCCAGGACGTGGGCGAGGCGCAGGTCGTCTAGGTAGTCCGGCATGTAAGGAACCGTATCCGCCGGGGTCGGTGGGGGCTAGCAGCGGCGGGCGGTGTCGGAGCCCTGTGCTACGGGTGGGCGTGCGCGCGGTGCCGCGGCCGGGCTGGTGCGTGGGCCGCCCCGGCGACAGGACCTCGAACCCCCGCGAACCCTTGACAGTGCATACAAGCGCGTCAAATCTGGGCGCAGAGCCGCTCCGCCCCCAGGGAGGCGATGATGCCTGCTGCCCGGGAGTCCCTCCTGGACGCCGCCTACACGGCCCTCGCGCGCCGGCCGTGGTCCGCGGTGCGGATGGTCGACGTGGCCGCGGCGGCGGGGGTGTCCCGGCAGACCCTGTACAACGAGTTCGGCAGCAAGGACGGGCTGGCCCGCGCGCTGGTGCGGCGGGAGGCCGACGGCTACCTCGCCGGAGTGGAGCGGGCCCTCGCCGGGCCGGGCGAGGCGAGGGAACGGCTCACCGCCGTCGCCGACTGGACGAGCTCCGCCGCGCGGGACAACGCGCTGGTACGGGCCATGCTCACCGGCTGCTGGAGCGAACGGCTGCCCGCCCCACCGCTCGGCGCCGTACCGTCCTCCTCCTCGGTGCCGGCGCAGCGGCGCGCCGACGGCCCGCTGCCCACGCCCCGCGACTTCGTACGGATCGTGCGGGACCGTGCGGTCACCGCGCTGACCGGTCCCGCGGCCGGCCCCGGCGACACCGCCGAACTGACCCGCCCCTGCGAACTGGCCGTACGCCTCGCCCTGTCCTGCGTCGCGGCACCGCCGGGGGAGGGTGGCATGGCGGAGCTGATCCAGGCGGTCGTCCCACGCCAGTTGGTGTGAGGCCCACGTCTCAGTACGGGCCACCCCGGAAGTACTGGGCGCCGTACGGCCGGGCGTGGTCGCCGTGCTCGTGGGCGGCGTCGGACCGGTGCGCGGGGGCCGAGCGCTCCGACAGCGTGCGCAGCCGCTCCAGGCCGGCCAGCACCTCGGCGCGATGGCCCGACTCCTTCATCCAGCGGGGCAGTCGCGGGATCATCGCCCGAGTGGCCCCCGTCCCGCCCTCGCGCAGCGTGGCACGGACGTAGGCGGCCAGCGCGTCGACGTGCGCCACGTTGTAGGCCCACAGCACGCGGCCCGCACAACGCGTCTGCAGCCACAGCGGGCGCAGGAAGAACGGGTCCTCGGTCCCGCCGAGTTGCGCCGCGACCAGCCCGCCACCCCGCACGGCCGCCTCCCACTCCGCGTTCGCGCCACACGCCGCACACGTGAGCCGACGGGGCCGGAACAACAACTCGGAGTAGTACTTGAGAGCCGGAAGACCGGGTCGCTCGGTGACGTCCGCCCGGCCGCCGCAGCGGGGGCAGACCACCAGAACGCGGTCGGCGAACCGGGCGAGCCATGCCCCCTGGTCGCGATGCCGGACGGGGCCGGTGCTCTGTTCGGAGCTCATGAAAACCTCCTCGGACATGCCCTCAGTGTGCCGACCCCGAGAGCTGCAGCCCGATCACCCCGACGATGACCAGGCTGATCGAGACGATCTTCAGGGTGGACACCAGGTCGCCGAGGAAGACCATGCCGTAGATCGCGGTGCCGGCCGCGCCGATGCCGGTCCACACCGCGTAGGCGGGGCCCACGTCGAGCTTCTTCAGGGACAGGGTCAGCAGGCCGAAGCTGCCGAGGGCGAACGAGGCGAAGGCGATGGTCGGCCAGAGCCGGGTGAACCCGTGCGAGAGCTTCAGGCACACGGCGAAACCGGTCTCCAGCATCCCGGCCACGATGACCAGCAGCCACGCCATGTGCGGTCCTCCCGTTGATCCGGATCCCCGGCTCGGTGCGATTATGCACTTACCGGGCCCGGGCCCCGGCAAACAACGAAGGACCGCTCAGTCGCCTTCCTTCCGCTCCCGTGTGGCCAGCAGCCGGCGGAGCGAGTACAGGCGCGCCGGTTCCGCGTGGCCCTCGGCGACCCAGGCGTCCAGCGCGCAGTCCGGCTCGTCGTGGCTGCACGCGCGCGGGCAGCCCTCCGTGCCGGGTTCGAGATCCGGGAAGGCGTGGATCACCCGGGACGGGTCGACGTGCGCGAGGCCGAAGGAGCGGACCCCGGGGGTGTCGATGACCCAGCCGTCCGTATCGGACAGGGGGAGCGCCAGGGCCGATGTCGTGGTGTGGCGGCCGCGGCCCGTCACCGCGTTGACGCGTCCCGTCATCCGCCGGCGCTCCTCGGGGACCAGCGCGTTCACCAGCGTCGTCTTGCCGACGCCCGAGTGGCCCACGAACGCGGTGACCCTGCCGTCCAGGTGCTCCCGCACCTGGTCCGCCGCGTCGCCGTTCTCCAGCTCCTCGCGGCTGGTGACGAGGTACGGGATGTCGAGGGCGCCGTACAGCTCCAGCAGCTTGTCCGGCGGGGCCAGGTCGGACTTGGTCATCACCAGCAGCGGCTCCAGGCCGCCGTCGAAGGCCGCGACCAGGCAGCGGTCGATCAGGCGCGGGCGCGGTTCCGGGTCGGCCAGGGCCGTGACGATCGCCAGCTGGTCGGCGTTGGCGACGACCACGCGCTCGTAGGGGTCGTCGTCGTCGGCCGTGCGCCGCAGGACCGACGTGCGCTCCTCGATGCGGACGATCCGGGCCAGGGTGTCCTTCTTGCCCGACAGGTCGCCGACCAGGGCCACCCGGTCCCCGACCACCGCCGCCTTGCGGCCCAGTTCGCGGGCCTTCATCGCGAGCACGGTCCGGTCGTCGACCAGGCAGGTCAGCCGGCCCCGGTCGACCGTGAGGACCAGGCCCTCGGCGGCGTCCTCGTGCTTGGGCCGGATGTTCGTACGCGGCCGGGTGCCCCGGCGGCCGGGGCGGGTGCGGATGTCGTCCTCGTCGGTGTGCTTGCCGTAGCGGCGCATGGCGTAGGTCCCTACTGCCCGAGCATCCCGGTCCACAGCTCGGGGAAGTCCGGCAGGGTCTTCGCCGTGGTCGCCACGTTCTCGATCCGCACGCCCTCGACCGCCAGGCCGATGATCGCGCCGGCGGTGGCCATACGGTGGTCGTCGTAGGTGTGGAAGACGCCGCCGTGCAGCGGGCGCGGGCGGATGTGCAGGCCGTCGGCGGTCTCGGTGACGTCACCGCCGAGCTCGTTGATCTCCTTGGTGAGCGCGGCCAGCCGGTCCGTCTCGTGCAGCCGCAGATGGGACACGCCCCGCAGGGTCGAGGGGGAGTCCGCGAGGGCGGCGACGGCCGCGATGCCCGGGGTCAGCTCGCCGACGTCGCCCAGGTCGACGTCGATGCCGTGGACGGCGCCGGAACCGGTGAACACCAGCCCGAACTCGGTGAGTTCGCAGGAGCCGCCCATCTCGGTGAAGATCTCCCGGAGCCGGTCACCCGGCTGGGTGGTGCGCTCCGGCCAGTCCGGGATCAGCACCTTGCCGCCGGTGACCAGGGCCGCCGCCAGGAACGGCTGGGCGTTGGACAGGTCCGGCTCGATCGTCAGGTCCCGGCCGAGCAGCGCGCCCGGCGTCACCCGCCACACGTTCGGCTCGCCGCCCGACTCCGGGGTGTCGACCTGGGCGCCGACCGCGCGCAGCATGTCGACGGTCATCCGGATGTGCGGCATGGACGGCAGGGTCGCGCCGGTGTGGCGGACCTCGACGCCCTGGTTGAAGCGCGGGCCGGACAGGAGCAGGGCCGACACGAACTGCGACGAGGACGACGCGTCGATCGACACCGGGCCGCCGTCCAGGGCCCCGCCGCCGTGCACGGTCAGCGGCAGCGCGCCCCGGCCGTCGTCGTCGATCCGGGCGCCGAGCTGCCGCAGCGCGTCGATCACCCCGTGCAGAGGACGCTCGTACGACCGCGGGTCGCCGTCGAACCGGACGGGGCCGTCGGCCAGCGCGGCCACCGGCGGCAGGAAGCGCATCACCGTGCCGGCGTTGCCGACGTCGACCGTCGCCGGGCCGCGCAGGCCCGTCGGCAGCACCCGCCAGGCCTCGCCGGTGCCGTCCGCGCCGCCCGCGACGGAGGAGCTGGACGACACGGTCTCCTCGATCTCCACGCCCATCGCGCGCAGGGCACCGGCCATCAGCAGGGTGTCGCGGGAGCGCAGCGGGCGGCGCAGCCAGCCGGGCTCGGAGGCGAGGGCGGCCAGCACCAGGGCGCGGTTGGTGACCGACTTGGACCCGGGCACGTGGACCGTCGCGTCGACGGCTCCGCTCGCGTGCGGGGCGGGCCAGAGGGCGGTGTGTGCGGGGTCAACGGTCATGCGCCCCACTTTAGTGGCTGGGCACGGCCGGGCCCCTGCACGCCGGGGGCGGGGCTTTCCAGGCCGTCACACCTGAAGCAGCCAGCGCCCCCCGCCGATCAGCGAGGACAGCGACACCGCGTGGAACAGGAACAGCCACAGCCCCGCCGGTACGTGCGTCAGCCGCGACAGCTGGTCCGCGTCCGAGTCCCCGGCGCCACCCCGGGACCGCTTCAGCTGCAGTTCGAACGGCGGCCGTACCCCGCCGAGCAGCAGGAACCACACCACCGCGTACGCGAACGCCGCCTGCACCTGCGGCCCCGTCAGCCACGACACCAGCAGGAAGGCGCCCCCCGCCAGCACCACGGTCAGGACGCCGTACGCGTTGCGGATCATCACCAGCATCGCCACGAGCAGCGCCGTCGCCACCCACAGCAGCAGCGTGATCCGGCCGGCCGCCAGCAGGGCGGCGCCGCCCAGCCCCAGCAGCGAGGGGGCGGTGTACCCGGCCGCCGCCGTCAGGATCATGCCGAGCCCGTACGGCTTGCCCCGGCTGACCGTGAGGCCGCTGGTGTCGGAGTGAAGCCGGATGCCGGTCAGCTGCCGCCCGGTGAGCAGCGCGATCAGACCGTGGCCGCCCTCGTGCGCGATGGTGATCGCGTTGCGGGATATACGCCACAGGGTGTGCGGGACGACGACGGCGAGCGCGGCCGCGGAGGTGGCGAGCACCACCCAGACGTCGGGGTCGGGCTGGGTACCGGTGAGCCGGTCCCAGAGGTCGGGCAGCGCGAGGGCGGCGAGGCTGCTGTCCATGTGTCCGAGTGGCTCCCTGTGCTGGAGATCAATGGGGGTCGGCGCGGAGCGCCGTCGTTGAGGGGTGGTGGCCGGGTGACGGGTGGGCCTGGCAGTGTGGCACGTATGTGCGGACGGTATGCATCGAGTCGTAGGCCCGAGGATCTCGCAGGAATCTTTGAGATCGAGAAGTGGGAGCCCGAGGAGACCCTGGAGCCCGACTACAACGTGGCCCCGACCAAGGAGGTCCACGCCGTCCTCGACCGTCCCCTGAAAGACGCGGACTCCCCGCGTCCGGTTCGCCAGCTGCGCAAGCTGAAGTGGGGACTGGTGCCGTCCTGGGCCAAGACGCCCGAGGGCGGCGCCCGGATGATCAACGCGCGCGCCGAGACCGTGCACGAGAAGCCCGCCTACCGCCGCGCCTTCGCCGCCCGCCGCTGCATCATCCCCGCCGACGGCTACTACGAGTGGGTCACCGGCGAGCAGGAGCGCGAGCTGGAGGTCGAGGGCAGGAAGAAGCGGCCGCGCAAGCAGCCCTACTTCGTGCTGCCCGCCGACGGCTCGGTGTTCGCGATGGCCGGGCTGTACGAGTTCTGGCGCGACCGGACCCTGCCCGACGACCACCCCCAGGCCTGGTGGGTCACGTGCTCGGTGATCACCACGGAGGCCGAGAGGACCCCGCTGGCCGTGGCCCCCGCCGACGGCCCTCACACCCTGGCCGACATCCACCCCCGGATGCCGCTGATGCTCACCCCGGACCGCTGGGAGGCCTGGCTCGACCCGGGCCGCACCGACCCCGACGACCTGCGCGACCTGTTGGCCCCGCCCCCGCCCGGCCTGATGCGCGCCTACCCGGTCTCCACGGCCGTCAGCAACGTCCGCAACAACGGCCCGGAGCTGCTGAAGGAGCTCGAGGCGCCGGAAGAGGGCACACTCTTCTAGCGTGATCGAGATTGTCGAGACCGACGCCGGGACCGCGCGCATCACCTGGCACAAGGTGAAACGGGCGCGGCTGGTGCTGGCCGTGAGCCACGGCGCGGGCGGTGGCATCGAGGCACGGGACCTCCAGGCGCTCGCCCGGGTGCTCCCGGAGCACGGCGTGACCGTGGCCCTCGTGGAGCAGCCCTGGCGCGTCGCCGGGAAGAAGGTCGCCGCCGCGCCGAAGACCCTGGACACCGGCTGGCGCGGCATCTGGCCCGCGCTGTCCGGGATGGAGCTGCCGGTGGTCTCCGGCGGCCGCAGCGCCGGGGCCCGGGTCGCCTGCCGCACGGCGGCCGAGCTGGGCGCGCACGCCGTGCTCGCGCTCAGCTTCCCGCTGCACCCGCCGGGCAGGCCCGAGAAGTCCCGTGCCCAGGAGCTGCTGGGGGCCGGGGTGCCGACGCTCGTCGTGCAGGGCGGCAACGACCCCTTCGGGAAGCCGGAGGAGTTCCCGAAGGGCGACTTCGGGCTGCTCGAGGTGCCGTACGGGGATCACGGGTTCGCGATCCCCAGGCGCGCGGAGATCACCGAGGAGCGGGCCCTGGAGATCATCACCGAGGGTGTGGCGGGGTGGCTCGGGTCACTCGGGTGACGGCCGGGAATGCCCCGCGCCGGACCACTGTTGAGGCGGACAGAAGTGCTGAGGCCTCGGCACCGACGTCGTAGGAGAGGAAGTCCGCCGCATGGGTTCGACCGTTTGCCCGGCCCGCAGCAGCCGTACTGACCTGGACTGGACGGTGCTGCACGCGGCCAAGACCGCTCCTATTCGAGGGGCGGCAGGCACGGGTCGTGTTCTATCCTCCGAAACGAGTGGGACCGGTCTCGGTCCTGCCCGGGATCTTGAGGAGGTGGGTCCGGTCACCGGTACCGACGCAGGGACCGACAACGGCCAGGCGGAGCAGCCCGAGGGCCAGGGCGTGAGCGCGGAGGCGATCTCCGAGTCCACCGGCGAGCGCAGCGCGCGCTTCGAGCGGGACGCGCTCGAGTTCCTCGACCAGATGTACTCGGCGGCGCTGCGCATGACGCGCAACCCGGCCGACGCCGAGGACCTGGTGCAGGAGACGTACGCCAAGGCGTACGCGTCCTTCCACCAGTTCCGGGAGGGCACCAACCTCAAGGCGTGGCTGTACCGGATCCTCACCAACACCTTCATCAACTCCTACCGCAAGAAGCAGCGCGAGCCGCAGCGCTCCGCCGCGGAGGAGATCGAGGACTGGCAGCTCGCCCGCGCCGAGTCGCACATGTCGACGGGTCTGCGCTCCGCCGAGTCGCAGGCGCTCGACCACCTGCCCGACTCGGACGTGAAGGAAGCGCTGCAGGCGATCCCCGAGGAGTTCCGCATCGCCGTCTACCTCGCGGACGTAGAGGGCTTTGCGTACAAGGAGATCGCGGACATCATGGGGACACCCATCGGTACGGTGATGTCCCGGCTGCACCGGGGCCGCCGTCAACTGCGCGGCATGCTGGAGGACTACGCCCGTGAGCGCGGGCTGGTCCCGGCGGGCGCCGGAGAGTCGAACGAAGCGAAAGGCTCGGGCTCATGAGCTGCGGAGAGCCGCACGAGACGGACTGCAGTGAGGTCCTCGACCATCTGTACGAGTTCCTCGACAGTGAGATGCCGGAAATCGATCGCGACAAGTTCCAGCACCACTTCGAGGAATGCTCTCCGTGCCTGGAGAAGTACGGCCTGGAGCAGGCCGTGAAGAAGCTGGTCAAGCGGTGCTGCGGACATGACGACGTACCCGCCGACCTGCGCGCCAAGGTCATGGGACGGATCGACCTGATCCGCTCCGGCCAGGCCGTGCCCGAGCACGACGTGACCGCCACCCCGCAGGAGAGCTGACCGCCGGGTCGTCACCCGAACGTGCTAATCCTCAGGTCGTAGCCCCCGCACCCCCCGATCTCCGCCCTAGGCTCCCAGCCCGGACAGGGCACGGTCGGGGAGGGGAGCGATGGAGGCGGTACCGGCGAGAGCACGCGGCTGGGTGGCCGCCGTCGCCCTGCTGGCGCTGCTGTGCCTTCTGCCGCTGCCGACGATACGCGCCCCCTGGTGGGCGCTCGGCCTGCTCGCCGCGCTCTACGCCGCCTCCGAGCACGTCGTACGCCGGCGCTTCGGCGGCACCTTCTACCCCGTGCTGCTCGCCGGGGCGTTCCTGCTGCCGCCGCCGGCCGCCGCGCTGGTCCCGCTGCCCGCGGCCCTGCTCTCGCCGGTCGAGCGCGCCGGGCACCGGCCCGCGCCGCTCCGGCGCGTCTGGCGGGCCGCGCGGCCCGCGCTCGCCGTGTGGGGCGCCGCCCGGGTGCACTGGGCGCTCGGCGGCCGGGACGCGGTCGTCGGCCCCGACTTCCCGTACGCGCTGCTGCCCGCCGGCGCGGCCGTCCTCGCCTTCTGCCTGATCCTCACCGTCCTCGACGGCGGCATCCGCGCCGCTGCCCTCGGCATCCCGCTGCGCCGGGCCTGGCGCGGGCTGCTGTCCCGCTGTCTCGCGCCGGTCGCGGTGCACGGACTCGCCGGGCTGATGATGGCCGTGCTGTGGCGCAGTCCGTACGGCCCGGTCGCCGCGCTGCTCGTGCTGCTGCCGATGTGCGTGTCCTGGTGGATCTTCGCCCAGTACCACCGCGAACGCGCCGCCCACCAGGCCACCATCCGCGCCCTGGTGCAGGCCGTCGACATCAAGGACGGCTACACCCGAGGCCACAGCGAACGCGTCGGCCAGGCCTCCGTGATGATCGCCCGCGAACTCGGCATGGACGACGACCGCGTCGAGGTGCTGCGCTTCGCCGGCATCCTGCACGACGTCGGCAAGCTCGGCGTCCCGACGAGGCTGCTGCGCAAGGACGGCCCGCTGACCCCCGAGGAACGCCGGATCATCGAACTGCACCCCGAGTACGGCCATGAGATGGTCCGCGGGATCTCCTTCCTCGGCGAGGCCCGCGCCGCGATCCTGCACCACCACGAACGCCTCGACGGCAGCGGCTACCCCTACGGCCTCGCTGGCACCCAGATCCCCGAGTGCGCCCGCGTCGTCGCCGTCGCCGACGCCTTCGACGCGATGACCTCCACCCGCTCCTACCGCCGGGCCCGGCCCGTCGAGGCCGCCGTCGCCGAGCTGGAGCGCTGCGCCGGCACGCAGTTCGACCCGCGCATGGTCGGCGCGCTCGGCCGGGCGCTGCGCCGCTGCGGCTGGCACCCCGCGGTCACCTCCGAGGACACCGGGACGCCGCACGGGAGCCAGGGCCGGACGCCGGTCATCGGGGCACCCCGGTGACCGTCCTGCGGATCGTCCACGGCGCCGCCGCCCTCGCCGCGGCCGGCTCCCTCGCCGTCACCCTGTGGACCGGGCTCGACGAACGGGGCGTGGCCCTCGCCTTCGGGGTGCTCATAGCCGTCGGCGAGCTGACCCGCTGGAGCGGCGCCCAGGTACGGCAGGCCGCCCCCCTCGCCACCGCCGGCTCGCTGTCGTACGCCCTGCTCGGAGCGGTGGCCGGACGGCCCACGCACCACGACGCGGCGCAGGTCGTCACCGTGGTCCTCGCCGCCGCGCTACTCGGCGCCGTCCCGCACATCTGGCACGGACGCACCCCCACCCTCGACCATCTGGCCCGCCGGGTGCTCACCGTCGGCTTCGCCGCCGTCTGCTTCCAACCCCTCTACGGCAGGGGCGTGTTCACCTCCTGGAGCGGCCCCGAGCACGCCCTGCTCCTGGTCGCCCTGCTCTGCCTCACCGCCCTGTGCGACGCCGTCCTGGCCGCCGTCCTCGCCCACTCCCGCACCCGCTGGCCGTTCGGCCCGCGCCTGCGCGAGGAGCTGCGCGGGCTGCTCGGCATCGGCTCCGCCGTCTGCGCGACCGGCGCGGTGATGGCGCTCGGGGTCGCCGTCGCCGGGCTGTGGGCGCTGCCCGTGTTCTGCCTGCCCCTGCTGCTCACCCAGTTGTCCCTGCGCCGGTACGCGGCCGTCCGCGCCACCTACCGGCAGACCATCGCCTCCCTCGCCCGCGCCACCGAGATAGCCGGCTGCACCCCCGCCGGGCACGCCCGCCGCGTGGCCGCGCTCGGCCTCGCCGTCGGCCGGGATCTCGGTCTGACCGGGGAGGAACTGACCGTCCTGGAGTACGCGGCCCTCATGCACGACATCGGCCAGCTCAGCCTGGTCGACCCGGTCCCGGCCGGCGCCACCGCCGACCTGCCCGCCGCGGAGCAGCGGCGGATCGCCCTGCTCGGCGGGGCCGTCGTACGGCAGACCGGTGTGTCCGCGGCCGTCGCCGTGGTGGTGGAACAGCAGGCGGAACCCTGGCGCGAACAGCCCGTCGCCGCCCGGATCGTCCGGGCCGTGAACGCCTACGAGGAGAAGACCCGGGACGCCGGCCCCGAGGGGCCCCTGCGGGCGCTGGAGGAGCTGCGCCTCGGCACCGCCGGTGACTACGCTCCGGAGGTGGTGGAGTCCCTCGCCCGGGTCCTGGCCCGGCCACGGGCCTGGCGGGAGAGCGCGCCGGTGGCGGGCCACGGGAGACGCACGGCACTGTCTGACCCCGCTCCCGGCTGGGTAACCCATGGGTAATGAGCGCCTTTCCCGGCGTACGTGGTTGGATGCGAGGGAGAGGGTGTCCGGGGGCACAAGCCAGCCCACTGTGCGGAAATGGAACTGGCAGGCGGGAATCGTGAGGATCTTCGGCAAGGGACGGCACCGGCCCTCCGCCTCCTGGCGGCAGGCCACCGACCGCGCGTTCACGCTCATCGGCGACGGCCGCTACGAGGACGCGGGCGAGCTGCTGACACGGGCCGCCGATCTGGAGCCCTGGCTGTCGGAGTCCTGGTTCAACCTCGCCCTGCTGCACAAGTTCCGCCACGACTGGGAGCAGGCTCGCGCGGCCGGTCTGCGGGCGGTCGCGCTGCTGGACCGGGAGAACGGGGCGCCCGACTGGTGGAACGTCGGCATCGCCGCCACCGCCCTGCAGGACTGGTCGCTGGCCCGCCGCGCCTGGCAGGCGTACGGGCTGAAGGTGCCCGGCGGAGCCGCCGTGGCCGGGGAACCGGTCGGCATGGAGCTGGGCAGCGCGGCCGTACGGCTGTCCCCGGAGGGTGAGGCCGAGGTCGTGTGGGGCCGCAGGCTGGACCCGGCGCGGATAGAGGTGCTGTCCATCCCGCTTCCCTCGTCCGGGCGACGCTGGGGCGAGGTCGTGCTGCACGACGGGGTCCCGCACGGCGAGCGCACGACGACCACCGGCCACGCCTACCCGGTCTTCGACGAGATCGAGCTGTGGGCGCCCTCACCCGTGCCGACCTGGGTGGTGCTGCTGGAGGCGGCCACGGAGGCGGACCGGGACGCGCTGGAGCAGCTGGCCGCCGACGCGGGGTTCGCCGCGGAGGACTGGTCCTCCTCGGTGCGGCTGCTGTGCCGGATGTGCTCGGAGTCGCGGATGCCGTCGGACGAGGGCGAGGGCGACCACCTGGATCCGCACGACCACAGCGAGCCCGGTCATCCCGGGCCGCTGGGGCACCGGACGGACGGGCAGCTGTGGGTGCCGGAGCGGGAGTGCGGGGTGGCCGCGCCGGCTTCGCTGGTGCGGGGGCTGCTGGACGGGTGGGTCGCCGACAGCCCGGACTCCAGGGACTGGCGCGACCTGGAAGAGGTTTGCTGAGCCGCCGACGACCTGCCGCCTTTAGGCTGTACCCGAGACTTTTCCCAGTTTTGCAGGAAGGCGTACGTCGGTCATGGCGCAGCAGGACACCGATCAGCAGCACGCGGGCGTGCTCCCCGTCGACGAGGAGGGGTACGTCGTCGACACGGAGGACTGCGAGGAGCGCGAGAAGGCCTGGCGGGAGCGCGGGACCTCGCGGGCGATCACGGTCGTCGGCAACCCGGTGCTGCACAAGGAGTGCAAGGACGTCACCGAGTTCGGCGAGGAGCTGCAGCAGCTCGTCGCCGACATGTTCGCCAGCCAGCGCACCGCCGAGGGCGTGGGCCTGGCCGCCAACCAGATCGGTGTCGATCTGAAGGTCTTCGTCTACGACTGCCCCGACGACGAGGGCGTCCGGCACACCGGCGTGGTCTGCAACCCCAAGCTCGTCGAGCTGCCCGCGGACAGGCGCCGCCTGGACGACAGCAACGAGGGCTGCCTGTCCGTGCCGACGGCGTACGCACCGCTCGCCCGGCCCGACTACGCCGAGGTGACCGGCCAGGACGAGAAGGGCAACCCGATCAGGGTCCGCGGCACCGGCTACTTCGCACGGTGTTTGCAGCACGAGACCGACCACCTCTACGGCTACCTGTACATCGACCGGCTGTCCAAGCGGGACCGCAAGGACGCGCTGCGGCAGATGGCCGAGAACGAGCCACGCTATCCGGTGGTCGCCAACGACTAGCCGACGTCGGGCACTTGGGGCGCCCGGCCGGGATCGCTCCCGGTCGGGCGCCCTTCTCTTGCCCGGCCTCGCTCGTCCGTGCGGCGTACAACTGATCCCTTCTGTCCTCCTGGTGATCCTTAATCGGTCACGCAAGGGGGGATTCTCGGCACCTTGGGGTAGTGAGTGAAGCAAATCCGTTCCCATGACGGTCAGTTGTGGTGCTGAATGTAAGTGCGGGGATACGCAACGGCGCACGCCCGGCACGACGGGAGGGGCGTGCGCTCCTGGCGGCTGAGAGGGGTTTGTACGTGCATGCTTTCCCACACAGCACCACAGCGACGCCGATGGCGGTCGTAGTACCACCCTCGCTGGCACTCCCGGTGATCGAGTCCGCCTTTCCTCGGCAACTGCACCCGTATTGGCCGCGACTCCAGGAGAAGACACGTCTCTGGCTGCTGGAAAAACGGCTCATGCCGGCGGACAAGGTGCAGGAATATGCCGACGGACTGTGCTACACCGACCTCATGGCGGGCTACTACCTCGGCGCCGCCGACGAGGTCCTGCAGGCCATCGCCGACTACAGCGCATGGTTCTTCGTCTGGGACGACCGCCACGACCGGTACGTCGTCCACGGCCGGGCCGACGACTGGCGGCGCCTCAGGCACCGCCTGCACGCGGCCCTGGACGCACCCCGGCACCATCTGCACCACCCGGACCCGCTGGTCGCGGGGTTCGCTGACAGCGTGCTGCGGTTGTACGGCTTCCTGTCGCGCACCTGGAACCAGCGGTTCGCCCGGCACTTCCACGCGGTGGTCGAGGCCTACGACCGCGAGTTCCGCAACCGCACCGAGGGATACATCCCCGGCGTCGAGGAATACCTCGCCCTGCGCCGGCACACCTTCGCCCACTGGATATGGACGGACCTGCTGGAGCCGAGCGCCGGGTGTGAACTCCCGGATTCCGTAAGAAAAGACCCCGCTTATCGCCGGGCCGCGCTGCTCAGCCAGGAATTCGCCGCCTGGTACAACGATCTGTGCTCGCTGCCGAAGGAAATCGCGGGCGACGAGGTCCACAATCTCGGCATCAGTCTCATCACCCATGAGGGGCTGACTCTCGAGGAATCGGTGGACGAAGTCAGGCGGCGCGTCGAGGAATGCATCGATGAATTCCTCCAGGTCGAGCAGGACGCCCTGCAATTCGCCGACGACCTCGCCGACGGCACCGTCCACGGAAAGGAACTGAGCGCCGCGGTGCGCGCCTGCGTCGGCAATATGCGGAACTGGTTCAGCTCCGTCTACTGGTTCCACCACGAGTCCGGCCGGTACATGGTCGACACCTGGGACGACCGGTCCACGCCCCCGTACGTCACGAACGAAGCGGCAGGTGAGTAATGACCGTCGAGTCTGTGCACCCCCTGACCTCCGAGACCACCGAGCTGCGTGAACCCCCGCTGGCCGGAGGCGCCGTGCCGGGCCTCGGGCACGGCCTGCAACTGGTCCGCGACCCGCTCGCGTTCATGTCCCGGCTCCGCGACCACGGCGACGTCGTACGCCTCAAGCTCGGCCCCAAGACGGTGTACGCCGTCACCACCCCGGAGCTCACCGGCGCGCTCGCCCTCAACCCCGACTTCAAGATCGACGGACCCCTGTGGGAGTCCCTCGAGGGGCTGCTCGGCAAGGAGGGCGTGGCCACCGCCAACGGCCCCCGGCACCGGCGTCAGCGGCGCACCATCCAGCCCGCGTTCCGGCTCGACGCGATCCCGGACTACGGGCCGATCATGGAGGAGGAGGCGCACGGGCTGACCGAGCGCTGGCGGCCCGGCGAGACCGTCGACTGCACCTCGGAGTCCTTCCGGGTGGCCGTGCGCATCGCCGCCCGCTGCCTGCTGCGCGGCGAGTACATGGACGAGCGCGCCGAGCGGCTCAGCATCGACCTCGCCACCGTCTTCCGCGGCATGTACCGGCGGATGGTCATCCCGCTGGGGCCGCTGTACCGGCTGCCCTTCCCGGCCAACCGCGAATTCAACCGGGCGCTGGCCGATTTGCATCTGCTGGTGGACGAGATCGTCGCCGAGCGGAGGGCATCTGGTCAAAAGCCGGACGATTTGCTGACGGCATTGCTGGAGGCGAAGGACGACAATGGCGACCCCATCGGGGAACAGGAGATCCACGACCAGGTCGTCGCCATACTCACCCCCGGAAGCGAAACAGTGGCTTCCACGATCATGTGGCTGCTTCAGGTCCTCGCGGAACACCCGGAACACGCCGAGAAGGTACGGACCGAGGTCGAATCCGTGACCGGTGGCCGACCGGTCGGATTCGAACACGTCCGCTCACTCGCGCACACCAACAATGTCGTCGTCGAGGCCATGCGGCTCAGGCCGGCCGTATGGATATTGACGCGGCGCGCGGTGACCGACACCGCGCTCGGCGCCTATCGCATTCCCGCCGGGGCCGACATCGTCTACAGCCCCTACGCGATCCAGCGCGACGCCCGCTCCTACGACCGCCACCTCGACTTCGACCCCGACCGGTGGCTGCCGGAGCGGGCCAAGGAGGTGCCCAAGTACGCCATGAGCCCCTTCAGCGTCGGCAACCGCAAGTGCCCCAGCGACCACTTCTCCATGACCCAGCTGAGCCTGATCACCGCGGCGATCTCGGCGAAGTACCGCTTCGAGCAGGTCGCCGGGTCCGACGACACCACCCGCGTGGGTATCACGCTCCGCCCGCACAACCTGCTGCTGAGGCCGCTGCCCTGGTAGGAGCGCCGGGGCAGGACACCTGGTACCGGCGCGCGCTCAGGCGGCCTCAGGGCCCCGGAACGCGCGCCGGTAGGCGTATCCCCGAAACGGAGCGCCGGCTCAGAAGTCCTCGTCCAGGTCGACGGTGCCCTCCACCGCGACCTGGTACGCCGACGGGCGGCGCTCGAAGAAGTTCGTCAGCTCCTGGACGCCCTGCAGCTCCATGAAGGAGAACGGGTTCTCCGAGCCGTACACCGGGGCGAAGCCGAGGCGGCCGAGGCGCTGGTCGGCGACGCACTCCAGGTACTGCCGCATCGACTCGGTGTTCATGCCCGGAAGGCCCTCGCCGCACAGGTCGCGCGCGAACTGCAGCTCGGCCTCCACGGCCTCCTTCAGCATGTCGGTGACCTGCTGCCCCAGCTCGTCGTCGAACAGGTCCGGCTCCTCCTTGCGGACGGTGTCGACCACGTCGAAGGCGAAGGACATGTGCATCGTCTCGTCGCGGAACACCCAGTTGGTGCCGGTGGCGAGACCGTGCAGCAGGCCCCGGCTGCGGAACCAGTAGACGTACGCGAAGGCGCCGTAGAAGAACAGGCCCTCGATGCACGCGGCGAAGCAGATCAGGTTGAGCAGGAAGCGACGGCGGTCGGCCTTCGTCTCCAGCCGCTCCAGCTTCTCCACCTTGTTGATCCACTTGAAGCAGAACTGCGCCTTCTCGCGGATGGACGGGATGTTCTCGACGGCCGCGAAGGCCGCCGCCCGGTCGTCCGGGTCGGGCAGGTAGGTGTCCAGGAGCGTCAGGTAGAACTGGACGTGCACGGCCTCCTCGAAGAGCTGACGGCTCAGGTAGAGCCGCGCCTCGGGGGAGTTGATGTGCTTGTACAGCGTCAGCACCAGGTTGTTGGCGACGATCGAGTCACCGGTCGCGAAGAAGGCGACCAGGCGGCCGATGAGGTGCTGCTCCTCGGGCGTCAGCTTCGCGAGGTCGGCGACGTCCGAGTGGAGGTCGACCTCCTCCACGGTCCAGGTGTTCTTGATCGCGTCCCGGTAGCGCTCGTAGAAGTCCGGGTAGCGCATGGGGCGGAGGGTGAGTTCGAAGCCCGGGTCGAGCAGGTTCGTGTTACGGGTGGTGGTCGGAGCGGTCATTACTGGCAGGCCTCGCAGGACTCGGGGTTCTCAAGGGAGCAGGCGACCGCGTCGGGGTCGGCGACCTGCTGGACGGGGATGGTCTTCTGGGGCTGCGCCTGGCCCTGGGCCGCGCGGGCGATGCGGGTCGCCGGGCGGGAACGCAGGTAGTACGTCGTCTTCAGCCCCGACTTCCAGGCGTAGGCGTACATCGAGGAGAGCTTGCCGATGGTCGGCGTCTCCAGGAAGAGGTTCAGGGACTGGGCCTGGTCCAGGAACGGGGTGCGCGCCGCCGCCATGTCGATCAGGCCGCGCTGCGGGATCTCCCACGCCGTGCGGTACAGCGCCCGTACGTCGGCCGGGATCCACGCGAAGTCCTGCACCGAGCCGCCCGAGTCGCGCAGCGCCTCCCGGGTGCGCGCGTCCCACACGCCCAGCTCCTTCAGGTCCTGCACCAGATAGGAGTTGACCTGCAGGAACTCACCGGACAGCGTCTCGCGCTTGAACAGGTTCGACACCTGCGGCTCGATGCACTCGTACACGCCCGCGATGGAGGCGATGGTGGCGGTGGGCGCGATGGCCAGCAGCAGGGAGTTGCGCATGCCGACCTCGGCGACACGGCTGCGCAGGGCCGCCCAGCGCTCCGGCCAGGTCAGCTCGACGCCGTAGTGGTCGGGGTGCAGCACACCCCGGGCCGTACGGGTCTTCTCCCAGGCCGGCAGCGGGCCGTTGCGCTCGGCCAGGTCGGCGGAGGCCTCGTACGCGGCGAGCATGATCCGCTCGGCGATCCGCGTGGACAGGGCCTTGGCCTCCGGCGAGTCGAAGGGCAGGCGCAGCTTGAAGAGGACGTCCTGCAGACCCATCGCGCCGAGGCCGACGGGACGCCACTTGGCGTTCGACCGTCCCGCCTGCTCGGTCGGGTAGAAGTTGATGTCGACCACGCGGTCGAGGAAGGTGACGGCGGTGCGGACGGTGTCGTCCAGCCGCTGCCAGTCGATGTCCCCGTCGGCCACGAAGGCACCGAGGTTCACCGAACCCAGGTTGCAGACCGCCGTCTCCCCGTCGTCCGTGACCTCCAGGATCTCCGTGCAGAGGTTGGAGGAGTGGACCACGTGCCCCGGCAGGGCCGTCTGGTTGGCGGTGCGGTTGGCCGCGTCCTTGAAGGTCATCCAGCCGTTGCCGGTCTGCGCGAGCGTGCGCATCATCCGGCCGTACAGCTCACGCGCCGGCATGGTCTTCTTCGCCAGGCCCGCCTCCTCGGCCTTGCGGTAGGCGGCGTCGAACTCCTCGCCCCACAGGTCCACCAGCTCCGGCACGTCCGCCGGGGAGAACAGCGACCACTGCGCGTCGGCGTTGACCCGGCGCATGAACTCGTCCGGGACCCAGTGCGCGAGGTTCAGGTTGTGCGTGCGGCGGGCGTCCTCGCCGGTGTTGTCCCGCAGCTCCAGGAACTCCTCGATGTCGGAGTGCCAGGTCTCCAGGTAGACGGCCGCGGCGCCCTTGCGCCGGCCGCCCTGGTTCACGGCCGCCACCGAGGCGTCCAGGGTCTTCAGGAACGGCACGATGCCGTTGGAGTGCCCGTTGGTGCCGCGGATCAGCGAACCGCGGCTGCGGATACGGGAGTACGACAGACCGATGCCGCCGGCGTGCTTGGAGAGCCGGGCGACCTGGTGGTAGCGGTCGTAGATGGAGTCCAGCTCGTCCAGCGGGGAGTCGAGGAGGTAGCAGGACGACATCTGCGGGTGCCGCGTGCCGGAGTTGAAGAGCGTGGGGGAGGACGGGAGGTAGTCGAGCCGGCTCATGAGCCCGTAGAGCGCGGCCACTTCGTCCACGGAGCGGGTCGTGTCGTCCTCGGCCAGGCCGCTCGCGACCCGCAGCATGAAGTGCTGGGGCGTCTCGATGACCTTGCGGGTGATCGGGTGCCGGAGCAGATAACGGCTGTGCAGGGTGCGCAGGCCGAAGTAGCCGAAGCGGTCGTCGGCCCGGCGGTCGACCAGCGCGTCGAGCCGCTCGGCGTGCAGCCGCACGAAGTCGGCGGTGCGGTCGGCGATGAGCCCCTCGCGGTGCCCCACGGCCACGGACCCGGTGAAGGACGTCACGCCCTGCGAGGCGGCCTCGGCGCGGATGGAGAGGGTCAGCAGCCGGGCGGCCAGCCGGGAGTAGGCGGGGTCCTCGGAGATGAGCCCGGCGGCGGCCTCGGTGGCCAGCTCGCGCAACTCCGCCTCGTCGGCCCGAGCGGACCGGCCGCGCAGCGCGGCGGCGGCGACCCGGCCGGGGTCGGCGTCGGGGAGGTCGGCGGTCAGCTCGGTCAGGGTCCGCAGCAACGCGGTACCGGGACCGTCGGTCTCCAGGCCGCTGGCTGAAGCCGGATCTGCTGGCGCGATGGTCACGTGGGGCTCTCCCTCGATCGGCACGGGGGCCTTGTGGAGGGCAGGGGGCAGCCACGAGCGCGCACGGCGTCGCGTCCACCGGCCCATCCCACGAGGCCCGGACGTCTGAAGGCCACCCGGACCGGACGGCCGGGTGCGCTGCCGGCAGGTCCTCGGACTGACTCCTGTGCACGGCGTTTCTGGGAACGGACATGCACAAGTACACCGTTGCGGGACAGTTCCGGATTCACACCGGATTCCCCTGCGGCGACAGCGAGGATGAGCATACATCTAGTGGCGGGCTGTCGTGTCACCCCCAGATGTTGTGTTGTGGCGGCTTCGGAGCGTGTTCCCCGGATATAACCGGTACGGAGGGATCCAGGTATGGGTCTTTCTCGGGCGTACGGTCGTGCAGCCAGATCAGTCGCTCGATCGAGTGATCCGCTGTGAACGTGCAGGTGCGTGCCGACGCCCTTGCAGGCGGCGGCACTTGAGGCGACTCCGCGCGCCTGCAACGAGGCTGCGACCTGGTGTAGTCGCGTGGCGTTCGACAAGGATGTGAAGCGCAACTTCGAGTTGCGGCAGCGCACGTACGGCGAAGTGAAGTCCAGGTGGGGGCTGGGGGCTGGGGGCACAAGCTGCCCAACATGTGATCAAGAAGACCTGCATCAGTCACAAGATTGCGAAGCATGTGGCCCCAACGGGCCACCCACTCCAGCTGGGCCTTCGCCCAGCTCGGGCAGTTCATCGCGTACAAGGCCCGCCGGGCGGGGGTACCGGTGGTGTACGTCGACCCGGTGTACACCCCCCGCACCTGCGCAGAGTGCGGGCACATGGACAAGGCGAACCGGGTCTCCCAGGCCCGCTTCGCATGCCGGTCCTGCGGATTCGTTGATCACGCGGACCGGAACGGCTCCCGCAACATCCGCGCTCGCGCGCGGGAGTTGTGGCGATGCGGGGCCCAGTCAACGGCCCCCGCCCCACCCCCGGAGCAGCGGGGTGAGGCAGGACGCAGACGCAGCGCCACCGCCAGTGACGCCCGTTGTGCAAGCCCGTCGCCTCAACGAGGGGTGGTTGACAGCGTCAACTCGTAGGTGAGCAGGGTGATGTCGAGCTGCTCCGGCAGCGGATTCCAGTCCCGCTCGGGTGTGCGAACGAAACCCAGCCGTTCGTAGATGCGGTGGGCGGCGTGCATGGTGTGCTGGGTGGACAGGACGATCCGCACACAGCTCTCGATGGTCCGCGCCCTGTCGACGCAGGCCCGCACGAGGGCCTCGCCGACGCCCCGGCCACGCGCTGTCCGGGCGACGGCCAGCATCCGTATCTCGGCCTCCCCGGGGCGCGCGATGTCGGCCATGGGACCGCCGGACGGCACGAAGGTCACCCCGCCGAGCACTCTGCCGTCCTCCACGGCGACGAGCACGTCCGCGTCGGCGGCGCGCTTCGCCACGTCCCTCAGCTCGCCGAGGTACGAGTCGCCCTCTCCGAAGTCCAGGAGGCCGTCCTGAAGATAGGCCTGGGCGGTGATCTCGCCGAGGCTTTCGTAGTCGCCCGGCGTCGCCTGCCGGATCACGAAGTCCATGGCACCGAGTGTGCCGTAGGGGTACGACAACGGGCCGCCGGATTCTCCTCCGGCGGCCCGTCGTACGACAGTCGTTCAGTGACCGGCGCCCGCCGTCGCCGGCGGCAGTTCCACCTGTACCCCCGGCTCGCCCGCGTCCGCCGTGTAGTCCTCCGGCTCGGTCTCGTCGACGCCCTCGGGGGCCTTCGCGGCCTTGAGGACGAAGGTGAGGAGCACGGTGACCACGACGTTGAGGACGAACGCGGTGAGGCCGATGTAGCCGATCTCGCCGATGCCGGGGATCTCTTTGGCCGAGCCGCCGAAGTGCTTCTGGGTCGGGGAGGCGACACCGTACGCGGCGACCGTGCCGTACGCCATGCCGACCGCCCAGCCGGCGAGCAGGGCCCAGCGGTGGAACCAGCGGGTGAACAGGCCGCCGACCAGGGCCGGGAACGTCTGCAGGATCCAGATGCCGCCCAGCAGCTGGAAGTTGATGGCGACCGTCTTGTCCATGGTGAGGACGAAGACCAGCGCGCCGACCTTCACCAGCAGCGAGACGATCTTGGAGACCTGGGCCTCCTGCTTCGGCGTCGCGTCCGGCTTGATGAAGTCCCGGTAGATGTTGCGGGTGAAGAGGTTCGCCGCCGCGATGGACATGATCGCCGCCGGGACCAGCGCGCCGATGCCGATCGCCGCGAAGGCCACGCCCGCGAACCAGTCCGGGAACATGTTCTCGAACAGCTGCGGGATGGCCAGCTGGCCGTTGGTGACCTTGACCCCGGCCGCGATCGCCATGAAGCCCAGCAGCGCCAGCAGGCCGAGCATCAGGGAGTACAGCGGCAGGATCGTGGTGTTGCGGCGGATCACGTCACGGCTCTTGGAGGACAGGGTCGCGGTGATCGAGTGCGGGTACATGAACAGGGCGAGGGCGGAGCCCAGGGCCAGGGTGGCGTACGTCCACTGGCCGGTCTGCGGGGGCACGAGCGCGCCGCGCGGCTTGCCCGTCGCCGGGTTGACCTGGCTGAACGCGTGGCCCGCCTTGGCGAAGATGTCGTCGAAGCCGCCCAGCTTGATGGGGATGTAGATGATCGCCACCGCGATGACGATGTAGATCAGCGCGTCCTTGACGAAGGCGATCAGGGCGGGGGCGCGCAGGCCGGAGGAGTAGGTGTACGCCGCCAGCACGCCGAAGGCGATCAGCAGGGGCAGGTCCCGCACGAACCAGTTGGTGCTGCTGTCCCCGCCGACGCCCATCACGTCCAGCACCGCCTGGATGCCGACGAGCTGGAGCGCGATGTACGGCATCGTCGCGAGGATGCCGGTCAGCGCGACCGCCAGCGACAGGCCCCTGGAGCCGAAGCGGCCCCGGACGAAGTCGGACGTGGTCACATAGCCGTGGCGGTGGCTGACCGACCACAGGCGGGGCAGGAACGTGAAGATCAGCGGGTAGACCAGGATCGTGTACGGCACCGCGAAGAAGCCGGCCGCGCCCGCCGCGTAGATCGCCGCCGGCACGGCGACGAAGGTGTACGCCGTGTACAGGTCGCCGCCGAGCAGGAACCACGTGATCCAGGTGCCGAACGACCGTCCGCCCAGGCCCCATTCGTCCAGGGAGTGCTCGTTCTCGGCCCTGCGCCAGCGTGCGGCGAGGAAGCCGATGACCGTGACGGCCAGGAAGAAGAAGATGAAGACGCCGAGCGCGACGCCGTTGACGCCGTTCTTCACTTCGCGTCACCACCCTTCTCGGCAGCGGGGGAAGCGGAGGAAGCATGGGCGGCGCGGTCGCGCTGGTCGCGCTGCCACAGCTTGTACGCGGTCATCGTGAGTGCGGTGGAGATCAGCACCCAGAGCATCTGGTACCAGTAGAAGAACGGGATCCCGATGAGGGCGGGGTCCGTCTTGGCGTAGGAGCCGACCCAGAGCGTCGCCACGAAGGGCGCGACGAGACACAGGCCGATGATCACGCGGACCGGTGTCACCACCGGTGGTTTCACTTCAGGCGTTTCGGACATGCCACGGGCTCCGTCCCCTCGCTGATCACCTGTGTAATGCGCAGGCAATGTAGGTGACGGTGTCCTGGAAGCGGAAGACCTCGTCCGGATCTCGGTATATCGATTCAGCGACGTTCGGTGGGTCCTACTCGGCGGGCCGCTTCAGCCTCGCGACGAACTTGTAGCGGTCGCCCCGGTACACCGACCGCACCCACTCCACCGGCTTGCCCTCGCGGTCCAGGGAGTGGCGGGAGAGCATCAGCATCGGCAGGCCCACGTCGGTGCCGAGCAGGCCCGCCTCGCGCGGGGTGGCCAGCGAGGTCTCGATGGTCTCCTCGGCCTCGGCGAGGTGGACGTCGTAGACCTCGGCGAGGGCGGTGTAGAGGGACGTGTACTTCACCAGGGAGCGGCGCAGGGCCGGGAAGCGCTTGGCGCTGAGGTGGGTGGTCTCGATGGCCATCGGCTCGCCGTTGGCCATGCGCAGCCGCTCGATGCGCAGCACCCGTCCGCCGGCGGCGATGTCGAGCAGTCCCGCGAGCCGGTCGTCGGCGGTGATGTAGCCGACGTCCAGCAGCTGCGAGGTCGGCTCCAGGCCCTGGGCGCGCATGTCCTCGGTGTAGGAGGTGAGCTGGAGCGCCTGGGAGACCTTGGGCTTGGCGACGAAGGTGCCCTTGCCCTGGATGCGCTCCAGGCGGCCCTCGACCACCAGTTCCTGCAGGGCCTGGCGGACGGTGGTGCGGGAGGTGTCGAACTCGGCCGCCAGGGTGCGCTCGGGCGGGACGGGCGTGCCCGGCGCCTGGGTCTCCGTCATGTCGAGCAGGTGCTTCTTCAGGCGGTAGTACTTGGGCACGCGCGCCGTACGGACGGTCGTACCGGCCTCGTTCTCCGCACTGCTGACGTCGGTGGTCATGCTCTGCCTTCCCGGCTCCCGGTGCCGAAAGCGACCGACTGACATCGGCCACGGCTCACATCGTGGCACGGGTTCTTCTGTCAGGACTCCACCCGCACGCTCCGTGATCCCCTCTATATATCGTTGCAACCGAAGTTGGTCTAGTCCATCAGCCCGGAGGTCCCGGTCTAGATCCCCTGCCAGTCCGGCTTGGCCGCGAACGTGTGCCGGAAGTAGTCGGCCAGCTTCAGTTTGGACGCGGCCGCCTCGTCGACGACCACCGTGGCGTGCGGGTGCAGCTGGAGCGCGGAGGCCGGGCAGACGGCCGCGACCGGGCCCTCGACGGTCGCGGCGACCGCGTCCGCCTTGCCCTCGCCGGTCGCCAGCAGCACCAGGTGACGGGCCTCCAGGATGGTGCCGATGCCCTGGGTGATGACGTGGTGCGGCACCTGCTCGATGTCTCCGTCGAAGAAGCGGGCGTTGTCGACGCGGGTCTGCTCGGTCAGCGTCTTGATCCGGGTGCGCGAGGCGAGGGACGAGCACGGCTCGTTGAACCCGATGTGCCCGTCGGTGCCGATGCCCAGCAGCTGCAGGTCCACCCCGCCGGCCGCGGCGAGCGCGCGGTCGTACGCCTCGCAGGCCGCCTGGATGTCCTCGGCGGTGCCGTCGGGTCCGAGGAACGCGTCCATGCCGACGCCGAGCGGCTCCAGGACCTCCCGGCGCAGCACCGAGCGGTAGGACTCGGGGTGGTCGGCGGGCAGTCCCACGTACTCGTCGAGCTGGGCTATGCGCGCCCGCGAGGTGTCCACGGCGCCGGAGCGCCACTTCGCGGTCAGTGCCTGGTAGACGGGCAGCGGGGTGGAGCCGGTGGCCACGCCGAGCAGGGCGTCGGGCTTGCGTCGCAGCAGCTGTGCCATGGCCTCGGCGATCAGTTCGCCGCCCGCCGCGGCGTCCGGAACGATGACAACTTCCACGCTGGGCCTGCCGTTCTGAAGGGGCTCTGGACGTCTGGGTGGTTTAGACCAATCTAACAGAACCGGGTCCCCCGGAGTGAGCCTCTGTATTTTTCTAAGGGCCGTTATAAAATGCCCCCCATGGTGAGCGGTCAGGACACGGGAACGCGGGCCGGGGCCTCCAGAACGCGCGGCCGTCCGCGCTCCTTCGATCGTGCCACCGCCCTGGAGAAGGCGCTCATGGCCTTCTGGGAGCACGGCTACGAGGCCACCTCGGTCGCCGACCTCACCCGGATCATGGGCATCGGCGCCCCGAGCCTGTACGCGGCCTTCGGTGACAAGCGGACGCTGTTCGAAGAGGTCGTGCGGCTCTACACCGACACGTACGGCGCCTTCCGCGAGCGCGCCCTCGCCGAGGAGCCCACCGCCCGCGCCGCCGTCGCGCGCATGCTGCGCGAGGCCGCCGCCGAGTACACCGACCCCGCGCACCCGTACGGCTGCCTGGTCGTACACGCCGCCACCAACTGCGCCAGCCGCGAGGTGGAGCGGCTGCTCAGCGAGCGGCGCACCGCGGACATCGCCGCCTTCGAGTCCCGGATCCGGACGGACGTCACGGCGGGCCGGCTTCCGGCCGGCACCGACGCCGCCGCCCTCGCCCGGCACACCGGTGCCATGATCCAGGGCATGTCCCAGCAGGCCCGCGACGGGGCGAGCCGCGAAGAACTGGAGGCACTCGCGGAAATTGCCCTGTCCATCTGGCCCCAAGGGTGACCCGCGCGGGCTAGGCTTCGTGGCATCGGGTGCCATCGGTCCTGTGCGCCGGTCTTCGTGCAGACCGACAAGACCATGGACACAGCGTTGTGGTCTAGTCCACAATCACACTGGGCAACCAGACCGTGGGCTTCCAAGTGAACAAGCCTCCGTCTTCCCCGCACAGGAAGGCGGATCGAGGAACCGGGGCTCTCTGCCCTGACTGCACCGGCTCCTCGACCTTCGGCCGACCGGGACCGCACACCCCACGGCCGATGATGCTCCGGGCTGCGGTGCCGGGAGGGTTGAGGGTCCCTTCCAGGCGCCGCGGCCCGCGGGTGTTTCCCGGGGCCGGTCACGGGTGTTTTCCGGCCATCCGAGGCTCGCGGGTACGCTCACAACGTGCCCTCCATGAACGAACTGGTCCACCAGCACACCGCCCTCGACGACTCCGACCTCGAGTGGCTCCACCTGCTGGTCTCGGAGTGGCAGCTGCTCTCCGACCTCTCCTTCGCCGACCTGGTCCTGTGGGTCCCCACCCGGGACGGCACCCGGTACGTCTCGGTCGCCCAGATGCGCCCCAACACCGGCCCCACCTCCTACCAGGACGACATGGTCGGCCACCTGGTCCCGCGCGGCCGGCGGCCCATGCTGGACGCGGCGCTGGACGAGGGACGGATCGTGCGCGAGGGCGACCCGGAGTGGCGCGAAGAGGTCCCCGTACGGGTCGAGTCCATCCCCGTACGGCGCGAGGGCCGCGTGCTCGGTGTGATCGCCCGCAACACCAATCTGCTGACCGTCCGCACCCCGAGCCGTCTGGAGCTGACCTACCTCCAGAGCGCCTCGGACCTCGCGCAGATGATCGCCGCAGGATCGTTCCCCTTCCCCGACCAGCAGGTCGACATGGACGCCTCGCCGCGCGTCGGCGACGGCCTGATCCGGCTGGACGCCGACGGCCTCGTCCAGTACGCCTCCCCGAACGCGCTGTCCGCCTACCATCGCCTGGGTCTCGCCGCCGACCTGGTGGGCCACCACCTCGGGCAGACCACCGCCGAACTCGCCCCGACCCGGGGACCGGTGGACGAGGCCCTCGTCAAGCTCGCGAGCGGCTGGGCGCCGCGCGAGTTCGAGATCGAGGCCAACGACGGCGTCATCCAGTTCCGGGCGATCCCGCTCAAGCCCAAGGGCACCCGGATCGGTTCGCTGGTGCTGTGCCGGGACGTCACCGAACTGCGGCGCCGCGAGCGGGAGTTGATCACCAAGGACGCGACCATCCGGGAGATCCACCACCGGGTGAAGAACAACCTCCAGACCGTCGCCGCGCTGCTGCGGCTGCAGGCCCGGCGCATCGAGTCCGAGCGCGGCCGGGAGGCCCTGGAGGAGGCCGTCCGGCGGGTCGGCTCGATCGCGATCGTGCATGAGACGCTGTCTCAGAACCTGGATGAGCGCGTGGAGTTCGACGACATCGCCGACCGCGTGCTGGCGATGGTCGCCGAGATCTCGCCGGGCAAGGTGACCGGTCGGCGCAGCGGGCGGTTCGGGATCCTCGACGCCGAGGTGGCCACCCCGCTGTCGATGGTCCTGACCGAGATCCTGCAGAACGCTCTGGAGCACGGCTTCCGCGAGGGCGACACCGGCACGGTCGAGGTCTCGGCGGTCCGTGGCGGTACGACGAAGGAGGCCCGCCTCCTCGTCACGGTCCAGGACGACGGCGTCGGCCTGCCCGAGGGCTTCGACCCGCACCGCTCCGGCAACCTGGGGCTGCAGATCGTACGCACCCTGGTGGAGGGGGAGTTGGGCGGCTCCTTCGACATGGTCCCGGCGCCGGGGCGGGGGACCAGGGTGATCCTCGACATTCCGGTGCGGGCGCAGAAGTGAACAACTCCGTGCGCCGTCAAGGAGCTTGAGGACAGCAAAAAGCCCCGGACCGTCGTTGGTCCGAGGCTCGTGCTCGTTGCTGCTCTGCTAAAACGCTAGCGGCATCGGGGGATACTGCGCGCTGCGGCTCGGGGGCGGGAGATGCGTGCGTGCTGCACGCGCCGCCAAGCTCAGGCTGTCAGCAGGGGTGGGTATGTCAGGCGGAGGCCTGACGGGCCCGGTTGCGGGCGGCGCGGCGCTTCATGGCGCGGCGCTCGTCCTCGCTGAGACCACCCCAGACGCCGGAGTCCTGACCGGACTCGAGCGCCCACTGCAGACACTGCTCGATCACCGGGCAGCGACGGCAGACGGCCTTGGCTTCCTCGATCTGCAGCAGCGCAGGACCGGTGTTGCCGATGGGGAAGAAGAGCTCGGGGTCTTCCTCGCGGCAAACGGCGTTGTGACGCCAGTCCATGGCTGCTACCTCTCCTAGGTTCTCTGAACGTATATGACGTGCAGGTTGCTTGTGAATGTGAACGCTTTCACGAATCCCTCAACAAGTGAAGGGCCGACCGCCGAGTCTTCCCCGGCGTGGTCCTTGGTTTGAAGAGGGGTTCCGGTGATCAGTGGAGGCCGGTGTTGCGGGCCGTCCCGATCGCCACGTAGAGACTCGCAAACCTCGGCGACGGATACAACCCCTTCCGGAAAGTTTTTTTTGATTCCTCGGTGTCGACTAGGTCACAGCCGTACTTCCATGGGGTGGATCCTGGCCTAAACGTTCGAGTGAAAGGACTTTTGCCCGTTCCGCTCACACAATCACACGCAGTGCACGGCGTACACCTGTGAACGTCACGCTCGTACGCAGTCCCAGGTGGTCACCGTCCATCTGTAGGGGCAGAGGAACCTTCGAATGCAAGGTGAACTGATCCAGATCATGCAGCGAGACGACATGTCGACCATGGGGTCCGCGCTCGGGGGACGAAGTGAGCAACTGGGTGCCATACCGGGCAACCGCGGCCGCCGACAGGCGGCTGAGACCGAGTACGTCGACGCCGGTATCGAACGAGGCCTTAGGTGATGTGTACATGGGGCGATTGCCGAGATACGTCCAAGGGGACGTGTTCGAGATTATGGCGACCACAAGATCGGCAATCGGGTCCTCGCCGGGTTGCTCCAGCGTGATCGAGCCGTGCCGCCGGTTCGGCTCACCGAGGAACTGCCGGATCACCTGACGTACGTACAACGCGTGCGTCGACTTCTTGCCGCGCTCACGCTGCTGCTCCACCCGGCCGACGACACCCGCGTCGAATCCCAGTCCCGCGTTGAAGGTGAACCAGCGGTCCGGGACCGCCTCGTCCTCGGTGCCGGGCGTGCCCGAGGTCAGTCCGAGCCCGACCACCCGCTCCCGGCCCTCCCGCAGCGCGTCCAGCAGGGCGCCGGTGGCCTCGACCGGGTCGTTGGGCAGGCCCAGGGCGCGGGCGAAGACGTTCGTGGAGCCGCCGGGTACGACGGCGAGACCGGGCAGGCGGTCCAGGTCGGGGCCGGCGTGCAGCAGGCCGTTGACGACCTCGTTGACCGTGCCGTCGCCGCCGAGGGCCACCACGAGATCGATGTCGTCGCTGTCCGCCGCCTGCCGGCCGAGGTCGCGCGCGTGCCCTCGGTACTCGGTGGTGACCGCCTCCAGCTTCACCTCGCTCGCCAGCGCGTGGATCAGCACATCACGCCTGCGCGCACTTGTGGTGGTTGCCGCCGGGTTGACCACGAGAAGTGCACGCATGGTCAGCAGCGTACCTACTGGGGGGTACCGGGCCCACAGCGAGGTAGGGATCGGGTAAGAGGGGCGGGCGTGAGCCTGGACACGCCGCTGGTCTGCGGGCCGCCCCGTCGGGGCGCTGACTCGCCCCGCTACCCTGCTGGGGTGAGCAGTGAGCAGAAACCCGCCCAGGAACCTCGTCCCCGCCGGCTGACCTACGCCGCCGCGCTGGCCGGGCTGGAGGGCGCCGCCCTCGGGGTCGGCGGGCTGTGGGTGCTCGTCCTCGCGTTCACCGGCTCCCCGGACGACCGGCAGCAGGCCGTGACCCTCGGTGGGACCCTCGTCGTGCTCGCGCTGCTGCCGCTGCTCGCCGCGCGCGGACTGCTGCTGCGGCGCAGCTGGAGCCGTGGCCCCGCGGTGATCACCCAGGTCATGGCGCTGCCGATCGCCTACAACCTGCTCAAGGCCGACAGCATGGCCATCCCGGCCGGCATCGCCCTCGCGGTGGTCGCCGTGGCGGCGCTGGTCCTCCTCGTCAACGGCGAGACGACCCGGGCCCTCGGCATCAAGGGACCGGGCCGCGCGGAGTAGGACTCCTCACTCCTCCACGAGCAGCTTCTCCCGCAGCTGGGCCAGCGTGCGGGCCAGCAGCCGGGAGACGTGCATCTGGGAGATGCCGACCTCCTGCGCGATCTGCGACTGGGTCATGTTCCCGAAGAAGCGCAGCAGCAGGATCCGCTTCTCGCGCGGCGGCAGATCCTCCAGCAGCGGCTTGAGGGACTCCCGGTACTCCACTCCCTCCAGCGCCTCGTCCTCCGCGCCGAGGGTGTCGGCGACCGCCGGGGACTCGTCGTCGGTGTCGGGGACGTCCAGGGACAGCGTGGAGTACGCGTTGGCGGACTCCAGGCCCTCCAGGACCTCCTCCTCGGAGATCGCGAGCTTCTCGGCCAGCTCGTGGACCGTGGGGGAGCGGCCGTGCAGCTGGGACAGCTCGGCCGTCGCCGTGGTCAGCGCGAGCCGCAGCTCCTGCAGCCGGCGCGGTACGCGGACCGCCCAGCCCTTGTCGCGGAAGTGCCGCTTGATCTCGCCGACCACCGTCGGGGTGGCGTACGTGGAGAACTCCACGCCGCGCTCCGGGTCGAACCGGTCGACGGACTTGATCAGCCCGATCGTGGCCACCTGGGTGAGATCGTCCAGCGGCTCGCCGCGGTTGCGGAACCGGCGCGCCAGGTGCTCCACGAGCGGCAGATGCATACGGACCAGCTGATTGCGCAGCTCCGCGTACTCCGGGCTGCCCTCTTTCAGGGCGCGCAGCTCCACGAACTTCGCCCGTGCACCGCTGCGGTCCGCCGGGTCGTGCTGTACGGCCTGCACGGGTTGTACGGCCTGTACGGCCTGCGTGCCCGGCGCGTCGTCCTCGGCGTACCGCTCGTGCTCGCTCATCGTCCCGCCCGTAGCCCTTCCCCGAGCCCTGGCCCCCGCGCGGCGCTCCGCCGTGGGCGCCTCGCCACCGGCTCCCGCGGAGTCCTCCTGCGGGTGTGGTCTGGCCTGCTCGGGGATGCCGTCGATGCCGTCCGCCATGCGCCGGGAACCGTCCCGGGGAGCCTCCCCGGACAGGTCGCCCGTGCTCGGCCAGGGGGCACCCCCGTCCCCGGCCGGCAGCTCCCGTGTGCCGCGCTCTTCGTCCCGCACCGGACCGTCCCCGTTCCTCACGCCGGGCCGGGGCCCGCGCCGCGCTGTTTGTAGAGGCTGATCGACACGGTCTTGTCCTCGTCCACGGCGGACGAGACCTTGCCCGCGAGGGCCGAGAGCACGGTCCAGGCGAAGGTGTCCCGCGAGGGGGCGTGGCCGTCCGTGGTCGGCGCGGAGACCGTGACCTCCAGCGAGTCGTCGACGAGCCGGAAGACACAGCTGAGCACCGAGCCGGGCACGGCCTGCTGGAGCAGGATCGCGCAGGCCTCGTCCACGGCGATGCGCAGGTCCTCGATCTCGTCCAGGGTGAAGTCCAAGCGGGCCGCGAGTCCGGCCGTGGCCGTCCGCAGCACCGACAGGTAGGCACCCGCGGCCGGCAGCCGGACTTCCACGAAGTCCTGGTTCGCCGCGGGCTCGCCTGCGATCTGGGACACCCTCACCTCCATGGTGGTACAAGCTTTACGGGGCCGAGGGTCGCCCCCCGGGGTAACGCGGACGCGGTTCCGCGGTGACGCTATCGCGCTCCGAACGTTCCTGTCCCGGGACCCCAACCCCCCTGGCGTCACTCACAGTAAAGCTGTGCATACGCTCCGTGTCTAGAGGGTTTGCGGGCCCAAATGGGAAGAGCGCGCGCCGGGTTGACGTACCCAGACGTCACACGCTCGAACCGTCGTGCGGCCACCGCCCCATGCAGTGTCACACGACAACCCGGTCGGGCGGGAATGCGATCACACGGAAAGCCGCTCGGAAGAGGGTCGGAAAGGGCCGGACAGGGTCAGACGAGTACGTGGTCCACGAAGCACCACCGCCAGTCCTCGCCGGGCTCGAAGGTCCGCATCACCGGGTGACCGGACATCTCGTGGTGCTGCGTCGCGTGCCTGCCGGGCGAGGAGTCGCAGCAGCCGACATGGCCGCAGCTGAGGCACAGCCGCAGTTGCACCGGGTGCGTGCCGTTGCGCAGGCACTCGGGGCAGGTCGGATCGAGCGGCTCCGGTTCCGGGTGCGGCAGCGCGTCGGCGTGCGTGCACTGTTTCATGATTGCCAGATTACGACGGTCGTGCGGGTGGCCGCGCGGAAAACGAGGGTGGGCGAGGATCATGGATGTGATGCCGCTGCTGTTGCTGGTGGCGGGCAGTGCGGGGATCGCGGGGGCCGCCCGGCGCACTCCGGTGCCGGCGCCGCTGCTGCTGGTCGCCGTGGGCCTCGCGGTCTCGTACGTCCCGGGCGTCCCGCACTACACCCTGGACCCGGAGATCGTCCTGCCCCTGGTGCTGCCCCCGCTCCTGTACAAGGAGGGCACCGAGAGCTCGTACCTCGATCTGCGCGCCCAGATGCGGCCCGTGGGGCTGCTGTCGATCGGATACGTGCTCTTCGCGACCTTCGCCGTCGGCTGGGTCGCCTACCTCGTCGTACCGGGGCTGCCGCTGACCGCCGCGCTGGTGCTGGGCGCGGTCGTCGCGCCGACGGACGCGGTCGCGGCCGCGGCGATCGCGCGCCGGGTCGGCCTGCCCTCCAGGATCACCACCATCCTCCAGGGCGAGTCCCTGCTCAACGACGCCACCGCGATCACCGCCTACAAGGTGGCCCTCGCCGCGGCCGTCGGCGCGGGCGCGACCTGGGCGGGCGGGTTCGGCGAGTTCCTGCGGGCCGCCGTCGGCGGGGTCGTCGTCGGACTGGTGCTCATGGTGCCGATCCACTGGCTGCGCACACACCTGAAGGAGGCCCTCCTCCAGAACACCCTCTCCCTGCTGATCCCGTTCGTCGCCTACGGCGTCGCCGAGCAGTTCCACGGCTCCGGCGTCCTGGCGGTCGTCGTCGTCGCGGTCTATCTCGGGCACCACGCGTGGGAGGTCGACTTCGCCACCCGGCTCCAGGAGGACGCGGTCTGGCGGATGGTCGCCTTCCTGCTGGAATCGGCGGTGTTCGCGCTGATCGGCCTGCAACTGCCCACCGTCCTCCAGGGCTTGGCCGCGTACCACGGGGCCGACGCGGTCTGGTACGCGATCGCGGTCTTCCTCGTGGTCGTCGCGGCCCGCTTCGTCTGGGTGTACCCGGCCGCCTTCGTGCCCCGCCTGCTCTTCCGGCACATCCGGGAGCGCGAGGAGAACCCGACCTGGCGGGCGCCGATCGTGACGTCGTGGGCCGCCATGCGCGGGGTGGTGTCCCTGGCCATCGCCTTCTCGATCCCGCTCACGGTGCACGGCGGCGCCCCCTTCCCGCAGCGGAACCTGATCCTCTTCCTGACCTTCACCACGGTCATCGGCACCCTCGTGGTGCAGGGCCTGACCCTCGCGCCGCTGATCCGCCTGATGAGGTTCCCCGGCCGCGACCCGCAGGCCGAGACCCTCGCCGAGGCCAACGCCCAGGCCCAGGCCTCCCGCGCCGCCGAGAGCCGCCTCGACGACCTCCTCGCCGACGACCGCAACGCCCTGCCCCCACCGCTCGCCGACCGCCTGCGCACGGTCCTGGAACGCCGCCGCAACGCCGTCTGGGAGCGCCTCGGCCAGACCAACCCCGTCACCGGCGAATCCGTGGACGACACCTACCGCCGCCTGTCCCGCGAGATGATCAGCACCGAACGCGAGGTCTTCGTCAGGCTCCGCGACCACCGCTACATCGACGACGAGATGCTGCGCGTGCTGCTCAGACGCCTGGACCTGGAGGAGGCGGCGGCCTACCGTGAGGCGAGCTAGCCCTACGGGAAGGGCCGCCCGGTGACGACGGCCGCGATCGCCGTGCCGCGCGTGAAGGCGCCCTCGGCCGCGAGGGCGACAAGTCCGTAGAGCATCTTGGCGACATAGAGACACTCGACGGGCAGCCCGTGGCGGTCCTCGAAGTCCGCGGCGAATGCCCGCAGTTCGGGTGTCGTACGGGCGTAACCGCCGAAGTGGAACCGCTCGTCGAGGGACCAGGAACCGGTACGGCCGCCGAAAGCACGTTCCTGCAGCGCCTGTACGTCGCCTCCCAGGAAGCCGCCCCTGAGGACCGGCACGCCGAGTGCCCGCTGCCCCGGGGCCAGACCCGCGGCCAGCCCGGCGAGCGTGCCGCCGGTGCCGCAGGCGACGGCGACGACGTCGGCGTGTCCGCGCAGCTCCTCGCCGAGGGCCCGGCAGCCGCGTACGGCCGCGCTGTTGCTGCCGCCCTCGGGCACGACGTACGCCTCCCCGGCGCCGGCCGCGCGCAGGATGGCGCCCAGTGTCTCCGGCTCGTTCTTCTGCCGGTACGTCGATCTGTCGACGAAATGCAGCCGCATGCCGTCCGCCGCGCACCGGGCCAGGGAGGGGTTGAGCGGGCGGTCGGCCAGCTCCGCGCCGCGGACCACGCCGGTGGTCGGCAGGCCGAGCAGGCGGCCCGCGGCGGCGGTGGCGCGCAGGTGGTTGGAGTAGGCCCCGCCGAAGGTCACCAGCGGCCGGCCCTGCGCCGCCTCGATGTTCGGCGCCAGCTTGCGCCACTTGTTGCCGACGAGGTCGGGGTGGATCAGGTCGTCGCGCTTGAGCAGCAGCCGGAGTCCGTGCCTCTCGAACCGCTCGTCCCCGACCTCCTGGAGCGGGGAGGGAAGTCGGGGGGCGAGGACGGTCCGGCTGGTCACCGCTTCATTGTCGCAGCGATGAGATCCCTCTTCGTGCCCAGTAATCCGATGATCCATTCCCGCTCTTTCGGGTAATGGCGCGACCACGCACCGTGATGGAAGGCTCGGTGCCGAGACCGGTGCCATCTGCGATTCGGCACCGGGTATACCTGGGAGGCAATTCTCTATGTCGGTAGGCGAAGAGGTCCGCACGGAACAGGGCAAGCCGCAGCAGTCCCTCGGGACCGCGGCCGCGCGGAACCTGGCCACCACCACCAAGTCCGTTCCTCAGATGCAGGAGATCAGCTCCCGCTGGCTGCTGCGCACACTCCCGTGGGTCGACGTACAGGGCGGTACATACCGTGTGAACAGGCGGCTGTCGTACTCCGTCGGAGACGGCCGCATCACCTTCGTGAAGACCGGGGACCAGGTCGAGGTCATCCCGGCCGAACTCGGCGAGCTGCCGGCCCTGCGCAGTTACGAGGACGAGGAGGTGCTGACGGAGCTCGCCCGGCGCTGCCGCCAGCGCGACTTCGCGCCCGGTGAGGTGATCGCCGACTTCGGCAACCAGATGGGCGAGGTCTACCTGCTGGCGCACGGCAGGGTCGAGAAGATCGGCACCGGCCCCTACGGCGACGACGCCGTCCTCGGAGTCCTCGCCGACGGCGCCTACTTCGGCGACCAGGCGCTGCTGGACCCGGACGCCATCTGGGACCACACCGTCCGTGCCGACACGGCGACCACCGTGCTGATCCTCAGCCGCCAGGACTTCCAGCAGGTCGCCGAGCGCTCGGACAGCCTGCGCGACCACCTCGAGCAGCTGCGCTCGCTGCCGGAGCAGCGGACCAACAAGTACGGCGAGAAGGAGGTCGAGCTGGCGGCCGGCCACTCCGGCGAGCCCGACATCCCGCACACCTTCGTGGACTACGAGGCGCGGCCCCGCGAGTACGAGCTGAGCATCGCCCAGACCGTGCTGCGCATCCACACGCGCGTGGCCGACCTCTACAACCAGCCGATGAACCAGACCGAGCAGCAGCTGCGGCTCACGGTCGAGGCGCTCAAGGAGCGCCAGGAGCACGAGCTGATCAACAACCGCGACTTCGGCCTGCTCCACAACTGCGAGTACGACCAGCGGATCCAGCCGCACGACGGTGTGCCCAGCCCGGACGACATGGACGAGCTGCTCAGCCGCCGGCGCAGCACCAAGCTGTTCCTGGCCCACCCGCGCGCGATCGCCGCGTTCGGGCGCGAGCTGAACAAGCGCGGACTGGTTCCGGAGACCGTCGAGATCGGCGGCAACCGCATCCCGACCTGGCGCGGAGTCCCGGTCTACCCGTGCAACAAGATCCCGGTCACCCCGGAGCGCACGACGTCGATCATCGCGATGCGTACCGGTGAGCAGGACCAGGGTGTCGTCGGCCTGCGGCAGTCGGGCATCCCGGACGAGATCGAGCCGAGCCTGTCCGTGCGGTTCATGGGCATCAACGAACAGGCGATCATCAAGTACCTGGTGACGGCCTACTACTCGGCCGCCGTTCTGGTGCCCGACGCGCTCGGCGTGCTGGAGAACGTCGAGATCGGCCGGTGGAGGTGACGTTTCCGCACTTCGCGGCCGTGTCCCCGCCCGCCGGGGAGGGTAGACCCTCGGGATATGCGTCCGGCCGGGCCGGCGACGCCGGTGTCCGCGGACCTGGCGAGGGGGAGACATGGCCGAGTTCATGACGGAGACCGAACAGCGTTCCCCCGCCGTGCCGCACCCCGGCACGGCGGGGGAACGGCGGGGGAGGACCGGCGACACCGGTACCGGTCCGCTCGACGGGCCTGCCGAGGGACACCGCGAAGGGCAGCCCGACCCGCACGAGGCGGCGGCGCTGCTGGAGCGCACCCGCGCCGTCGTCGACCCGGAACTGCGGGCGGCCCTGGAGTCGCTGCCCGCCTCCATGCGCCGGATCGCGCTCTACCACTTCGGCTGGCAGCACGCGGACGGCACCCCGGCAACCGGCAACGCGGGCAAGGCGATACGGCCCGCGCTCGTCCTGGCGGCGGCCGCGGCCCTCGGCGGAACCCCGGCCCGTACGGCGGCGGTCCGGGCGGCGGTCGCGGTCGAACTGGTCCACAACTTCACGCTGTTGCACGACGACGTGATGGACCGGGACACCTCCCGTCGGCACCGCCCCACCGCGTGGACCGTGTTCGGCGACGCCGACGCGATCCTCGCCGGTGACGCCCTCCAGGCGCTGGCCCTGCGGCTGCTGGCCGAGGACCCGCACCCGGCCGCCGGTCCGGCCGCGGCCCGGCTCGCGAGCTGTGTCGTGGAGCTGTGCGCCGGTCAGCACACCGACACGGACATGGAGCGCCGCGCCCCGGACGAGGTCGCCCTCGACGAGGTGCTCGCCATGTCCGAGGCGAAGACCGGGGCGCTGCTGGGCTGCGCCTGCGCCCTGGGGGCGCTGTACGCGGGCGCCGGCCAGGAGGAGGTGGCGGCGCTGGACGGCTTCGGCCGCCAGGCCGGGCTCGCCTTCCAGCTGATCGACGACGTCATCGGGATATGGGGTGACCCACGGCGCACCGGGAAGCCGGCCGGTGCCGATCTCGCCGCCCGCAAGAAGTCGCTGCCCGTGGTGGCGGCCCTGTCCTCCGGCACCGAGGCCGCGGCCGAACTCGCCGAGCTGTACGGGAAGCCGTACGTGTCCGGTGACGAGGAGGGCATCGCGCGTACGGCACTGGCCGTGGAGCGGGCCGGCGGCCGGGACTGGGCGCAGGCCGAGGCGGCCGACCGGATGGCCCGCGCCGTGCAGGAGCTGTCCCGCGCCGTCCCGGTCCCCGAGGCGGCGGGCGGTCTGCTGGCACTCGCCGAGTTCGTGACCCGGCGCAGCAGCTGACGCTGCCGGCCCCGGCAGCGAGAAGGACCCGGAGCCCCGGGCCGTGCGGTTCCTGACCCCGCGCGGTCCCCGGGGCTCCGGTCGGGCGGCCCCGCGCATCCCCACAGTGCGCGGGACCCGCTGCCTGTCCGCGCCGGTGCGGACGTACCGCGGGAAGCGCCGACCCCCCGCCCGCCCTACCCTGAGGACATGGCCAGCGAGGACCACGTCTGTCCCGTCTGCGGACAGCCCGTCGACACGGTCGTCGGACGGCACAAGACGCTGGGCGCCTGGGTACCGGTGTGGGGTCCCGGCCCCTGCCGCAACCCGGACTGCCCGGCCTACGGGGAGCCTGTCGGGCCGGCGGCTCCGGCCGAGGGGACCGAGCGGCCGCGCCCCGGTGGATCCGCGGCCGAGAAATCCTGAGCCGTGCCGAGGAGGTCTCGAGCCGAAGGAGCGGTCCATGAGGTACCTGGTGACGGTGCAGGGCACGCAGGCGGACTACGACGCGATGGCCGGCAGGCCCACCCGGCACGCCCCGGCCTGGACCGAGGTGCAGCTCAAGGCCATGTACCTGTACATGAGCGCGATCAACGACGACCTCCAGGAGTCCGGCGAACTCCTCGACGCCCAGGGCCTGGCCGAGCCCGCCCGCACCCGGCTCGTGGCGCGCGGCGAGGACGGCGGGATTGTGGTCACCGACGACCCGTACGGCGAGACCGAGGCGCTGATGGCCGGTTACTGGCTGGTGGACTGCGCGAGCCTGGACCGGGTCACCGAGATCGCCGAACGCGTCACCCGCTGCCCCGGCCCCGAGGGCCTGATCGACTACCCCGTGGTGATCCGGCCCCTCATGGACGGCGCCGGCGACATCGGTGCGGGGTAAGCAGACGCGCGGCCCGGCCGGGGCCGTAGCGTGGCCGCATGCCGAAACTTCCGTACATCGTCCACATCACCGAGCGCTCCCTGTGGGAGGCGGCGCGCGAACGCGGCACCTATGAGGTGTCGACCCGTGGCCGCACCCTGCAGGAGGAGGGCTTCATCCACTTCTCCACCCGCGAACAGCTGCCGCGCATCGCCGAGTTCCTCTACGGCGGCTACGACGGCCCGGACGAGCTGGTCGTGCTGGTCGTGGACCCGGCCCTGGTCGGCGCGCCGGTGAGGTACGAGGCCGTGGAGCCCGGCGGGGAGGAGTTCCCGCATGTGTACGGGCCCGTGCCGGCCGACGCCGTGGTGGACGTCGAGTCCTGGGGGTGACCTCTGGGCGACGACGGCCCGCCGACCGCCCGGCAGGCCGCCCGTCTCCGGGTCGCGGCCGGTCAGGCAGTAGACGCCACCCGCCGGATCGCGCATCACGGTCCAGTGCGGGCCCTCGCCCACCGAGGCGGCGCCGTGCTTCTCGTGCCGGGCGCGGACCGCGGCGACGTCCGCGCAGGCGAGGTCGAGGTGGGCGGAGGCGGGGCGTTCCTCGTCGAGTCGCTGGAGCAGGATCCGGACGGGCAGCCCCGCCGGCGGCTTCAGCACCTCGGACTCCGGCCGCGAACCCGTCAGTCGCTGCCGGCCGGTGAGCCCGGCCCAGAACGCGGACTCGGCGGCGTACGCCGACGGCGGGATGTCGAGGCACACCTGGTCCAGCCGGCTGCCGGCCACGACGGGCGGCCGCACCGCCTCCCCGTGCCAGGGCACGGCACAGAACAACTGCCCCGCCGGGGAGCGCAGGAGGGCCCGGTCGCCGTGGTCCGCCACCAGCTCCGCGCCGCGTTCCAGGGCCGCCGCGGTCAGCTCCCGTACGTCCCCGGCGCAGAGGTCGAGGTGGGCGCCGCCGCCCTCGGTGACGCCCTGGAGCTTCACGCACGGGTCCGCCCCGGCCGCGCCCTCGGGCAGCAGGGTCGTGAACTCGCCCCGCTCACCACGGGGCCGGGACGCCCGGGTGCCGGTGACGGCGGTCCAGAAGGCGCGTGCCTCGGGCAGCAGGGCGGCGGGCCGGTCGGCGCAGGCGTACGTCCAGCGAATGATCACGTGGGGAGTGCAGGCGTGAACTCCCCGGCCGAACCGGGCGATTCACGCGGACCGGGCGGCAGGGCGTTCACTCCGCGGGCCGCTGGAGGAAGCGCAGCTGGTTGCCCGCCGGGTCCCGGAAGGCGCAGTCGCGCACCCCGTACGGCTGGTCCGTCGGCTCCTGGAGCACATCGGCGCCGGACTCACGCACCCGCTCGTACAGCGCGTCGCAGTCCTCGGTCGTGAAGATGACACCCCGCAGCATGCCCTTGGCGAGCAACTCGGCGAGCGCCTGCCGGTCGGCGGGGGAGGCGTCGGGGTTCGCGCCCGGCGGCTCCAGCACGATCTCGACGTCCGGCTGCAGCGGCGAGCCGAGTGTCACCCAGCGCATGCCCTCGAAGCCCACGTCGTTGCGGACCTCCAGGCCGAGCACGTCACGGTAGAAGGCGAGCGCCTTGTCATGGTCGTCCACCGCGATGAAGCACTGCTTGAGTTTCACGTCCATGGGCTCACGCTAGGCCCATCCGGGCCGCGACGCGCGCGAACCGGAAAGGCCGCCCGGGCACCGGGGACGTCATGGGGCGCTCGCGCAGGGGCGGGCGGTCGGAGGCCGCGCGGGTGGCTCAGTACGGTCGGCGGCGTGGACGGGTGAACGTACGCGCCACGCAGGACGGGATCACCGCGCTCTCCTCGTGGTCGCGCGCCCGGTACGCGCTCGGCGTCTCCCCGACCAGCTCGGTGAAGCGGGAGCTGAAGGAGCCGAGCGAGGTACATCCCACGGCGAGGCACACCTCGGTCACGGTGAGGTCGCCCCGGCGCAGCAGCGCCTTGGCCCGCTCGATCCTGCGGGTCATGAGATAGCTGTACGGGGTCTCGCCGAAGGCCTTGCGGAAGCTGCGCTGGAAGTGGCCCGGCGACATGTGGGCGCCCCGGGCCAGCTCGGTCATGTCGAGCGGCTCGGCGTACTCACGGTCCATGCGGTCGCGCACGCGCCGCAGCCGTCTGAGGTCCTCCAGCGTCATGTCCACAGCGTGGCACAGGGCACTGACACCGGGAGAACACCTGAGGATGCAACGGTTCCGCACAGAACTGCACAACAGGCTTCCCCATATTCGACACGCCGTTCGCCTTCGGTTCTCCGCGCATTGGCCCGCCCTTGCTTGTCTGGGGGAATGGACCACATCACGTTCCTCGTGGCGGTCGTCATCGTCACGGCACTGGCGTTCGACTTCACGAACGGGTTCCACGACACCGCGAACGCGATGGCGACCTCCATCGCCACCGGCGCGCTCAAGCCGCGGGTCGCGGTTCTGGTCAGCGGAATCCTCAACATCGTCGGCGCCTTTCTGTCCACCGAGGTGGCCAGGACGATCTCCGGGGGGATCGTGGACGACACCCTGGTCAGCCCGGCGATGATCTTCGCGGGGCTGGTCGGCGCGATCCTGTGGAACCTGGTGACCTGGCTCGCCGGACTGCCCTCCAGCTCCTCCCACGCCCTCTTCGGCGGTCTGATCGGTGCGGTCTGGGTCGGTGCCGGCTCCCACGGCGTGCACTTCGACAAGGTCGTCGACAAGGTGCTGATCCCGGCCGTGGCCTCCCCGGTGGTGGCCGGCGTGGCCGCCCTGGTCGCCACCTACCTCGCCTACAAGCTCTCCGCCCGCGCCCGCCAGGACTCGGTGACCAAGGGGTTCCGCCTCGGGCAGATCGCCTCCGCCTCGCTGGTCTCCCTCGCGCACGGCACCAACGACGCGCAGAAGACCATGGGCGTCATCACGCTGACCCTGATCTCGGCAGGCGCGCTCGGCCACGACGCCGGCCCGCCGGTGTGGGTGATCGGCGCGGCCGGCGTCGCCATCGGACTCGGCACCTACCTGGGCGGCTGGCGGATCATCCGCACGATGGGCAAGGGCCTGGCGGAGATCCAGTCGCCGCAGGGCTTCGCCGCCGAGACGGCCTCCACGACCGTGATCCTCACCTCCGCCCACCTCGGCTTCGCGCTGTCCACCACGCAGGTGGCCTCCGGCAGCATCCTCGGTGCCGGTCTCGGCCGCCGGCTCGCCGAGGTCCGCTGGGGCGTGGCCGGCCGTATGGTGCTGGCCTGGCTGATCACGCTGCCCGCCGCCGCGCTGGTCGGCGGCCTCGCGGCGAGCGTGGTCAAGCACGGCGGCAATCTCGGTACGGCGGTCATCGCCCTGGTCGCCCTGGCCCTCGCCGTCGTCATCGTCGCCGCGTCCCGCCGCAACCCGGTGCGCGCCGACAACGTCAACGACCGCCACGAGGTCACCCTCCGCACCCAGGCCCCGACGAACGTCGGTACGGCCGCCTGAACCTCCGGGAGTCCCCATGCATGTCGACTGGTCCGCCCTCGGCAAGGTCGCCGCGGTCAGCCTCGGTGTCACGGTCGCCGTGGTCGTCGTCTTCACCTTCGGCGTCCTGGGGCTCTCCCGGGCCGAAGCCGACGGCGTCGAAGCCGGCCGCTCCGGAGCCGCCACCGCGGGCCGGGTCCAGGCCGCCCTGTGCTTCCTGGCCTGCGCGGCGGTGGTGGCGTACGGGATCTTTCTGATCGTGCCGCAGTTCCACTGACGGACACGCGACCAACGGCAGGGGCCCGGTCGAGGGGAAACCGACCGGGCCCCCTTGCCGCGTTCGGAGCCTCGGGCGGCTGCGGTGTTCGCGGCCTCAGGTGCGCGGAGCCCCGCCGTCGGCCTCCTGCTCCCTCGGGAGAAGGGGAGCGGTGGTGGCCCGCGGGATCAGATGGGTGGGCAGCACGATGTGCTGCCTGTGGTCAGGCTCGGAGTCGTTGATGAGCTTCAGGGCCAGCCGGCCGGCCTCGAGGCCGATGTCCGAGGGCGACTGGGCGATGGTGGACAGGTCGAACCAGTCGGCCACCGGCTGGTCGTCGAAGCCCAGGACGGACATCTGCTCGGGCACCTCGATCCGCGTCCGGCGCAGCGCCCGGATGACGGCGACGGCGACCTCGTCCTGTTCGGCGAAGACGGCGGTGGGCGGCTCGCGCAGGCTCAGCAGCTTTCCGAGCGCTTCGGCGGTGGCGCGTTTGTCGCCGACCGGCAGCGCGGCCACCAGATCGTCGTCGAGCGGGAGGCCCGCTTCGGTGAGCGCCTGCTGATAGCCGAGCAGCCGCTCGTTGGAGCTGAAGGAGAAGCCGCTCGCGCCCACCGTCTTGATGAACGCGATCCGGCGGTGGCCGAGGTTGAGCAGGTGCCGGGTGCCGTGCAGGGCGCCGGCCACGTCGTCGACGTACACGCTGGGGCGGCCGTCGACGTGCTGGCTGACGTAGATGACCGGCATGCCGAGGCTGTCCAGCCGGCCGGTCTCCTCCTCGGTGAGGTCGAAGGAGAAGACCAGCAGCGCGTCGGCGTTCCGGCGGGCGGGCAGCCGTTCGAAGAACGAGGTGCGCTCGGCGAGATCGGGGATCACATAGACGGTCAGTTCCATGCCCGCCGCCCGCAGCAGCGGGCCCAGGCTGGACAGGGCCGAGCCCATGAACCAGGCGTTGAGGGTGGGGACGAGCACCGCCACGGTGCCCGTCTTCCCCGTGACGAGGCTTGCGGCCTGACGCGAGACGGCGAAGTTCAGTTCGCGGGCGGCCTGTTCGACGCGGGCGCGCACCTCCGGTGAGACGGTGCTCAGGCCGCGCAGGGTCCGCGAGACGGTGGAGGCGGATACCCCGGCCCGTTCGGCGACGTCAGCCATCGTGGGGTGTCGCTGAGCTGGTGGCATGTGCCGGACGGTAGCACAGGAGGCCAGCGCCGCCAGGCCCGGTGTGACAGCGCTTTCACGACGCTGTTTGCCCCGTCCTCCTCTCATTACCCAGAAGTAACGCATTGACTTCCGCTTACCCCACTCCTAGCGTGCAAGCGTTGTCTCGACCGGGTCAAAGTCGTTCCCCGAGCGCTCACTTCAGCTGCTTTGACCTGCGTATTTGATCAATTGGCTGCCGTGACAACGCAGTCTCACAACAGAGTCGCCTTCGGTTCCGCACGACCAGGAGAGACAGACAGTGAAGACCAGAACAGCCAGAGCCCTTCAGTGCTCGGCCGCGCTCGCCGCCGCCGGGCTCCTCCTCGCCGCCTGCGGCTCGTCCGACGACGGCGGCTCCGCCGGGCAGTCCGGGACCACGTCGTTCACCGGCCGCGGCCCCATCACCTACGTGGCCGGAAAGGACACCACCGGCGCCGTACAGCCGGTCCTCGACCGCTGGAACAAGATGCACCCGAAGGAGAAGGTCACCTTCATCCAGCTGCCGACGGACGCGGACGCGCAGCGCCAGCAGATGATCCAGAACGCGGAGACGAAGTCCGACGCCTATACGGTGCTCTCCCTGGACGTCGTGTGGACGTCGGAGTTCGCCGCCCACCAGTGGATCGACAAGCTGCCCGATCAGCAGTTCCCGCTGGGGAAGATGCTGAAGCCGGTGGTGGAGACGGCGAGGTACCGCGGCGGCCTGTACGCGGCCCCGGCCAGCTCGGACGGCGGCCTGCTGTACTACCGCACCGACCTGCTGAAGCAGGCCGGAGTCACCGAACCCCCGGCCACCTGGGCCGCGTTGATGGCCGACTGCGCCAAGGTGACGAAGCTGCCCGCGGCCAAGGGCATGTCCTGCTACGCCGGGCAGTTCCAGAAGTACGAGGGCCTGACGGTGAACTTCTCCGAGGCCGTGAACTCCGCGGGCGGTGTCGTGACCGACGCCAACGGCAAGCCCGACGTGGACACCCCCGCGGCGAAGAACGGCCTGGACTTCCTCGCCGGCTCCTTCCGGGACGGCACGATCCCCAAGGAGGCCATCACCTACCAGGAGGAGGACGGCCGCCAGGCGTTCCAGGCCGGCAAACTGGTCTTCCTGCGCAACTGGCCGTACATGTACGCGCTCGCCGGCAAGAGCAAGCTGGCCGGCAAGTACGCCGTCGCACCGCTGCCCGGCCTGAACGGCCCCGGCTCCTCCAGCCTGGGCGGTCACAACCTGGCCCTGTCCTCCTTCGCGAAGAACAAGGCGACGGCACTGGACTTCATGAAGTTCTTCAGCAGCGAGGACACCGCGCGGACCTTCCTGGAGAAGGCCTCCCTCGCCCCGCCGTACACCGGCCTGTACGACGACACGTCACTGGCCCGGCAGTACCCGTACCTCCCGGTCCTCAAGCAGTCGATCCTGCGCGCCGTACCGCGCCCGCGGGTCGTGAGCTACGGCGATGTGACCTCCGCGGTCCAGCAGGAGGCATACGCCGCGCTGACCGGCACCAAGAGCAGCGCACAGGCGCTGAAGGACCTGCAGCAAGAGCTGCAGAAGTCCACGGCGCAGTGAGGAGCGGGGCCATGACCGACGTCGAGATCCCCAGCGGACCCGCCGCAGCCGGGACCCACCACCCGTCCCGCACACCGGTGAGAGGCCGGCGCACCCGGGCCCGCGCCACGGCCGGCTCCGGGCGGATGGCGGCCCTGCTGGTCTCCCCGACGCTCCTGGTGCTGACGATCGTCGTGCTCTACCCGACGGTCATGGCACTGCGGGAGTCGCTGTACGGGCCGAAGGGCCTGGACCCGAGGACCGGCTTCATCCGCAGCACCGAGCCGTTCGTCGGGCTGAAGAACTACGCCGACATCGTCGGCGCCGCCGGGGACCGGTTCTGGAACGCCTTCTGGAACACCACCTTCTTCACCGTCGTCACCGTCGGGCTGGAGACGGTGATCGGCGTGGTCATGGCCCTCATCATGCACCGGGCGTTCAGCGGCCGGGCCCTGGTCCGGGCGAGCATCCTCGTCCCCTGGGCGGTGCCCACGGCCATCTCCGCCCTGCTGTGGCGGTGGATCTTCAACAGCGACGGCGTCGCCAACGCCCTGATCGGCCACCAGATCCTGTGGACCACCGAGGGCTTCCACGCCAAGGTCGCGGTCATCGTCGCCGAGGTGTGGAAGACGGCCCCCTTCATCGGGCTGCTGGTCCTGGCCGGACTGCAGGTCATCCCGAACGAGGTGTACGAGGCGGCCCGCATCGACGGCGCGAGCGCGCTGCGCCGGTTCTGGCACATCACGCTGCCCCTGGTGAAGCCCGCGCTGCTGGTGGCGATGCTGTTCCGCTGCATGGACGCGCTGCGGATGTTCGACCTGCCGTACATCCTGATCGGCGCACAGAAGAACTCGGTGGAAACGCTGTCCATGCTGGCGCAGAACGAGGCGTCCAACGTCCGCTTCGGCCCGGCCTCCGCCTACGCCGTCCTCCTCTTCCTCTACGTCTTCCTCGTCGCGCTCGCCTTCGTACGGCTGCTGGGCGCCGATCTGGTCGGCGGCACCGGCGGCGGCCGCCGTAAGAGGACCGGACTCGTGTTCGTCCGCCGCGCGGAGGTGACGGCATGACAGCCATGACGCCCAGGGCGAGCACGGCGACCACGGCGAAACGGCGCGGCCGGCTGCTGTACGTGGGGGTCGCCGCGGTGGTGGCCTACTGCCTGGCGCCGTTCTACTGGATGCTGGTCTCCAGCCTGCGCCGCACCTCCGACATCTTCGACACCTCGCTCGTCCCGTCCCCGGTGTCGTTCCAGAACTACCGCTCGCTGTTCGGCGCCTCCCAGGGGTTCACGCGGGCGCTGCTCAACAGCCTCGTCGTCGCCGGCATCACCACCGCGCTGGCGCTGCTGCTGGCCACGTTCACCGCCTACGCGATGGCGAGGCTGGAGTTCCGCTTCAAGCGCCTCATCCTGACCCTCGTCATCGCCACCTCGATGTTCCCGGTGGTGTCGATCGTGGTCCCGCTGCTGAAGCTGTTCACGGACCTCGGCTGGATCAACACCTACCAGGCCATGATCGTGCCCAGCATGTCCTTCGCGCTGCCGCTCGCGGTGTGGAACCTGACCACGTTCTTCCGGCAGATGCCGGACGAACTCGAGCACGCCGCCATGGTCGACGGCTGCACCCGGGGCCAGGCCTTCCGCAAGATCATCATCCCGCTCGCCGCGCCCGGCATCTTCACCACCGCGATCATCACGTTCATCGCCGCCTGGAACGAGTTCCTCATCGCCCTGTCGATGACCAACCGGCCGGACATGCAGACCGCACCGGTCGCCATCTCCAAGTTCACCGGCGCCACGACGTACGAGACCCCGTTCGGCAGCCAGATGGCCGCGGGCGTCCTCGTCACGATCCCGCTGGTGGTCATGGTGCTGCTCTTCCAGCGCCGCATCGTCGCCGGCCTGACGGCCGGTGCCGCGAAGTAGACCCTCCCACTGTGAAGGAACAGCATGCCCGGTACCGCACCCTGGTGGCGCAGCGCCGTCATCTACCAGGTCTACATCCGCAGCTTCGCCGACGGGAACGGTGACGGCGTCGGCGACATCGCCGGCATCCGCTCCCGCCTGCCGTACCTGAAGTCGCTGGGCGTCGACGCCCTGTGGATCAACCCGTGGTACAAGTCGCCGATGGCGGACCACGGTTACGACGTGGCCGACTACCGCGCGATCGACCCGCTGTTCGGCACCGTGGAGGAGGCCGAGCAGCTCATAGAGGAAGCCCACCGGCACGGGATCCGCATCATCCCCGACATGGTGCCCAACCACACCTCCGACCGGCACGCCTGGTTCCAGGCGGCGCTCGCGGCCGGACCGGGCAGCCCCGAGCGCGAGCGCTACGTCTTCCGCCCCGGCCGCGGCCCCGACGGCGCCCTGCCGCCCAACGACTGGGTCTCCTCCTTCGGCGGCCCGGCCTGGACCCGGCTGCCCGACGGGGAGTGGTACCTGCACCTCTTCGCCCCCCAGCAGCCCGACCTGAACTGGCAGCACCCCGAGGTGCGGGCCGAGTTCGAGTCGGTCCTGCGGTTCTGGTTCGCCCGGGGCGTGGACGGCTTCCGCATCGACGTGGCGCACGGCCTGATCAAGCACCCCGAACTGCCCGACCTGCCCCCGCGTCCGGCCGGGGTCGGCCGGCGCCGGCAGCACCTCGACCACCCCCACTGGGACCGCGACGAGGTCCACGAGATCTACCGCGCCTGGCGCAAGGTGGCCGACGAGTTCCCCGGCGACCGGTGCTTCGTCGCCGAGGCCTGGGCGGACACCCCCGAGCGGCTGGCCGCCTACGTCCGCGCGGACGGCCTGCACACGGCGTTCAACTTCGACTTCCTGATGTCCCGTTGGGACCCGAAGGACCTGCGCGCGGTCGTCGACGACTCCCTCGCCATGCTCGGCGCGGTCGGCGCGCCCGCCACCTGGGTGCTCTCCAACCACGACGTCATGCGCCACGCCAGCCGGTACGGCCGCAGGGCGGCCCGGCGCTGGGTGGCCAACGAGCGCTACGCACCCGAAGGCCCCCTCGACCTCGAACTGGGCACCCGACGGGCCCGTGCGGCCGCCCTGCTGATGCTCGCCCTGCCCGGCGGCGCGTACATCTACCAGGGCGAGGAGCTCGGCCTGCCCGAGGTCGAGGACCTCCCCGACGCCGTCCTCCAGGACCCCGTCTGGGAACGCTCCGGCCACACCGACCGCGGCCGCGACGGCTGCCGGGTGCCGATCCCCTGGTCGGGGCGGACGGCACCGTACGGCTTCAGCCCCGAGGACGCCTCCGCCGCACCCTGGCTGCCGCAGCCCGCGGACTGGGCCGCGCGCACCGTCGAGGCGCAGACCGGCGACGACACCTCCATGCTGGAGCTCTACCGCGCCGCCCTGCGCCGGCGCCGTGAGCACCCCGCCCTCGGCGACGGCACCCTCACCTGGCTGGACGCCCCGGCCGGGGTCCTCGCCTTCCGCCGCGACCCCGGCTTCGTCTGCGTGGTCAACCTCTCCACCGAGCCGTACCCGCTGCCCGCCCACAGCGAGATCCTGCTGGCCGGCGGACCCGTCGAGGACGGCCGGCTGGGTCCGGACCAGGCGGCGTGGCTGGCGGTGTAGCGCCGCTCCGTGGGGCGCCGACCGGAAAGGCCGGCACGAGGACGGCGGCTTCGCGGAGGGCGGCGCCGAAGTCGGCGTCCGGGAAGGGGAGTTCGGCGGAGGTGAGCGCGGCGGACGTGGCCTGTGGGAGCGGACGATCGGCGCGACGGGGGTCGTCCATCCCGGGCGGCTCGCCGTCCGCACCGGCTCGCGCGCCCACGACCCGCGCGGGAGTCAGGGCGGCGGCCTCGGCGGCATCGACCACCCGGCATATGCGTCATAACAACTTCACTACGCTGAAGGGGGATTGGAGCCGAAAATACGGTATTCGGCAATCTTGGAGGGATCAGTACCTGGGCGGCACCCTCTGCCACAGCGGGGCTCTCCGCGCGGTGCACCATCTCCACTCTTCGGAGGAGCTAGTTGTTGCAACAACTCCGCGCGGCACTCGCCTCGGCCGCGAGCGCCGCCGTCATCGCCGGTAGCCTGATCGCCGGTACTGCGCCGGCGTCCGCCGACGCCGGCCCGGTCTTCACGGTGATGAACACCAGCGAGACCCTCCCCGACGGCGTATGGTTCCGCAACAGCCCCCACACCCAGGACACCGACCGCATCACCGGCCTGGGCGTCTACCGCGGTGAGCAGGTACGAGCCGAGTGCTACCTGATGGGGGATTCCGTCGGACCGCACGGCAACCGGGTCTGGTACTACAGCGACAACATCTCCCGTCCCAGCGCAGCCGGACGCGCCAACAAAGGGTTCCTCAACACCCACTACGTCAACGACGGCATGACCGCCAACCACGTGGCCCCAGGTGTCCCGCCGTGCGGCGGCACTCCGAGTCCTCCCGCTCCGGCGGGCCAGAACGTGGCCTACTACTCCGGGAAGGGCAACGCCGGGGCGGATCTGGCGCGCAGCCTGCACTTCGGTCGGGTGCTGACGGCCGACGGCAGCTACGACGGGAAATGGCCGGGTGACGGCTCCTGCCGGCCGTCGGCGAACGCCGTGGCGTTCGCGGGCCGGAACATCACACGCCTGGCCGGATGGAGCCTGGGCCGACTGGGTCCGATCTACGCTCTGCGCTACCTCAAGGATCACGATCCGGCCCGGGCGAGGAACATCGACTACGTGGTTCTCTACGACCCGGGGACGCCGCAGTCGGACTTCGGGAAATGCGACGAACCGGGCACTCGTACCGTACAGGCCGATCAAACGCTGGCCTGGTGGCTGCAGCTCTCGTCGGACAATCGGCTGATCGTCATGGCCGGCAAGCTCACTGCCACCAACCACCACCAGAGCATCCAGCAGAACTACTTCCCCGCCGTCAAACGCGCCGGCGGTGCGGTGCGCAGCCGTGTCCTGGTGTGCAATTACAGCTTGGGGCACGCCGAGGTCTGGAACACGTATGCGCACGTGATGTCGCAAGACCGCCTGCCCACGACACAGGGGCTGAACTCCTGTCCCAGGCAGGGCGCGAGCCAGGTGTGGGGCTGGAATCCCTGATCTGCGGCCGCACAGGCAGGGGCCCGGCCGGAGAAACCGACGCTGTTGGTTAATTCGGGCCCGTGCGTGACGTCGGCTCCCAAGACCTGGTTGTGGTCTTGGGAGCCGACGTTGTCGTATGGGGTGGGTGTCG
>NZ_JBSFJZ010000007.1:0-30007 GCF_053598315.1 Streptomyces sp. NPDC001153
GTGTTGATGCCGGTCTTGCCGCCGACCGCCGCGTCCACCATGGCCAGCACCGTGGTCGGCACGGCGATCCAGCGCACCCCGCGCAACCAGGTCGCGGCCACGAACCCGGCCAGGTCCGTCGTCGCACCGCCACCCACACCCACCACGACGTCCGTGCGCGTGAAACCCGACTGACCCAGCGCCTTCCAGCAGTAGGCGGCCACCTCGGCGGTCTTGGCCTCCTCCGCATTGGGCACCTGGATGGCGACCGCCTCATAGCCCTGCTCGCCCAGGTCGGCGCGCAGCGCATCCCCGGTCCCGGCCAGCGCCTCGGGATGGATCACCGCAACCCGCCTGGCCCTGGAACCGATCAACCCGCCCAGCTCGCCGAGCAGTTGGCGCCCGACCAGCACCTCGTAGGGGTCGGTGCCCGCGCTGCCGGCGACCTGGATCCGGGTGACTGCCTCGCTCATGCTTCCTTCAACTCCAGTGCGTCCAGCGCTGCTCGGGTGACCTCTTCGGGGCTACGGCCGTCCGTCGCCACCACGGCGGTGGCAACCTCCTCGTACAGATGCCGCCGGGCCTCCATCAGCTCACGCCACTGCCTGCGCGGATTGACCGCGAGCAGCGGACGCGCCACGTTCAGACCGGTGCGCTTGACGGCCTCCTCCACGTCCATGGAGAGGTAGACCACCCGGTGCCCGGCCAGCAGCGCGCGCGTGTCGGCGTCCAGGACGGCCCCGCCGCCGAGCGCGAGGACGCCCTCGTGCTCGGCGAGTGCCGTGTGCACGGCCCGCTTCTCGAGCGCGCGGAAGGCGGGCTCGCCCTCGTCGACGAAGATCTCGGCGATGGTGCGGCCCTCGTGGGCGACGATGTCCTCATCGGTGTCCCGGTAGCCGAGCCCGAGGCGCTCGGCGAGCAGCCGGCCGACGGTGGACTTGCCGACGCCCATCGGGCCGACCAGTACGACGGCGGGCACGGCGCTCACCGGATCCGCAGGTTGTCGAGGTACGACCGCACGTTGCGCCGGGTCTCGGCCACCGAGTCGCCGCCGAACTTCTCGGCGACCGCGTCCGCCAGGACGAGCGCGACCATCGCCTCGGCGACGATGCCCGCGGCGGGCACGGCGGAGACGTCGGAGCGCTGGTGGTGGGCCTGAGTGGCCTCGCCGGTGGTGACGTCCACCGTCTTCAGGGCGCGCGGCACGGTCGCGATGGGCTTCATCGCGGCCCGCACCCGCAGCAGCTCGCCGGTGCTCAGGCCGCCCTCGGTGCCGCCGGCGTGGCCGGAGACGCGCTTGATGCCCTCGGGCGTGTTGACGATCTCGTCGTGCGCCTTGGAGCCGGGCACCCGGGCCAGCTCGAAGCCGTCACCGATCTCGACGCCCTTGATCGCCTGGATGCCCATCAGGGCACCGGCGAGACGGGCGTCCAGCTTGCGGTCCCAGTGCACGTGCGAACCGAGACCGACCGGCACCCCGTACGCCAGCACCTCGACCACGCCGCCGAGCGTGTCGCCGTCCTTGTGGGCCTGGTCGACCTCCGCGACCATCGCCTTCGAGGCGTCCGCGTCCAGGCAGCGCAGCGGGTCGGCGTCCAGCTTCTCGACGTCGGCCGGCGTGGGGTACACACCCTGCGGGGCCTTCACGGAGCACAGCTCGACCACGTGGGAGACGATCTCGATGCCGGCCGTCTCCTTCAGGTAGGAGCGGGCGACCGCGCCGAGGGCCACCCTGGCGGCCGTCTCGCGGGCGGATGCGCGCTCCAGGATCGGGCGGGCCTCGTCGAAGCCGTACTTCTGCATGCCGGCCAGGTCGGCGTGACCGGGCCGCGGCCGGGTCAGCGGGGCGTTGCGGGCCAGACCCGCGAGGATCTCCGGGTCGACCGGGTCGGCCGCCATGACCTGTTCCCACTTCGGCCACTCGGTGTTGCCCACCATGATCGCGACCGGGGAGCCCAGCGTCAGACCGTGCCGGACACCACCCAGGAAGGTGACCTCGTCCCGCTCGAACTTCATCCGCGCACCGCGGCCGTAGCCGAGCCGCCGCCGCGCCAGGTGGTCCGCCACCATCTCCGTGGTGATCGGCACGCCGGCGGGAAGCCCCTCCAGCGTCGCGACAAGTGCGGGACCGTGGGACTCCCCCGCGGTCAGCCAACGCAGCCTGCTCAACGGTGCTCCTCAGTGTTCGCGCCCGGTACTGCCCGGCGTACACGCGTCCTCGCGTACGGCGACGGCATGACCGGGTGCGCGACCCCGGCCCGCCACCTCCGATCCTCCCACGTCCGGGGCCGGAATCCGGTCGCCGGTCCACAAGGCGGACGTGGCGCGGCGATCAGCGGGCGGCGAGTGCCTTCTCGCCGGCGCGGCGCATGGCCTCCAGGGGTGCCGGGGACCGGCCGGTCATCTGCTGGACCTGCAGGACGGCCTGGTGGACCAGCAGGTCGAGGCCGCTGACCACGGCGCCACCGAACATGGACCAGCGGGCCGCCAGCTCGGTGGGCCAGGGGTCGTAGAGCACGTCGAAGAGGGTGGCGGGGCGCTCGGGCACGGCGGCGGCGAGGGCGTCGGTGGTGCCGGCGGGCGTGGTGGCGATCACCAGCGGGGCGCGCAGTGCCCGCTCTGCGTCCGCCCAGTCCGCCGTACGCACCTCCACGTCGAGCCGCTCGCCCCACTGGCGCATCTCGGCGGCGCGGGCCTCGCTGCGGACGTAGGCGACGACCTCGCCGGTGCAGATCCGGGCGAGGGCGGCGAGCGCGGAGGAGGCGGTGGCACCGGCGCCGAGGATCGCCGCGGAGTCGACCTCCTCGATGCCGTGCTCGCGCAGCGCGGCCACGATGCCCGGGATGTCGGTGTTGTCGCCGAGGCGGCGGCCGTCCTCGGTGAGGACGACGGTGTTGACCGCGTCGACGGAGGCGGCCGTCTCGCTGATCTCGTCCACCAGCGGGATGACCGCCCGCTTCAGCGGCATGGTCAGCGACAGTCCCGCCCACTCCGGCCCCAGCTTCTCGAAGAAGCCGGGCAGCCCGGCCTCGTCCACCTCGAAACGCTCGTACGACCACCCGGTGAGCCCGAGCTCGTCGTACGCGGCCCGGTGCAGCACCGGGGACAGGGAGTGGGCGATGGGCTTACCGAGCACGGCGGCCCGGCGGGCGTCAGTTGCCCGAGGTGGCATTGAACTTGTCCTTGAGGCGCTGGAATTCGGCGAGGGTCTTGGCGAATTCGGTGTTGTTCACTCCGTCGGTCGCCACGAAATACAACCACCCGTCGTGCGTCGGGTTCAGGGCCGCCATGATCGCGTCCGCGCCGGGATTGCCGATCGGGCCGGGCGGGAGCCCCTTGTGCCGGTAGGTGTTGTACGGGCTGGGGTTGCTGTTGATCTCCTTGAGGGAGATATGGATGTTACTGGTGCCCTTGAGGTAGTTGTACGTCGAGTCGAACTGCAGCAGCTGGTTCGTCTCGGTATTGGTGGGCTTGAGACGGTTGTAGACCACTTCCGCCATCTTGCGGAAGTCGTCGTTCGTCTTGCCCTCCGCCTGCACCAGGCTCGCGACCGTGACCAGCTCGAACGCGTTGTTCAGGCCCAGCGCCCGGGCCTTCGAGGTGAGACCGTAGGCGTCGTACTTGGACTTCGCCTCGGCGACCATCTGCTTCAGGATCGCGTCGGGCTTCATGCCCTTGGCGGCGGGATAGTTGCCCGGGAAGAGGAAGCCCTCCAGCGGGTCCTTGATCTCGCCGCTGTTCGCCGTGTTCTGCGCCCAGGCGGGCAGACCGAGGGCCTTGTACTCCTGCCTGGCGACCTTTTCGGTGGTGCCGGCGGAGAGTGCGAGCTTCTTGTCGATCGCCTGGTAGACGCCGGCATTCCGTTCGCCCGGAGTCACCATGACGACGTTCTGGCTCTTCGGGTCCATCATCATTTTCACGGCGCTGGCGGCGGACATCTCCTTCTTCAGGAGATACGCGCCGGCCTGGATGCTGTCACCGCCGGGGATCGTGTTCTGCGCGTGTACGAAGGCTTCGGCGCTCTTGACGACCCCGGCCTGTTTCAAGCGGTTGCCGATGTCCCAGCCGCCCGCGCCCTTGGGGATCTCGACGGTCACCGTCTCGTTGATCCCGTCGCCCGTGTAGTCGGGCGCCGGGGCGAAACGATTTTGGTAGAACTTGTAGCCGAAGTAGCCCGCCGTGCCGATGCCGCCGCCGAAGACCAGGACGACGACCATGCAGGCGCAGCCGTTGCGCCGTTTCTTGCCCTTCTTGGTGGGCTTCTTGCCGCCTCGCCGGTCACGGCGGCTCTCGAGCTCGTGCTCCTCGTCGTCATCGTCATCGCCGCCGCCCGTGAAGAAGGGGTGCTGCTCCTCCTCCTCGTCGGGAACGGCCTCGGTTTCGGGTTCCGGCTCGGGGCGCCTGTGGCCGGGCGGCACCGGCGGCGGGTAGGCGTCCTCGGTGCCGTAGAAGTCGGGCTGCTCCCCGCCGTAGGCCATGGGCTGCTGGCCGTACGGGTCACCGGGATCGGGGGCGTACGGCATCTGGCCATGGGAGTCGGCCGCGTTCCAGCCGCCCTGCTGCTGGTACTGCTGCTGGGTCTGACCGGCGTACTGCTGATGGGCCTGTTCGTCGTAGTACGGGTACTGCTCGTGGCCGTACCCGGAGTGCTGCTGCTGGCTCCAGTCTCCGTACTGCGGCTGCTGCGGGTACTGCTGCTGTGGCTGGCCGCCGTAGGCAGGCTGCCGGCCGATGTGGGCCTGCTGCCCTTCCCATCCGCCGTCCCCGTACAACGGGTCCTGCGGATGCCACGGTTCGGGGCCTGGGCCCCGGCCATACTCAGTCATCGATCCCCTAGAGCCGCGAGGCCGACCGGTCACGCGGCCGGTGGGCCCGCTTCCGTTCCGCCTCTTGCTGTGCGCCTACTGTTCGAACACCGGCACATCGCGCGGAACGTTACCGTATCGCGATCAGATGACCACTTCGACGCCCTCGCCGGGTGCTTTACCTGACACTCGTTCGGATTCGAGGGCCTGCTGGAGGATGATGACGGCGGCCGCCTGGTCGATGACCGCGCGGCCCTTCTTCGATTTCACGCCGGAGGCGCGCAGTCCCTGAGTGGCCGTCACGGTCGTCATCCGCTCGTCCACCAGGCGTACCGGCACCGGCTTGATGCCTTTGGCCAGCTCCTGGGCGAATGCGCGGACCTTGACGGCGGCCGGTCCCTCGCCGCCCTTGAGGGAGCGAGGGAGTCCGACGACGACCTCGATCGGCTCGTACTCCTCCACCAGTTGACGCAACCGGCGGTGGGCGGCGGGGATGTCCCGGCCGGGGACGGTCTCCACCGGTGTGGCGAGGATCCCATCGGGGTCGCACGACGCGACCCCGATCCGGGCGTCCCCGACGTCGATCGCAAGTCGACGTCCTCTGCGCATTTCCGACCGTTTCCTTACGTCGCCGTCTTCTTCGCCGTCGATCTCGCCGTCACTTGGCCGTGTCGGCGACGAGACGCTCGACGGCGTCGACGGCCTCGCCGACGGCGGCGGGGTTCTGGCCGCCGCCCTGGGCCACGTCCGGCTTGCCGCCACCGCCGCCGCCGAGGGTCTTGGCGGCGGTGCGGACCAGGTCACCGGCCTTGAGGCCGCGCTCGCGGGCGGCCTCGTTGGTGGCGATGACCGTCAGCGGCTTGCCGTTGCTGACGGTGAAGAGGGCCACGACCGCGGCACGTCCGCCCTGGATGCGGCCGCGCACGTCGAGGACCAGCCTGCGCAGGTCGTCGGGCGTGGTGCCGTCCGGGACCTGGCCGGTGACGACGGCCACGCCGCGCACGTCCTTGGCGGACTCGGCGAGACCGGCGGCGGCCTGGAGCACCTTCTCGGCGCGGAACTTCTCGATCTCCTTCTCGGCGTCCTTCAGCTTGCCGAGCATCGAGGAGACCTTCTCGGGCAGCTCCTCCGGGCGGCCCTTGAGCAGCTCGGTCAGCTGGTTGACGACCGTGTGCTCGCGGGCGAGGAAGGTGTAGGCGTCCACGCCGACCAGGGCCTCGATACGACGGACGCCGGAGCCGATGGAGGACTCGCCGAGCAGCTTCACCAGGCCCAGCTGGGCGGTGTTGTGCACGTGCGTGCCGCCGCACAGCTCCTTGGAGAAGTCGCCGATGGTCACCACACGGACCCGCTCGCCGTACTTCTCGCCGAACTCGGCGATGGCGCCCTGCTTCTTGGCCTCGTCGATGCCCATGATCTCGGCGTGCACGTCGAGGTCGCGGGCGAGCACCTCGTTGATCTTCTGCTCGACGTCGGTCATCACGGCCGTCGGCACGGCGGACGGGGAGCCGAAGTCGAAGCGGAAGCGGCCGGGCTGGTTCTCGGAACCGGCCTGGGCGGCCGTCGGGCCGAGGGCGTCGCGCAGGGCCTGGTGGGTCAGGTGGGTGGCCGAGTGGGCGCGGGCGATGGCCTTGCGGCGGCGGGCGTCGATCGAGGCGTGGGCCTTGGCGCCGACGGTCACCTCGCCGACCTGGACGACGCCCTTGTGGACGTACACACCCGGGACCGGCTTCTGGCAGTCGCGGATCTCGATGACGGCACCGGAGTCGGCCTTGATGCGGCCGGTGTCGCCGATCTGACCGCCGCCCTCGGCGTAGAACGGGGTGCGGTCGAGGACGATCTCGACCTCGTCGCCCTCGGTGGCGGCCGGGGAGGACACGCCGTCGACGAGGATGCCGACGATCGTGGACTCACCCTCGGTGTCCGCGTAACCGATGAAGTCGGTCTCGCCGGCGGTGTCGGCGATCTCGCGGTAGGCGCCCATGTCGGCGTGGCCGGTCTTCTTGGCCTGGGCGTCGGCCTTGGCGCGCTCCCGCTGCTCCTTCATCAGGCGGCGGAAGCCCTCCTCGTCCACGCTCAGGCCCTGTTCGGCGGCCATCTCGAGGGTGAGGTCGATCGGGAAGCCCCAGGTGTCGTGGAGCAGGAAGGCCTTGTCGCCGGCCAGGACCGTGCCACCGGCCTGCTTGGTCTCGGTGACGGCGGTGTCGAGGATGTTGGTGCCGGCCTTCAGCGTCTTGAGGAAGGCGTTCTCCTCCGCGATGGCGACCTTCTCGATGCGCTCGCGGTCGGTGACCAGCTCGGGGTACTGCTGACCCATCATCTGGATCACGGTGTCGAGGAGGTCCTTGACGACTGGACCGGTGGCGCCCAGCAGGCGCATGTTGCGGATGGCGCGGCGCATGATGCGGCGCAGGACGTAGCCGCGGCCCTCGTTGCCGGGGGTGACGCCGTCGCCGATGAGCATGGTGGCGGTGCGCATGTGGTCGGTGACGACGCGGAGGGAGACGTCCGAGTCGTGGGCGTCGCCGTAGCGGACGCCGGTCAGCTCGGTGGCCTTGTTGATCACGGCCATGGAGGTGTCGATCTCGTACATGTTCTGCACGCCCTGCAGAATCATGGCGAGCCGCTCCAGGCCGAGGCCCGTGTCGATGTTCTTGCTCGGCAGGTCCCCGAGGATCTCGAAGTTGTCCTTGCCGATGCCCTCGCCGCGCTCGTACTGCATGAAGACGAGGTTCCAGATCTCCACGTACCGCTCGTCGTTGACGGCGGGGCCGCCCTCGACGCCGAACTCGGGGCCGCGGTCGTAGTTGATCTCGGAGCAGGGGCCGCACGGGCCGGGGACGCCCATGGACCAGAAGTTGTCCTTCATGCCCAGGCGCTGGATGCGCTCCTGGGGCACGCCGACGACCTCGTGCCAGATCTGCTCGGCCTCGTCGTCGTCCTTGTAGACCGTGATCCACAGGCGCTCGGGGTCGAGGCCGTAACCGCCCTTGTCCTGGGGGCTGGTGAGCAGCTCCCAGGCGTACTTGATGGCGCCTTCCTTGAAGTAGTCGCCGAAGGAGAAGTTGCCGCACATCTGGAAGAACGTGCCGTGACGCGTGGTCTTGCCGACCTCTTCGATGTCGGGCGTGCGCACGCACTTCTGCACGCTGGTGGCGCGCGGGAACGGGGGCTTGACCTCGCCCAGGAAGTAGGGCTTGAAGGGCACCATGCCGGCGGGGACGAGGAGCAGAGTCGGGTCGTCCGCGATGAGCGACGCCGAAGGGACGACGGTGTGCCCGCGCTCCTCGAAGAAGCTCAGCCAGCGGCGGCGAATCTCGGCCGACTCCATCAGTGGTCCTCATTCCGGTTGTACGAGTGCTTCGCTTGCGAAGAAAACGACGTTTCGATGTACGTCGGTGTGCTGCTGTCGTTGCTGCGGTTGGCCTCGATGGCGGCTTGCCGCCTCGGTGTGGGGAGTTCGGGGTTCTCGTGGATCCCGAGGGCCTCCTCCAGCTCCGCCTCCCGCTGGGCCATGTTGTCGCGGACGTCGAGCGCGAAGCCCACCGCGCGGTCCTTCAGGCGGTGACCGGTCTCCAGGGCCTTGTTCGCCGCCGTCGCGGCGAGGCTCTCCGGGGTCAGCTGCCTGAGCTTGCGGTTGACCTTGGTGGTCGCCCACACACCGGCGGCGACACCGGTGGTGAACCAGAACGTACGGCGGAACATCGCTCGGTCTCAGTCCTTACTTCCGCTTGCGTCGTGCGGCAGGGACCGTGCGGCCCACGATCACGGTACGCCGGGGCGTCTTCGCGGGCACGTCCTCCTTGCGGCCGCCCAGTGCCCGGCGGACGCCGTAGCCGAACGCCGCGACCTTGACCAGCGGGCCGCCGAAGGTGGAGGCGACCGTGCTGGACAGCGCGGAGGCGTTCGAGGTGACCTCCTGGACGTCGGAGGCGATCGCGTCGACGCGGTCGATCTGGGTCTGCGCGGAACGCACGGCGGTGGAGGCGTCGGCGAGCAGCGGGACGGCCTGGTCGGTCACGTCCGACACCAGCTTGGTGGTCGCCTTGAGCGTCTGGGCCAGCCTCGCGAGTGCCACCGCGAGGAAGGAGACCAGGATCGCCCAGAAGACGGCCACCAGGATCCCGGCCACCTCTCCACCGGACACAGTGCGCACCCGCTCCCTGAAACGTGCCTCACCATCGAAAAGTCGTGTCCGAGCCTATCGCGCCGCGGCCACGGCTCCGTACCGGATTACCGGGCGGCGCGGACGGAGTTGCGGGAAGCGATTGTACGCAGTGAACACGCTTCAGTACGCTCCGTGTCCCATGCGAGGTTCTCAGCGCCCAGATCCCTTCTCCGACGGTGATCCGCCCCTGGAGCTGACCACGTTCGTCGGGCGCTCGGCCGAACTCGCCGAGCTGACGGACGCGCTCGGCGGGGCCCGGCTGGTGACCGTGACCGGGGTCGGCGGTGTCGGCAAGTCCCGGCTGGCCGCGCGGGTCGCCGCCGGGTGGGAGTCCGGGACCGGGCGGGTGGAGCTGGCGCCGGTGCACGATCCGCAGTTCGTCGAGTACGCGGTGGCGGAGGCGCTGGGGCTGACCGATCACACCGCCCGGCCGCCCCGGCAGACCCTCCTGGAGCATCTCGCCGGCCGTCCGGCCCTGCTGGTGCTGGACGGCTTCGAGCATCTGGTGGACGCCTGTGCGGAGTTGACGGCGGAGCTGCTGCGGAAACTGCCGGAGCTGCGGGTGCTGGCGGTGGGCCGGCGTCCGCTGGGGCTGGCGGGCGAGCGGCTGTTCCCGCTGGCGCCGCTCGGCGAGGACGAGGCGGTGGAGCTGTTCGCCGACCGGGCCCGGGAGCAGGGCCTGGAGGTGTCCGACGGGCCCGAGGTGCGCGAGCTGTGCCGGCGGCTGGAGGGGATCCCGCTGGCGCTGGAGCTGGCGGCCGGGCGGCTACGGGCGCTGTCCCCGGGGCAGCTGCTGCGGCGGCTGGACGGCCGGTTCCGGCTGCTGGCGGCGAGCGGCTGGGAGGGTGCTCCGCGCCCGGTCCCCGGCGGCCCTCCGGCCCGCCACCAGACGCTGCGCACGGCGATCGGCTGGAGCCATGAGCTGTGCACGCCCGCCGAGCGGCTGTTGTGGGCGCGGCTTTCGGTGTTCGCGCAGACCTTCGACCTGGAGGCGGCCGAGTATGTGTGCAGTGGGGACGGGCTGCCCGCCGAGGACGTCCTGGACGTGCTGTCAGAGCTGTTGGCCCAGTCGGTCGTGACCCGCGAGGAGAGCCCGGCCGGCCTCCGCTACCGGATGCTGGACACGGTCCGGGACTACGGCGCCGAGTGGCTGGAGGGGACCGGGGACGCGGGCCGGCTGCGCAGACGGCACCGGGACTGGTACCTGGGCCTGGCGACCTGGTGCGAGCTGGACTGGTTCTCGCCCCGGCAGGGCGAGGTCGCCGCACGGGTCGAGGCGGAGCTGCCCAATCTGCGGGCGGCACTGGAGTTCTGTCTGACGGAGCCGGAGGAGGCGCATCTCGGCCAGTACCTCGCGGGCTCGCTGTGGTTCTGCTGGGTCGGCTGCGGGCGGCTCGCGGAGGGCCGCCGCTGGCTGGCGCGCAGCGTGGAGCTGGAGTCGGAGTACGACCAGTCGCGGCTGAAGGCGCTGTGGGTGCTCGGCTATGTGGCGATCCTGCAGGGCGACACCGTGCCGGCGCTGAAGGCGCTGCGGGAGTGCCGGGAGCAGGCCGAGCGGGTCGCGGATCCGACGGCGGCGGCGTACGCCGAGCACCGCACCGGTTGTCTGGCGCTGGTCACCGATGACATGGCCCGTGCAGAAACGCTGCTGCGGTCGGCGCTGGACCGCTATCAGGAGATCGGCGAGCTCAACAGCAATGTGCTGATGGGCCAGGTGGAGCTGGCGATGGCGCGGGCCTTCCAGGGGGACCTGCCGGACGCGGTACGGCTGTGCGAGGACGTACGCCGGGTGTGCGAGGACCACGGGGAGCGCTGGGCCCGCAGTTACGCGCTGTACGTGCTGGCGTACGCGGCCTGGCAGGAGGGCGCCCTGGACAGCGCGCGGGAGCTGCTGGAGGACTGTCTGCGCAACGCCCACGCCTTCCACGACCTGCTGGGTTCGGTGCTGGTGATGGAGCTGCTGGCGCTGGTGACGGCGGCCGGGGGCGAGCCGGCCGAGGCGGCGCTCCTGCAGGGGGCGGCGGCCCGGATGTGGCCCTCCGTGGGGCTGCCCCTGTTCGGCTCGGCGTACTACAACGCCCCGCACGAGCGCTGCGAGGCGCTCGCCCGGCAGGCCCTGGGGGACGCCGGGTACGAGGAGCGGGTGCGGGAGGGGGGCCGGCTGGACCGGGAGGCGGCGGTGCACCGGGCGCTGGGGCGGCATGCGGTACGTCCGCTGGGCGCGCTGCCGACTCCGCGGGGACCGGTGTCCCGGGGCGGCGGAGGCGCGAACCGCGCTGAGGCGACCGAGCGCGCCGCCGACTCCGCGCGGGGTTCACGCGCGCCGTAGGGGCGTGGGCCGTATCGGCATACGGCTGCGCGGCGTGGCGCGACCTGCCCCCTGCGGCCCGCGATGTCCGGACGACCGGAAACGACGGCCGGAAACGACGACCGGAAATCAAAGACCCGCCGCCTCGCCCGTCCGGCAGGGCCGGGCGGGGAGACGGCGGGCTGAGGTGCTGCGCCGGGGCTGGGGTCAGCGGGCGTAGTACTCGACGACGAGCTGCTCGTCGCAGATCACCGGGATCTCCTTGCGGTTCGGCTCGCGGTCCAGGCGGAACGCCAGGGCCTTGAGGTTCACCTGCAGGTAGCGCGGGGTCTCACCCTCGGGGGCGAAGCCACCCTCGCGGGCGATCGTGAAGAGCGTCTTGTCCTTGGAGCGGTCGCGGACCTGCACGACGTCGTCCGGGCGGACGCGGAAGGACGGCTTGTCGACCTTCTGGCCGTTGACCTGGATGTGGCCGTGGACGACCATCTGACGGGCCTGGTAGATGGTGCGGGCGATGCCCGAACGCAGGACCAGGGCGTCGAGACGGCGCTCGAGCTCGATGATCAGGGCCTCGCCGGTCTTGCCCTGGACCTTGGAGGCACGCTCGTACGCGCGGACGAGCTGACGCTCGGACACGTCGTACTGCGCGCGCAGGCGCTGCTTCTCGAGCAGACGGACCTTGTAGTCCGAGTTCTGCTTGCGGCCGCGGCCGTGCTCACCCGGCGGGTAGGGGCGGGCCTCGAAGTACTTGACGGCCTTCGGGGTCAGCGCGATACCGAGGGCACGCGACTTCTTGACCTTGGGGCGGGACTGGTTCGCCACTGTCTCAATCTCTTTCGTAGTTCTCGGCTCGTCAGGGTTAGGGAGGTCGCATCCGCAGCCGGGAAAACCCGCCGGGCCCTCACGGGACCTGCCGGGCAGCCGCTTCCCTGGTCTGGGCACATACGTGCAGCACGCGAGTGGCCCACCGACCGTCCCGGAGTTCCGGGTGGTGGTGGGCTGCCCGCGACACCTTCGACGGTGCGCGACGCTCCTGGAACCTCGCGTCCTCGCGGCCGTGGGGTTCCGGCTGGGTGTCCCGCTCTGACTGCACGGAACTCAGCACTTCGGGCAAGTCTACAGGGCGCTCACGACCGCCTGCGACCGAGGTGCTTGCGGGTCCACTCCACCGCGTCCGCGTACCGCGCCTCGGCGCCGTGCCGGCCCGGGGTGTAGTACTCGCGGTCCTTCAGGGCGTCCGGGGCGTACTGCTGCTGGGCGATGCCCTCGGGCAGGTCGTGCGGGTACACATAGCCCTGGGCGTGGCCGAGCTTGGCGGCGCCCTTGTAGTGCCCGTCGCGCAGGTGCGGCGGGACCGGGCCGGCCAGGCCCTTGCGTACGTCTTCCATGGCGGCGCCGATCGCCGTGGTCGCCGAGTTGGACTTGGGGGCGAGCGCGAGGGCGATGGTGGCGTGGCTGAGGGTGAGGGCGGCCTCGGGGAAGCCGATCATCGCGACGGCCTGGGCGGCGGCGACGGCGAGGGGCAGGGCGCCCGGGTCGGCCAGGCCGATGTCCTCGCTGGCGGAGATCATCAGGCGGCGGGCGATGAACCGGGGGTCCTCGCCGGCCTCGATCATGCGGGCCAGGTAGTGCAGGGCGGCGTCGACGTCGGAGCCGCGGATGGACTTGATGAGGGCGCTGGCGACGTCGTAGTGCTGGTCGCCGTCGCGGTCGTACTTCACCGCCGCCCGGTCGACCGTCTGCTCCAGCGTCTCCAGGCCGATCTCGCTCTCGCCCTTGTCGAGGGCGGCTCCGGCGGCGGCCTCCAGGGCGGTCAGGGCCCGGCGGGCGTCGCCGCCGGCGATGCGCAGCAGGTGCTCCTCGGTGTCCTCGGGGAGGCCGACGGCGCCCTTCAGGCCGCGCTCGTCGGTCAGGGCGCGCTCCAGCAGGCCGCGGATGTCGTCGTCGGTGAGCGGTTCGAGGGTGAGCAGGAGCGAACGGGACAGCAGGGGCGAGATCACCGAGAAGTACGGGTTCTCGGTGGTGGCCGCGATCAGGGTCACCCAGCGGTTCTCGACCGCCGGGAGCAGGGAGTCCTGCTGGGCCTTGCTGAAGCGGTGGATCTCGTCCAGGAAGAGGACGGTCTCCTTGCCGAAGCCGCCGGTGGCGCGGCGGGCGCCGTCGATGACCGCGCGCACCTCCTTGACGCCCGCGGTGATCGCGGACAGCTCCACGAACCGCTTGTTCGTCGCCTTGGAGACGACGTACGCCAGGGTGGTCTTGCCGGTGCCGGGCGGGCCCCAGAGGATCACCGAGGACGGTCCGGCCGGGCCGCCGGAGCCCTCGCCGACCAGCCGGCGCAGCGGGGAGCCGGGCCCCAGCAGATGCTGCTGGCCCACGACCTCGTCGAGGCTGCGCGGGCGCATCCGAACCGCCAGGGGGCTGGCTGCCGGGTCCTTCTCCTGGCGTTCTTCTGCTGCGGCGGTGAACAGGTCGGGTTCCACGTCCAGAACCCTAAATCACCGCACTGACAATGCGGCCGGGCCGGGGCTCAGGCCCAGAGCTGGCTGCCCCAGCGGGTCAGGATCAGCATGGCGATGATGCCGCAGTGCGTGACCGGCACCACCCAGGTGAATTCGCCGAGGAAGGACTTCAGCCAGCGCGGGGCCGGCAGGAAGTCGTTGCGGACGTTGAACGAGGTCACGTACCAGAACATGGTGATCGTGGCGACCCAGGCCAGCGAGCACCACAGGCACAGCGCGTTGATCCGGTACAGGGACTCGAACTGCAGCCAGGTGACGAAGCAGACGCCGAAGAGCGTGCCGAAGTTGAAGGTCAGCCAGTACCAGCGCGGGAAGCGGGCGCGGGTCAGCAGGCTCATGCCGACGCAGATGACGATGCCGTAGCAGACCAGGCCGAGCATGGGGTTCGGGAAGCCGAAGACCGCCGCCTGCTTGCTCTCCATGACGCTGCCGCAGGAGACGACCGGGTTCACGCTGCAGCCGGGCGTGAAGGTCTTGCCCGCGACCTTGGCCTCGAGGATCTTGAACTTGTCGAGCGTGATGACCCAGGCGGCCAGCAGGCCGGCTGCGCCCGTGATCACCAGCAGCAGGGCGAAGGCACGGCTGCCGCCCTCCGTGCGCGGGGCGTCGGCGGCACGCTCGGGACCCGACTCCGTGGAGACGTCGTTGACTGTCGTCTTGCTCATCACGCCGATTCCGTCACTTGAGAGTTGGACCATCTTCGGGCACGGCTCATTGTGCCGCACGCGCGCGTGGGTCCACCGTTCGGAGGACATAAGGAGGTACGCACCGTGGTCACGGATCGTTCGGTTTCGGCCGACGATCGAGGGCATGACAGCACACGCGAACGAACTCGCGATGGACGTCCGGGGGCTGCGCAAGCGGTACGGGGGCGTGACCGCGGTGGACGGGCTCGATCTCGGCATCCGGCACGGTGAGGTGTTCGGCCTGCTCGGGCCCAACGGCACCGGCAAGAGCACCACGGTGGAGATCCTTCAGGGCGACCGGGACCGGGACGGGGCGAGGTGCCGGTCCTCGGCGCGGACCCGGCGACGGGCACGTGCGCGTGGAGATCGCGTGTCGGAATCGTCCGGCAGGACGAATCGGCGCCCGCGGAGTTGACGGTGGGCGAGACGGTCCGGCACTTCGCCCGCTACTGCCCGCGTGGCGCCGCCTCGACGTGGCACCCGGGGCGATCGGCGACCCCGAAGTGCTGCTCCTGGACGAGTTCGACACGGGTCGAGGTACACCTCGGCCACGCCGACGCCGCGCGGCGCGCCATGCTGAGCGCCGAGCCGGGCCTGGAGGTGGTCGGCGACGCGGCCGGCGGACCGCAGGCGGAGGCGCCGGCGGCCGAACTGCACCCGGACATCGTGCTGATGGGCCTGCGCATGCCGGGCGGCTCGGGCGTGGACTCGATCGTGCGGATGACCGCGCCGGGCTGCCCCGCCGTGATCGTCCTGACGACGTACGACACGGACCGGGACATCCTGCGCGCGGTGGAGGCCGGCGCCGCGGGCCATCTGCTCACGTTCCCGCTCCGGCGGGAACCGGCGGACGCGGTACGGGCGGCCGCACGCGGCGGGACCGTACTGGCCCCCTCGGTGGCGGCCCGCCTGATCGACCGGCTCCGCGCCGAACCGGAACGCCCCCGCCTGCCGGAGCGGGAGACCTCGGTACTCCGACTGGATAGAGGGCGCCGGGAAGGCCCGGCGCCCTCATGATCGCCGCTCGACTCAGCCGAGCCGGGACTCCAGTTCCGCCACGATCTCGTTCACGCCGATCGCCGTCTGCTCGCCGGACTCCATGTCCTTCAGCTGGACGACGCCCTCGGCGAGGTCACGCTCGCCGGCCACGACCGCGTAGCGGGCGCCGCTGCGGTTGGCGTTCTTCATGGCGCCCTTCAGGCCCTTGCCGCCGTAGGAGAAGTCCGCCGAGATGCCGACCTTGCGCAGTTCGGTGATCTTCGCGAAGAGGATCCGGCGGGCCTCCTCGCCGAGCGGGACGGCGTAGACCGAGGTCGTGGACGGGAGGTCCAGCTCGACGCCCTCCGCCTCCAGGGCGAGGACCGTGCGGTCGACGCCGAGGGCCCAGCCGACCGACGGCAGCGCGGGGCCGCCGATCATCTCGGACAGTCCGTCGTAGCGGCCGCCGCCGCCCACCGCCGACTGCGAGCCCAGGCCGTCGTGCACGAACTCGAAGGTGGTGCGGGTGTAGTAGTCCAGGCCGCGCACCAGCTTCGGGTCGTCCTCGAAGGACACGCCCGCCTCGGTGATCAGCTCGCGGACCTCCTCGTGGTACGCCTTGCAGCCGTCGCACAGGTAGTCGCGCAGCAGCGGGACGCCGGTCAGCTGCTTCTGCACCGACTCGCGCTTGTCGTCGAGGACCCGCAGCGGGTTGATGTCGACGCGCCGGCGGGTGTCCTCGTCCAGGTCGAGGCCGCGCATGAACTCCTGCAGCGCGGCCCGGTACACCGGACGGCACTCCTTGTCGCCGAGGCTGTTCAGCAGGATCCGGAAGTTGCGCAGACCCAGCGAGCGGTACGCCTGGTCGGCCAGGATGATCAGCTCGGCGTCCAGCGCCGGGTCCTCCGCGCCGATCGCCTCGGCGCCGACCTGGGAGAAGTGACGGTAACGGCCCTTCTGCGGGCGCTCGTAGCGGTACTGCGAGCCCGAGTACCAGACCTTCACCGGGAGGTTGCCCGTCTTGTGCAGGTTGGCCTCCAGGACCGCGCGCAGCACCGGGGCGGTCGTCTCCGGGCGCAGGGCCAGCCTGTCGCCGCCCTTCGTCTCGAAGACGTACATCTCCTTCGTCACGATGTCGGTGGACTCACCGACGCCGCGCGCGAACAGCTCCACATTCTCGAAACCGGGCGTCTCGATGTAGCCGTAGCCGGAGTTCCTGAGGGGCGCGGCGATCGCCTCGCGGACGGCCAGGTACTTCGCGCTGTCCGGGGGCAGCAGGTCGTACGTGCCCTTGGGGGCCTTGAAAGTGCTCACTGAATTCTCGTCACATTCCTCGTCGGGGAGCGTCGAGGTCCGCTCCCAGGCCGGCCGTCACCTGCCGCAGATAGGGGTTGGTGGCGCGTTCCTGGCCGATGGTCGTCTGGGGGCCGTGGCCGGACAGCACCACGGTGGAGTCGTCGAGCGGCAGGCACACGCGGGCCAGCGACTCGAGCATGTCCTCCATGGATCCGCCCGGCAGGTCGGTGCGTCCGATGGAGCCGGCGAACAGCAGATCCCCGGAGAAGAACACCGACGGGATGTCGGCGGTCTCGGGCATCCGGAAGGTCACCGACCCCTTGGTATGGCCCGGCGCGTGCGCGACGGAGAACTCCAGGCCGGCCAGTTCGAGGGTGCTGCCGTTGGTCAGCTCGCGGACGTCGTCCGGCTCCCCCACGGTCAGCTCGCCCAGCAGGGGCATTCCGATGGACCGGCCGAGCGCCTTCTCGGGGTCGCTCATCATGTACCGGTCCTCGGGGTGGATCCAGGCCGGCACGTCGTGCGCGCCGCAGACCGGGACGACCGAGGCCACGTGATCGATGTGCCCGTGGGTGAGGACGACGGCGACGGGCTTGAGCCGATGCTTCTTCAGTGCTTCCTCGACGCCTTCGGCGGCCTGGTGGCCGGGGTCGATGATCACGCACTCCTCACCGGCGGCGGGGGCGACGAGATAACAGTTCGTCCCCCAGGCCCCGGCGGGGAACCCGGCAATGAGCACGATCGTCCTTCGTTGTGTCGATACGGGTGGCCACAAGCTGTGGTCCAGAGCCTACCGGCGCTGCCGTTTCCTCAGCGAACCCATATACGGTACGGGGCTACACGCAGTGGTCGGCTCACGAGCACGCACGCGTAACCGGTCGGCAGCACGACACGCATCGACACGCATCGACACGCATGAGGAGATAACCCGGTGGTCAGCCAGGAGCAGCGGCGGCGTCAGCTCGCCCGGGAGAAGTTCTTGCGGCAGCAGCAGCGGCGTACCCAGGCGCGCCGCAAGGCCGCCGTGCGCAACTCCGTGATCGCATCCGTACTGGGCGTGGTCGTGATCGGGAGTGTCGCGCTGTACACGACCGGGGTGCTGAAGAACGACGACAAGAAGACCAACACCGCCGCGGACGTCACGCCCAGCGCGACCCCGACCAGCAAGGCCCCGGACCCGTGCGCGAAGCCGGCGGCCGGCTCGGCGAAGAAGCTGAGCTGGAAGAAGGAGCCGGCGATGACGATCGACGCGTCGGCGACGTACTCGATGAAGCTCGCCACGACGTGCGGTGACATCGACATCGCGCTGAAGACGGCGGCGGCACCGCACACGGTGAACTCGTTCGATTTCCTGGCGGGCCAGGGCTACTTCGACCACACCAAGTGCCACCGTCTGACCACGACCGGTATCTATGTGCTCCAGTGCGGCGACCCGCAGGGCACCGGCATGGGCGGGCCGGGCTACACGCTCCCGGACGAGAACCTGAAGGACAAGAGCCTGAAGGGCAACACGTACCCGGCGGGCACGGTGGCGATGGCCAACACCGGTCAGAAGCACACCGGCGGCAGCCAGTTCTTCCTGGTCTACAAGGACAGCCCGCTGCCGCCCAGCTACACGCCGTTCGGCACGGTGTCGGACGCGGGCATGAAGGTGCTGAAGAAGATCGCCGCCGCGGGTGCCCAGGCGCCCGATCCGACTTCGGGCAACACCGCTCCCAACGCGACCGTGGTGATCAACAAGGCGACGGTGACGAAGTCCTGACGACGGCCTGAAGCCCGAGACGGCCAACTGCGGAATTTCGGTCGCGCTGGATGCGGACAGGTAACCCGCTGGTCGCCTATGTTGGCCGTGACGAAACTGTGGACGATGCCGGGGGCGCCGAGGCTCCCCGCGGGCATCATGTGGAGGAGGCGCTGTGAGCAGCGACCCGTGGGGCCGCGTCGACGAGACGGGGACCGTGTACGTGCGTACGGCCGACGGCGAGCAGGTCGTCGGATCCTGGGCGGCCGGCTCCCCTGAGGAGGCGCTTGCCTACTTCGAACGCAAGTACGAGGGCCTGGTTGTCGAGATCGGCCTCCTCGAGAAGCGAGTGCAGACCACCGACCTGTCGGCGAAGGACGCCATGGCCGCGATCGACCACCTGCGGGAGCAGGTGGACGCGCACCACGCGGTCGGGGACCTGGACGCCCTCCGCAAGCGGCTGGACAAGCTGGTGGAGACCGTCGAGGCGCGCCGCGAGGAGCGCAAGCAGCAGCGGGCCAAGCAGTCCGACGAGGCCCGCAAGGCCAAGGAGGACCTGGTCACCGAGGCGGAACAGCTGGCGCAGTCCGACCAGTGGCGGGCGGCCGGTGAGCGGCTGCGGGCGCTGGTGGACACCTGGAAGGGGCTGCCGCGCCTGGACCGCAAGTCGGACGACGAGCTGTGGCACCGCTTCTCGCACGCCCGGTCGGCGTTCTCCAAGCGGCGCAAGGCGCACTTCGCGCAGCTGGACGCGCAGCGCGAGGAGGCCCGCCGGACCAAGGAGCGGCTGGTCGCGGAGGCCGAGGCGCTGTCCGGTTCGACGGACTGGGGTCCGACGGCGGCCCGCTACCGCGAGCTGATGGCGCAGTGGAAGGCCGCGGGCCGCGCCCAGCGCGAGCACGAGGACGACCTCTGGAACCGCTTCCGGGGCGCCCAGGACGTGTTCTTCGCCGCTCGCAGCTCGGTGTTCGCCGAGCGGGACGCGGAGCAGACCGAGAACCTGAAGCTGAAGGAGGAGCTGGCCGGGGAGGCCGAGAAGCTCCTGCCGATCGGCGACCTGAAGTCCGCGCGGGCCGCCTTCCGCTCGATCAACGAGCGCTGGGAGGCCATCGGCCACGTCCCGCGGGACGCGCGTCCCAAGGTCGAGGGCCGGATGCACGCGGTCGAGCGGGCGATCCAGGAGGCCGAGGAGGCCGAGTGGCGCCGGACGAACCCGGAGGCACGCGCGCGTGCCGAGGGTCTGACCGGTCAGCTGCAGGCCGCCGTGGACAAGCTGAAGGCGCAGATCGACCAGGCCCGCACCCAGGGCAACGCCTCCAAGGCCGACAAGCTCGAGCGCGAGCTGGAGGGCCGCCAGGCGCTCCTGGACCAGGCGCTGAAGGGCCTGCAGGAGTTCGGCGGCTAAGTCCCCCGCTGGTTGTGTGAAAGGGCCCCGTACGCGCGTACGGGGCCCTTTCTTGTGCGGCGTACGGCCTTACGAGCGGCTCCGCCCGGAGGTGACGCGGTAGACGTCGTACACGCCCTCCACGCCGCGTACGGCCTTCAGGACGTGGCCGAGGTGCTTCGGGTCGCCCATCTCGAAGGTGAACCGGGAGGTGGCCACGCGGTCTCGGGAGGTCTGGACGGCCGCCGAGAGGATGTTGACGTGCTGGTCGGACAGGACGCGGGTGACGTCGGACAGCAGGCGGGAGCGGTCCAGCGCCTCGACCTGGATGGCTACCAGGAAGACCGAGGACTGGGTCGGTGCCCACTCGACGTCGAGGATCCGCTCGGGCTCACGGGACAGCGACTCCACGTTCAGGCAGTCGCTGCGGTGAACCGATACGCCGCTGCCGCGCGTGACGAACCCGATGATCGGGTCGCCCGGTACGGGCGTGCAGCAGCGGGCCAGCTTGACCCACACGTCGTCGACGCCCTTGACCACCACACCCGGGTCGGCGCTGGAACGGCGCTTGCGGCCGCGGCTGCGGGACGGCGGGACCGCCTCGTCGATCTCCTCGGTGGCGGCTTCCTCGCCGCCGAGGGCCTGGACGAGCTTCTGCACGATGTTCTGCGCGGAGACATGCCCCTCGCCGATCGCCGCGTACAGCGCGGAGATGTCCGAGTAGCGCATCTCGTGGGCGAGCGTGACGAGGGAGTCACCGGTGAGGATGCGCTGGATCGGCAGGTTCTGCTTGCGCATCGCCCGTACGATCGCGTCCTTGCCCTGCTCGATCGCCTCGTCCCGGCGCTCCTTGGAGAACCAGGCCCGGATCTTGTTGCGGGCGCGCGGGGACTTGACGAAGCCGAGCCAGTCGCGGGACGGTCCGGCGCCGGGTGCCTTGGAGGTGAAGACCTCCACCAAGTCGCCGTTGTCCAGGGTGGATTCGAGCGGCACGAGCCTGCCGTTGACCCTGGCTCCTATGGTGCGGTGGCCGACCTCGGTGTGGACGGCATACGCGAAGTCGACGGGGGTGGCGCCGGCGGGCAGGGCGATGACATCGCCCTTGGGGGTGAAGACGAAGACCTCGTTGCGGGAGAGGTCGAAGCGCAGGGACTCCAGGAACTCGCCCGGGTCCTCGGTCTCCTTCTGCCAGTCCAGCAGCTGCCGCAGCCACGCCATGTCGTTGATGGCGTCCTTGTCCTTGCCGGAGGCCTTGGGCACGTCCGTACGCACCTTGGAGGCGCCGGCGACGGCCTCCTGCTTGTACTTCCAGTGCGCGGCGATGCCGTACTCGGCGCGGCGGTGCATGTCGAAGGTGCGGATCTGCAGCTCGACCGGCTTGCCGTTGGGGCCGATGACCGTCGTGTGCAGCGACTGGTACATGTTGAACTTGGGCATCGCGATGTAGTCCTTGAACCGGCCGGGGACCGGGTTCCATCGCGCGTGCACGGTGCCGAGGGCGGCGTAACAGTCGCGGACCGTGTCGACAAGGACACGAATCCCCACCAGGTCGTAGATCTCGGCGAAGTCGCGACCCCGCACGATCATCTTCTGGTAGACGCTGTAGTAGTGCTTCGGGCGGCCGGTGACGGTCGCCTTGATGCGGGCGGCGCGCAGATCGGCCTGGACCTCGTCGGTCACTATGGCCAGGTACTCGTCACGCTTCGGCGCCCTTTCGGCCACCAGCCGTACGATCTCGTCGTACATCTTGGGGTAGAGGATCGCGAACGCGAGGTCCTCCAGCTCCCACTTGATGGTGTTCATGCCGAGGCGATGGGCGAGCGGCGCGTAGATCTCGAGCGTCTCGCGCGCCTTCTTCTCCTGCTTCTCGCGCTTGAGGTAGCGCATGGTGCGCATGTTGTGCAGGCGGTCGGCGAGCTTGATGACCAGGACGCGCGGGTCCTTGGCCATCGCCACGACCATCTTGCGCACGGTCTCGGCCTGCGCGGCCTCGCCGAACTTGACCTTGTCCAGCTTGGTGACGCCGTCGACGAGCAGGGCGACCGTGTCGCCGAAGTCGCGGCGCAGCTGGTCGAGGCCGTACTCGGTGTCCTCGACGGTGTCGTGCAGCAGCCCCGCCATGAGCGTGGCCGGGTCCATGCCCAGCTCGGCGAGGATGGTGGTCACGGCGAGCGGGTGCGTGATGTACGGGTCGCCGCTCTTGCGCTTCTGGCCGCGGTGCCAGCGCTCGGCGACCTGATAGGCGCGCTCGATCTGCCGCAGAGTCGAGTTCTCGATCTTCGGATCGTTGCTGCGCACTATCCGCAGCAGCGGTTCGAGAACCGGGTTGTAGGGGTTCGCGCGCTGCACACCGAGGCGGGCCAGGCGGGCGCGGACGCGGTTGGAGGAGCCGGTGCGGCCGGGCTGGACGACGGGCGGGCGCACCACGGGCGGCTGGGCCGGGCGCTCGGGCGGGGCGGGCTTGGGACGTGAGGCCTCGGCAGCCTTCTCGACGGGCGCGGACTGGGCGTGCTCGATCGGCCCGCGGGTGTCGTTCTTCGCGTTGGACACGTGCGGCGCGGGCTTCGCCGTGGCGGCCGAGGCGGACTCGGGCTTTGCGGCGGTCAGGTGCTGGGCCTCGTCTGGCAAGAGGACTCCTCGTGCGCGATCCGGGTCCCCCGGTCAGGCTCCGGAGACCCCATGGTAGCGATCCTGCGGCTGGTCATCGCCTTCAGCCGGAAGTGAGGACCGTCCACCTCTGCAACGCAGGGGGTCGGCGCTGGATTCCGGAAGGTGGATTCCGGGTGTTCGCGGGGCGTGCGGGGGGTGTCCCGGCGATGGCCTCGTGCGGGTGGTGGAGCGCCATCGCCAGCGGCGGCTGCGGGAGACGGATGGCGCGAAAGCCCGACGACGGCCCACCGGGAACACGGGCCTGGCAGCGCCCGAACCGCGCAGCTCGCCACCACCGGACACCGGAACCCCGAGGCCGAGCGTCATCGCCGTCGACGGCTGCCGGGCGCACGGGCCTGGCAGCGGCCGAACCGTCCAGCTCGCCACCACCGGACACCGGAACCCCGGCGCCGAACGCCATCGCCGAGGACGGGCCACCGGGGGGCAGGGGCCTGCTGGCGGCCGGACCTGTGGCGTCTTCGTCGTCGGTGGCTGTCGGGGGGCTGGTGGCGGCAGGTTTTCGGCCCGCCGGGGGTGTCTGGGACGGGGTGGCCCGCGATGGCTGTCCTGACGGGGGTTGTCCGGGGCCGGATTCGGGCCGGGTTCGGGCCACTGGTCGGCCATGTGCCCGTGGCCATGTGTCCGCGGCCACGGGTGGCGAGTGCGACCCCGTGGGGACCACCCGCACCCGGCGACGAGAGCCGCGCGGGTGGGGCGGGCAGAAGCACAAAGCGGCCTGCGGCGAAGCCGAGGCCGCTTTGTGCAGCAGTCCGCTCAGGGCGCTCAGACCTGAAGCAGTGCCTCCAGCGGGGACCCGCCCAGCGCCGGCTCCAGCCTGACCCGGCCGCCCAGGAAGCCCAGTTCCATCAGCACCGCCAGCCCGGAGACCTCGGCACCGGCCCGCTGGATCAGCTGGATCGCGGCCTCGGCCGTACCACCCGTGGCGAGGACGTCGTCCACGATCAGCACCCGGTCACCGGAGGTCAGGTCCTCCGCGTGCACCTCGATCTCGGCCGAGCCGTACTCCAGGTCGTACGCCTGGCGCAGCGTCGCTCCGGGGAGCTTGCCCGCCTTGCGGACCGGGATGAAGCCGAGGCCCGCGCGGACGGCGACCGGGGCGCCCAGGATGAAGCCCCGGGCCTCCAGGCCGACGATCTTCGTGGCGCCGGTGTTCGCGGCGATCTCGGCCAGCGCGTCGGTGAGCGCCGTGAACGCGGCCGGGTCCGCCAGGAGCGGGGTGATGTCCTTGAACATCACGCCCGGCTCCGGGTAGTCGGCGACGTCCCGGATGCGGCTGAGCAGCAGTTCCCTGATCTCGGTCATCGGCGCTTCCCGGACGGTCGGCCACGGCCCCGGCCACGGGACGCGGGCTGGTTACGGGGGCCCACGACGGCGGGCGCCGCATCGGCGTCGTCGGTGTCGGCGCGGTCCGCGCCGAGGTCCTCCTCGACGGCGGCCTGGGCACGCTTGGCCAGGACCCGCTTGGTGAGGGCCTTCATCGCCGGCTCGCGCTCCTTGAGGTCGGCGACGAGCGGCGTGGCGATGAAGATCGAGGAGTACGCACCGGCCGCGAGACCGACGAACAGCGACAGCGAGATGTCGTTCAGCGTGCCGGCGCCGAGGAAGCCGCCACCGATGAACAGCAGACCGGCGACCGGCAGCAGGGCGACGACCGTGGTGTTGATGGAGCGGACCAGGGTGCCGTTGATCGACCGGTTGGCGATGTCGCTGTAGGTCCAGCGGGTCTGCTTGGTGATGTCCTTCGTCTGCTCCTTGAGGCTGTCGAAGACGACGACCGTGTCGTAGAGCGAGTAACCGAGGATCGTCAGCAGACCGATGACCGTACCGGGCGTGACCTCGAAGCCGACGAGGGCGTAGATACCGGTGGTGATGGTGATGTCGTGGATCAGCGCGACCAGCGCGGCGACGGCCATGCGCCACTCGAAGGCGATCGCCAGGTAGATCACGACGAGAACCATGAAGATGCCGAGGCCTTCCCAGGCCTTGTTGGCGATCTGCTGGCCCCAGCTCGGGCCGACCAGGTCGGCAGCGAGATTCTCCGGGTTGAGGTTCAGGTCCTTGGCCAGGGTCTGCTTGATCTGGTCGGACTTGCCGGTGTCGATGCCGGCGATCTGGATGCGCAGGCTGCCGTTGCCCAGCTTCTGCACGATCGCGTCATGGCCGGAGGCGTCCTTGGCGTAGGTCTCCGCCTGGGTCACCGAGGTGCTCATCTTGGTCGGCGTGGTGAAGACCGCGCCGCCCTTGAACTCGATGCCCATGTTCAGGCCGCGCACCGCCAGGCCGACGATGGCCGTGATGGTGATCAGGATGGAGATGCCGTACCAGATCTTGCGCTTTCCGACGAAGTCGTACGAGATCTCGCCGCGGTGCAGTCGAGCGCCGAGGTTGCCGAGTTTCGACATGGCTCAGGCCTCCTTCGGGTCGACGGAGCCGGCGGCGGGGCCGGCGGGACGGCGGGTACGGCGCAGCGGCGGCTTGGCACCGAGGCCCTTCGGGTCGAGGCCGGACCACTTGTGGCCGCTCGCGAAGAACTTGCGGCGGGCGAGCAGTGTCATCAGCGGCTTGGTGAAGAAGAAGACGACGACGACGTCGAGCACGGTGGTCAGGCCGAGCGTGAACGCGAAGCCCTGGACCTTGCCGACGGTCACGATGAACAGGACGGCGGCGGCGAGGAACGACACGAAGTCCGAGACCAGGATGGTGCGCCGGGCGCGCGGCCACGCCCGCTCGACGGCGGGGCGCAGCGAGCGGCCCTCGCGGATCTCGTCCCGGATGCGCTCGAAGTACACGATGAACGAGTCCGCGGTGATACCGATGGCGACGATGGCACCGCAGACGGCCGGCAGGTTCAGCGCGAAGTGGATGGCCGGGCCGAGCAGCGACATGATCACGTAGGTGAGGATCGCCGAGACCAGCAGCGAGGCCATCGCGACGACCGAGAGGCCGCGGTAGTAGACCACCAGGTAGATCACGACCAGGGCGAGGCCGATCGCGCCGGCCAGCAGACCGGCGTGCAGCTGGTCACCGCCGAGCGCGGCGGTGACGGTGGTGACGGACTGCTCCTGGAAGGAGAGCGGCAGAGCGCCGTACGACAGCATGTTGGCGAGGCTCTGGGCGTCCTGCTGGGTGAAGCTGCCGGAGATCTCCGCCTGGCCGCCGGTGATGGCCTGCTGCACGAACGGGCTGGAGACGACCTCGCCGTCGAGGACGATGCCGAACTCGTTCTGCGGGGTCTGGTTCTTCGCCAGCTCGCCGGTGATGTCGGCGAACTTCTTGGCACCGCTGGAGCTGAAGGTCATCTGGACCTGCCAGCCGGAGGCGCCCTGGGTGTCGAAGACGGCCTGCGCCTTCTTCACCTCGGTGCCGTCGACGGCGGCCGGGCCGAGCACGTACTTGTACCAGACCTTCCGGATCTGGCCGCAGGCGATCGTGGGCTCGCCGGGCTTGCTGGCGCCTCCGACCTTGGCCCGCTCGGCGGGCTTGGAGCAGTCCAGGGCGGCGTACTGGGCCTGGAGCTTGGCGGCGGCGCTGCCGGCGCCGGAGGAGGCCGAGGGGGTGGCCGAAGGGGTGGCCGAAGGGGTGGCCGACGGCTTGGAGCTGCCGGAGGCGGAGGCGCTCGGCGAGGGAGTGGAGCCGGCCTTCAGCGCGTCACTGACGGCGCGGCCCTGGGAGGTCGCCGAGGCCTTGGGGGACGCGGTGGAGGACGAGGACGCCTTCTGCTTGGAGGAGGCGCCGGAGGGGCTCGCGCTCGGCTTCGGCGAGGAGCTGCCGCTGGGGGACGCGCTGGGCGACGGGCTCTGCGTGGCGCCGCCGCTGGGCTCGCTGGCCAGGACCGGGCGGAAGTACAGCTTGGCCGTGGTGCCGACCTGCTGCTGGGCTTCCTTGGAATTGGTGCCCTTGGGGATGTTGACGATGATGTTGTCGGACCCCTGGGTCTGCACCTCCGCCTCGGAGACGCCGAGGCCGTTGACGCGGCGGTTCATGATGTCGACCGCGGTGTCCATGTTGGCCTTGTTGATCGCGGACCCCTGGTCGGCCTTCGCCTTGAGCGTGATGCTCGTACCACCGGCGAGGTCGATGCCGAGACGCGGAGTTCTGTTCCCGGAGAGGAACATGCCTCCGGTCAGCGCCACGATGGCGATCAGGATGAGGGCCAGCGAGCGCCCCGGCTTGCTCTGGGCACTCGCGCTCCGGCCCCTCTTAGGTGCTGCCACCTTCTCGTACTCCCTCTCGGGCCGGCCCGCGCGGTCGGCGCGGTCGGCCATGACATGGTGTCGGGCTGTTCCGTTCGGGAAACAGACGCGCCCGGTGGTGCGGGGCGGGATCATGCCGCGCAGCGCACCACCGGGGCGTGACTACTTCGCGTCGGAGTCGCCGTCGGTCTTCTTCGGCTCGTCCTCCGCCTTGGCCTCGGCGGCCTCGGCCGTGTCGGTGCCGTCCTCGTCGGCGTCCTTCTTACCGAGGTCGACGGCCTTGTCGTCGGAGGCGGCGGCAGCGGGCGAGTCGGACTCGTCGGTCTCGGTGAGGGAGGAGGCGTCGTCCGGGACGATGTCGGCGTCGGACTTCAGGTCGTGCTCGACGCCGTGGACGATGCGGTTGTACTCGTCGTCGCTGAGGACGGCGCCGATCGCGTTCTTGGCGAAGAGGAGCTCGACGCCCGGGCCGGCGTCGAGAAGGACCGTGTCCTCGTTGACCTCCTTGACCGTCGCGTACATTCCCCCGATCGTGCGGACACCGGAGCCAGGCTGCATCTCGTTCCGCATGGTGGCGGCCTGCTGCTGCTTCTTCTTGGCCGAGCGTGTCATCAGGAACATGGCCGCGATGAGCACGATGAAGGGGAGAAGGGTAAAGGCATTCACGGGACGGGGTTTCCTTCGCGCGACCGCGACGGAGAGCGGCCTATGGGATGGGGGTGTGGTAGGCGCCGCCCGCAAGGGCGGCATCGGCGGAGTCTAAGCGAGTCCGCGCGCATGGAACAACGCTCAGCATGGCACCTGAGTTCCTGCCCGGGCCAATGCCCTCGCCGTCACCCCTTACATCATCGCGCCGTCAGGTCCCGAACAGGTCCTGTTGTCCGCTTCCCCCCGTCGTCCCCCCGCTCGCCGAATGGGGCGGGGTCAGGCCGAGGTGCGCCCAGGCGGCCGGTGTGGCGACCCGGCCGCGCGGGGTGCGGGCCAGCAGTCCCTCCCGGACGAGGAAGGGTTCGGCCACCTCCTCGACGGTCTCCCGCTCCTCCCCCACCGCGACGGCCAGCGTGGACAGGCCGACCGGGCCGCCGCCGAACAGTTTCAGCAGGGCTTGCAGGACGGCGCGGTCGAGGCGGTCGAGGCCGCGCGCGTCGACCTCGTAGACGGCGAGGGCCGCCGCGGCGATCTCTCGGGTGATCAGGCCGTCCGCCTTGACCTGCGCATAGTCGCGGACGCGGCGCAGCAGGCGGTTGGCGATACGGGGCGTGCCCCGCGAGCGGCCGGCGATCTCGGCGGCGCCGTCCGGCTCGATCTCGACGTCCAGCAGGCTCGCCGAGCGGTGCACGACCCGCTCCAGCTCGTGCGGCTCGTAGAACTCCATGTGCGCGGTGAAGCCGAAGCGGTCGCGCAGCGGGGGCGGCAGCAGGCCCGCGCGCGTGGTGGCGCCGACCAGGGTGAACGGCGGCAGCTCCAGCGGGATCGCGGTGGCGCCGGGGCCCTTGCCGACGATGACGTCGACACGGAAGTCCTCCATCGCCATGTACAGCATCTCCTCGGCGGGCCGGGACATGCGGTGGATCTCGTCGAGGAAGAGGACTTCTCCCTCCTGGAGGGAGGACAGGATCGCGGCGAGGTCGCCTGCGTGCTGGATGGCGGGGCCGGAGGTGATGCGGATGGGGGCGCCCATCTCGGCGGCGATGATCATCGACAGGGTGGTCTTGCCGAGGCCGGGCGCGCCGGAGAGCAGCACATGGTCGGCGGTGGCGCCCCGCGCGCGTGCGGCCCGCAGGACGAGGTCGAGCTGTTCGCGGACCTTCTCCTGGCCGATGAACTCGCCGAGGTCCTTGGGGCGCAGGGCGGCCTCGACGGCCTGGTCCTCCCGGTCGGCGGACGCACCGACGAGCCGCTCGGAGGCGGGGGTGTCGGTCGTGTCGTCCCAGTTCATGTGGTGTGCCTCGATCGTCGTGGGTCAGCGGGCGCGGTTCGGCGGGCCGGTGTCGCGTGGGTCAGCGGGCGCGGTTCAGGGTCTGCAGGGCGGACCTGAGCAGCTGTCCGACCTGGGGGGTGCCGCCGGCGGCCTCGGCCTGGGGCGCCACCGCGGCGACGGCCTCGTCGGCCTCGCGGGTGGCGTAGCCGAGGCCGATGAGGGCCGCGTGCAGCTGGTCGCGCCAGCCCTGGGTGACCGGGGCGCCGACCACGGGCGCGCCGACGGGCTCGCCGAGCCGGTCCTTCAGCTCCAGCAGCAGCTTCTGCGCGCCCTTCTTGCCGATACCGGGGACGGCGGTGAGGGCCTTCTCGTCACCGGTGGCGACGGCGCGGCGCAGCGCGTCCGGGCTGTGTACCGCGAGCATGGCCTGGGCCAGGCGCGGGCCGACTCCGCTCGCGGTCTGCAGCAGCTCGAAGACCTGGCGCTCGTCGTCGTCGGCGAAGCCGTACAGGGTCAGCGAGTCCTCGCGGACGACGAGCGAGGTGTGCAGCTTGGCGGGCCGGCCGATGCGGAGCGTGGACAGTGTGTCCGGCGTGCACTGGACGGCCATGCCGACGCCGCCGACCTCGACGACCGCGGCGTCCGGGGCGAGCGCGGCGACCGTGCCGCTGACGAAGGCGATCATGCCGTACGGCCTTTCGTTGCGTTGACTGTGTGGCGGGCGACCGCCTGCTGGAGCCGGTTCTGGGCGGGGGCGCGCCAGATGTGGCAGATGGCGAGCGCGAGGGCGTCGGCGGCGTCGGCCGGCTTGGGCGGCGCCGACAGCCGGAGCAGCCGGGTCACCATGGCCCCGACCTGCGCCTTCTCGGCACGGCCGCTGCCGGTGACGGCGGCCTTGACCTCGCTGGGGGTGTGCAGGGCGACCGGGATGCCGCGGCGGGCGGCGCACAGCATGGCGACGGCGCTGGCCTGGGCGGTGCCCATCACCGTGCGCACGTTGTGCTGGCTGAAGACGCGCTCTACGGCGACGTACTCGGGCCGGTACTCGTCCAGCCACTGCTCGAGGCCCTGCTCGACGGCGAGGAGGCGGTGGCTGAGATCGGCGTCCACGGGCGTACGGACGACGCCGACGCCGAGCATGGTGAGCGGGCGGCCCGCGACGCCTTCGACGACGCCGACACCACACCGGGTCAGTCCCGGGTCCACCCCCAGTACCCGCACCGGGCCCCTCCCTCCGATCGCCTCGATCACGTGTTTGTGCAGGCTATCGGGTCCCACTGACAATGACGGCGGGCCGGTGGGGGTACTGGGGGTGGACCCGGGACTGACCCGGTGTGGTGTCGGCGTCGTCGAAGG
>NZ_JBSFJZ010000007.1:30017-56727 GCF_053598315.1 Streptomyces sp. NPDC001153
TTGTTTTTTTTTTGTTTTCTCTTTCTTCATGACCCCTCTTCCGTCGGGGGGGGGGGGGCGGGCCGCCCCCCCCCCCCCCGCCGGAAATCCGCTGAACCCGCGGAGCGTTACGCGTCGACCTTCTCCATGATCTCGTCGCTCACGTCGAAGTTGGCGAAGACGTTCTGCACGTCGTCGCTGTCCTCGAGCGCGTCGATGAGCTTGAAGATCTTCCTCGCGCCCTCCTCGTCCAGCTCGACCTGGACGGACGGCACGAAGCTGGACTCGGCGGAGTCGTAGTCGATGCCGGACTCCTGGAGGGCGGTGCGGACCGCGACCAGGTCGGTGGCCTCGCTGATGACCTCGAAGGTCTCGCCGAGGTCGTTGACCTCCTCGGCGCCCGCGTCCAGGACGGCGCCGAGGACGTCGTCCTCGGTCAGCTCACCCTTGGGGACGATGACGACGCCCTTGCGGCTGAACATGTACGACACCGAGCCCGGGTCGGCCATGGAGCCGCCGTTGCGGGTCATGGCGACGCGGACGTCGGAGGCGGCGCGGTTGCGGTTGTCGGTGAGGCACTCGATGAGCACCGCGACACCGTTCGGGCCGTAGCCCTCGTACATGATCGTCTCGTAGTCGGCGCCGCCGGCCTCGAGACCGCCACCCCGCTTGATCGCGGAGTCGATGTTCTTGTTCGGGACCGACTGCTTCTTGGCCTTCTGGACGGCGTCGTAGAGCGTCGGGTTGCCGTCGAGGTCCACGCCGCCCATCCGCGCCGCGACCTCGATGTTCTTGATCAGCTTCGCGAAGAGCTTGCCGCGCTTGGCATCGATCACGGCCTTCTTGTGCTTCGTCGTGGCCCATTTAGAGTGGCCGGACATCTGCCTGTCTCCTTCGCGTAACCAATCTCTGTACGAACGTCAGAGATCCTACAAGGACTCCGGGGCCCGGTTGGCGCGCACCATGTCGACGAACAGGGAGTGCACACGGTGGTCGCCGGTCAGTTCCGGATGGAACGACGTGGCGAGCACATGGCCCTGACGGACGGCGACGATGTGGCCGTCGTGCTCGGCGAGCACCTCGGCCCCGGCACCCACGGACTCCACCCAGGGGGCGCGGATGAAGACGCCCTCCACAGGATCGCCCGTGATGCCCTTCACGTCGACCGCGGCCTCGAACGACTCGTTCTGCCGGCCGAAGGCGTTGCGGCGCACGATCATGTCGATGCCGCCAATTGTCTCCTGGCCCGAGCGCGGGTCGAGGATCTTGTCGGCGAGCATGATCATGCCCGCGCAGGTGCCGTAGACGGGCATGCCGTTGGCCACGCGCGTGCGAAGGGGCTCCATCACGCCGAAGAGGATGGCCAGCTTGGAGATGGTGGTGGACTCGCCGCCGGGCAGGACGAGGCCGTCGACCTCGGCGAGTTCCTCGGGGCGCCGCACCGGCCTGGCCACGGCGTCGGCCGCGGCCAGGGCGATGAGGTGCTCCCGTACGTCGCCCTGGAGGGCCAGGACGCCTATGACGGGTGCGTCAGTCATGTGTTTCGTGCAGTCCTCTGGGGGTGAGAGTTACCAGCCGCGGTTCGCGTAGCGCTCGGACTCGGGGAGGATGTCGCAGTTGATGCCGACCATGGCCTCGCCGAGGTTGCGGGACGCGTCCGCGATGATCTTCGGGTCGTCGTAGAAGGTGGTGGCCTTCACGATGGCGGCGGCACGCTTGGCCGGGTCGCCGGACTTGAAGATGCCGGAGCCGACGAACACGCCCTCGGCGCCGAGCTGACGCATCAGGGCCGCGTCGGCCGGGGTGGCCACGCCGCCGGCGGAGAAGAGGACCACCGGGAGCTTGCCCAGCTCGGCGACCTCCTTGACCAGCTCGTACGGGGCGCGCAGCTCCTTGGCGGCGGCGTACAGCTCGTGGTTGTCGAAGCCGCGCAAGCGGGCGATCTCGTTCTTGATCTGACGCAGGTGGCGGACGGCCTCCACGACGTTGCCGGTGCCGGCCTCGCCCTTGGAGCGGATCATCGCGGCGCCCTCGGCGATGCGGCGCAGGGCCTCGCCCAGGTTGGTGGCACCGCACACGAACGGGGTGGTGAAGGCCCACTTGTCGGAGTGGTTGACCTCGTCGGCCGGGGTGAGGACCTCGGACTCGTCGATGTAGTCGACACCGAGGGCCTGCAGCACCTGGGCCTCGACGAAGTGGCCGATGCGGGACTTGGCCATGACCGGGATCGAGACGGCGTTGATGATGCCCTCGATCATGTCCGGGTCGGACATACGGGCCACGCCGCCGTCCTTGCGGATGTCGGCCGGGACCCGCTCCAGGGCCATGACCGCGACGGCGCCCGCGTCCTCGGCGATCTTCGCCTGCTCCGGCGTGACGACGTCCATGATCACGCCGCCCTTGAGCTGCTCGGCCATGCCACGCTTCACGCGCGCGGTGCCGGTCTCGGGAGCCTGGTTCTCGATGGTGGACACGGGTGACCTCACTGAAGTGAAAGAAGGTTTCTCTGCAGCATCGAGGAAACGGGAGTGGACCAGGCCACAGCAAGGGCCAATGGCAAGCCGGTGGATCCTTTTCGTCCAGGGAGGGTTCTCCCGGGATTCAGGAGGCCCGCTCCACCAGGGCCGCGGGGGGCTCGTCGTCCATCTCGAAGGCCAGGGGGAACGGGGCGTGACCGGCCAGCCGGAACCAGCGGACCTTGCGGTGCTCGCGGAGCCTGCGGGCGGCCCCCACGGCGTCGTTGTGGAAGCGGCGGGCCATGGGGACCCTTCGGACGGCCTCGGCCAGCTCACGGGCCGCCTCCTCACCGCCCGGGGCCTCCCGTACGGCCTCCACCTGATCCGGATCCCCGAAGACCGCGCGCAGCGCCTGGCTCAGCTCGCTCTCGGCGACCTCCCGCTGCTCCTCCTCGGCCTGCCGGGCGGCGTGCGCGGCCTCGTACAGCACGATCGAGGCGGCCGGGTCCAGCACGCCCGAGGTGGCCAGCTCCTGCGCGACGGAGGCCCGGCGCAGCAACTGCGCGTCGAGCGCGGCCCGTGCGGCGTCCATCCGCACGTGCAGCCGGTCCAACCGCCCGGCCGTCCAGCTCAGGTACACGCCGATCGCGACGAGTGCGACGAGGATCCAGATGAGGGTTGCGGTCACGCCGGAAGGCTATCGGCTGCGCGAACCGGCCCCTCACGGCGATCCCAGACCGGCTCCGGCCGCCCTTGGGGCAACTCGGCCCGCCCGCCGCACCGGCCCGGCCCGTGCCGAGGCCGCCCTGCGCCCGAAGTGACCCGGGGGCGCCGGCCGTCGGGCCGAACACACCCCGGCAGTCGTGCGCCTGAACGCCGAAGCGAACCGCACAGAGCCACCATCCCGAGCCGGCCCACCCCCCGCCCGCGGCCTCCGTCCCGGGCCAAGTCCGCCCCGAGACCGCACAGCCTCAGCCCCCGACCGGCCCCGGCCCGTGCCGAGGCCGCCCTACGCCCGAAGTGACCCGGGGGCGCCGGCCGTCGGGCCGAACACACCCCGGCTGTCCTGCGCCTGAACGCCGAAGCGAACCGCACAGAGCCACCATCCCGAGCCGGCCCACCCCCCGCCCGCGGCCTCCGTCCCGGGCCAAGTCCGCCCCGAGACCGCACAGCCTCAGCCCCCGACCGGCCCCGGCCCGTGCCGAGGCCGCCCTGCGCCCGAAGTGACGCGGGGGCGCCGGCCGTGGGGGCCGAACACACCCCGGCTGTCCTGCGCCTGAACGCCGAAGCGAACCACGCAGAGCCACCATCCCGAGCCGGCCCACCCCCCGCCCGCGGCCTCCATCCCGGGCCAAGTCCGCCCCGAGACCGCACAGCCTCAGCCCCCGACCGGCCCCGGCCCGTGGGCGCAGCCTCAGTCCCGGGCCAGGCCGAAGCGTGCCCTGAGTCCTGTCGTGCGCTCGTCCGCCGCGACCGCTGCCGCGCCGGCCGTCACCGTCTCGTAGACGGACAGGATGTCCGCGCCGACCGTGGACCAGTCGAAGCGCCGTACGTGGGCGCTGCCGTGTTCGCGCAGTTCGGTGCGGCGTTCCGGGTCCGCCAGGAGTCGCACGGCGGCCTCGGCGAGCGCGTCGGCGTCCTCGTTGGCGAAGACCTCGCCCGCGGCGCCCTGGTCGAGAACCTGCACGAAGGCGTCCAGGCCGGAGGCGAGCACGGGGGCGCCGGCCGACATCGCCTCGACGAGGATGATGCCGAAGCTCTCGCCGCCCGTGTTGGGGGCGACGTACAGGTCGACGCTGCGCAGGAGGCGCGCCTTGTCCTCGTCGCTGATCATGCCGAGGAACTCCACGCGCGCGCGCAGCTCCTTCGGGAGGTCCTCCACCGCCGCCTCCTCGTCGCCGCGGCCCGCGACCAGCAGGCGGGTCTGCGGGCGGGCGGCCAGGATCTTCGGAAGGGCCTTCATGAGGACCGGCAGGCCCTTGCGGGGCTCGTCGATACGGCCGATGAAGCCGATGGTGTCGCCCTGCCACTCCGGCTTGGGCTCGGCCTTGGCGAAGAAGTCCACGTCGACACCGTTGGGGATGACCACCGCGTCCCCGCCGAGGTGCTCGACCAGCGTCCGGCGGGCGTACTCGCTGACCGCGATCCGGGCGCTGATCTTCTCCAGGGCCGCCTGCAGGATGGAGTACGCGGCGATCATCGCGCGCGAGCGGGGGTTGGAGGTGTGGAAGGTGGCCACGATCGGGCCGGAGGCCGCCCAGCAGGTCAGCAGGCCCAGCGAGGGCGAGGTCGGCTCGTGGATGTGGACCACGTCGAAGGCGCCCTCGTGCAGCCAGCGCCGTACCCGCGCGGCCGACAGGAAACCGAAGTTCAGGCGGGCCACCGAGCCGTTGTACGGCACCGGGACGGCGCGGCCGGCCGAGACGACGTACGGCGGCAGCGGGGTGTCGTCGTCGGCCGGGGCGAGCACGGAGACGTCGTGGCCGAGGCGGAGGAAGTACTCGGCGAGGTCGCGGATGTGGAACTGGACGCCGCCGGGCACGTCCCAGGAGTACGGGCAGACGATCCCGATTCTCACGAGGGTCCCTTCGCGGGGTCGAGGTCGGCGAGCCACAGCCGCTGCAGCATGTGCCAGTCCTCCGGATGGTCGGCGATCCCGGTGGCGAAGGCGTCGGCCAGCGCCTGTGTCATGACAGACGTCTTCTCGGCCCGGGTGCCTGACTCGGGTACCTCGATCGGCGGGTGCACGCGGCCCTGCATGACGGGCGAGTCGTCGTACCAGAGCGTGACCGGGAGCAGCAGCGCGCCGGTCTGCTGGGCGAGCAGGGCCGGGCCCGCGGGCATCCGGGTCTTCTCACCGAAGAAGTCGACCTCGACGCCGGAGGCGGACAGGTCCCGGTCGGCGACCAGGCAGACCAGGCCGCCGTCGCGCAGCCTGCGGGCCAGGGTGCCGAACGCGGAGCCGCCGCTGTGCGGCAGGACCTCCATGCCGAGGCCCTGGCGGTAGGCGACGAAACGGTCGTACAGCGTCTCGGGCTTCAGCCGCTCGGCGACCGTCGTGAACGGCGTCTCCAGCTTGGTGGTGACCCAGGCGCCCGCGAGGTCGTAGTTGGCCATGTGCGGCAGCGCGAGGATCAGGCCCTCGGGGGCGGCCAGCCCGTCGGTCAGGAAATGTATGTCCTTGGGGTCGAAGCCCGACTTCACACGCTCCCGGCTCCAGGCGGGCAGCCGGAAGGACTCCATCCAGTAGCGCAGGTACGAGCGCATGCCCGCGCGGGACAGTTCGCGCAGGCGCTCGGGGCCGGCGTCGGGCAGCACGCGCGCGTAGTTCGACTCCAGGCGCCGCACGCCCTTGCCGCGCTGCTTCCAGGCGAGGTCGGCGATGGTCTGCCCGAGACGGACCGCGACGGGTTCGGGGAGCTTCTTGACGGTGCTCCAGCCGAGCCCGTACAGCCCGTCGGTGAGCCGTTCGGCGGCGCTCACTTCGCGGCCTCGCTGGGGCTCTGCCGGGCCGCGGCGGCCTCCGCCTCGGCGGACTCGCGGCGGACGGTGACGACCCGTTGGATCAGCGTGACGAGACTGCCGACGGCGACGATCCACAGGGCGATCGGCAGCAGCCACTGGATGCCCGGCACACCGAACTTGTGCAGGCCCGCGAGACCGGCCGCGACGAGCGAGATCACCAGCCGTTCGGCGCGTTCGACGAGGCCGTTGACGGCGACCGGCAGCCCGATGGACTCGCCGCGTGCCTTGGTGTACGACACCACCTGCCCGCTGGCCAGGCAGAAGATCGAGACGGCGCACAGGGCGTTGTTGTCGCCGTTGCCCGCGTACCAGAGCGCGAAGCCGCCGAAGATCGCGCCGTCGGCGACCCGGTCCAGGGTGGAGTCCAGGAAGGCGCCCCAGCGGCTGGAGCGGCCCAGCTGGCGGGCCATGTTGCCGTCGACCAGGTCGGAGAAGACGAACAGGGTGATCACGACCGTGCCCCAGAAGAACTCGCCCCGGGGGTAGAAGACCAGCGCACCCGCGACCACACCGGCCGTGCCGATGAGCGTGACCGTGTCGGGGCTCACCCCCCGCCGGATGAGAAACGCGGCGAACGGTGTGAGGACACGCGTGAAGAATGCACGCGCGTACTTGTTCAGCATGGCCTTCCCGACGGTCGGTGTCGCCGCGGCCCTGGTGGCCTCCGGCTGGCCCATCGTAGCCACGCGCGCGCGTACGTGGCGGGCGGGCACCCGCGGCCCGTGGCGCGGGCCGGTGTGCGCCGCCGTGCGCGGGGCGCGCGCGGCGCGATCGGCGGCCGCGGCTGTCGTTCGTATGGACGCAGCGTGACGGGAGTGGAAAGCTCGAATAACCGCGGGCGTCGCCGGAGCCGCCAGTGCACGCGGGTCCCGCGTGTCCGCGCCCACAGTGACCTCACCGTGCACGGGAGGCAGGATCATGGGCGACAAGACTCAGACACACCACCCCGGGGCCGCCGGCAGGGCTCTGGAGGCCGACCAGCCCGCATCCGTACGGAACGTGGTGCTGGTCGGCCACTCCGGTTCGGGCAAGACGACTCTGGTGGAGGCCCTCGCGCTGACTGCGGGGGCGGTGAACCGGGCGGGCCGCGTGGAGGACGGCGGCACCGTCTCGGACTACGACGAGATCGAGCACCGGCAGCAGCGCTCCGTACAGCTCTCCCTGGTGCCGGTCGAATGGGACGGCATCAAGATCAACGTGCTCGACACCCCCGGGTACGCCGACTTCGTCGGGGAGCTCAGGGCCGGGCTGCGCGCCGCGGACGCGGCCCTCTTCGTCGTCTCGGCCTCGGACGGCGTGGACGGCTCCACCCGGATGGTCTGGGAGGAGTGCGCGGCCGTCGGCATGCCGCGCGCGATCGTGATCACGCACCTGGAGGCGGCGCGCGCCGACTTCGAGGAGATGACCCGGATCTGCGCGGAGGCCTTCGGCGGGGACGACCCCGATGCCGTACTGCCGCTGTATCTGCCGCTGCGCGGCCCCGAGGGTCCCGACGGGCACGCGCCCGTGACCGGGCTGGTCGGGCTGCTGTCGCAGAAGCTGTTCGACTACTCGACGGGCGAGCGCAAGGACTTCGAGCCCGGCGAGGACCAGCTGCCGGACATCGAGGACGCCCGCAACCGGCTCATCGAGGGGATCATCGCCGAGAGCGAGGACGAGACCCTCATGGACCGCTATCTCGGCGGCGAACAGGTCGACGTCGGAACGCTGATCCAGGACCTGGAGCGGGCCGTCGCCCGGGGCTCGTTCTTCCCGGTCCTGGCCGCCGCCCCGGCCGCCGAGGGCGCCAAACAGGGGCTCGGTACGGTCGAGTTGCTGGAGCTGATCACGGGCGGGTTCCCGACCCCGTTCGAGCACCCGCTGCCCGAGGTGACGACCCTCGACGGCAAGTCGCGCGAGCTGAAGCCCTGCGACACCGACGGTCCGCTGGTCGCCGAGGTCGTCAAGACCTCCTCCGACCCCTACGTAGGCCGCGTCTCGCTGGTCCGCATCTTCTCCGGCACCCTGCGCCCCGACCAGACGGTGCACGTCTCCGGGCACGGGCTGGCCGACCGCGGCCACGAGGACCACGACGTCGACGAGAAGGTCGGCGCCCTGTCCATGCCCTTCGGCAAGCAGCAGCGGCCGGTGACGCACGCCGTCGCCGGTGACCTGGTGTGCGTGGCCAAGCTCGGCCGGGCCGAGACCGGGGACACGCTCTCCGCCAAGGACGAGCCGCTGCTGATGGAGCCCTGGCGGATGCCCGACCCGCTGCTGCCGCTCGCCATCCAGGCGCACAGCAAGGCCGACGAGGACAAGCTCTCGCAGGGCCTGTCCCGGCTGGTGGCCGAGGACCCGACCATGCGTCTGGAGCAGAACCAGGACACCCACCAGGTGGTTCTGTGGTGCCTGGGCGAGGCCCACGCGGACGTCGCCCTGGAACGGCTGCGCAGCCGCTACGGCGTCCAGGTCGACGTCGTCCCGCACAAGGTCTCCCTGAGGGAGACGTTCGCGAACAAGGCCACCGGGCGCGGGCGGCATGTGAAGCAGTCCGGCGGGCACGGGCAGTACGCCATCTGCGAGATCGAGGTGGAGCCGCTGCCGGGCGGCTCGGGCATCGAGTTCGTGGACAAGGTCGTCGGCGGCGCCGTACCGCGGCAGTTCATCCCGTCCGTGGAGAAGGGCGTACGGGCCCAGGCCGCCAAGGGCGTCGCCGCCGGATATCCGCTCGTGGACGTGCGGGTCACGCTGCTGGACGGCAAGGCGCACTCGGTGGACTCCTCCGACGCCGCCTTCCAGACCGCGGGCGCGCTCGCGCTGCGCGAGGCCGCGGCCGACACGAGGATCCATCTGCTGGAGCCGGTGGCCGAGGTGTCCGTGCTGGTCGGCGACGACTACGTGGGCGCCGTCATGAGCGACCTGTCCAGCCGGCGCGGCCGGGTGCTCGGCACCGAACAGGTGGGTTCCGGGCGGACCCTGATCAGGGCCGAGGTCCCCGAGTTCGAGATCGGCCGGTACGCCGTCGACCTGCGCTCGCTGTCGCACGGCACGGCGCGGTTCGACCGCGCCTACGCCCGGCACGAGCCGATGCCGCCGCAGATCGCCGAAAGGATCCGCGAACAGGCAGGTGAGAACGGGTAGTTCAGCACCCGCGAGCCGGGTGCGCGGGCGGGCGGCTTCGGCCGTCCGCCCGCGGGTTGTCGGTGGCGGCGGATACGCTGATCACCTGATCGCGTCGTGCCGCAGTCGTCCGGTTGTGACGGGTAATCGACGCGACGGCCTGTTCAACAGGTGTGCGGAGCGAGGAAGTCGGGAAGGCCGCAGAGGCGACACCGGCGGCGATGGGGGCGGGAATGTCGTTGGGAACGGAGTGGGACGGACCCCAGGTGCCCGTCTCGGGCGACGAGGGGCAGGCGGCGACCTCCGCGCTGGCCTCGGCGGCGTACCGGGACAGCCCGATGGAGGAGATCAAGAAGGCCGACAACGAGTGGCACGAGTCGACCCTCAACCCCGGCAGGATCGCACTGCTGCGGCCCAACCTCGGTGAGGCGTTCTCGCGGGCCGTGATCGCCCGGATGCTCGCTCCCGGCCGCAAGCCGCTCATCCAGTCCTTCGGCACCGAGCCCCAGTTCGTCGTCGAGCACTGCCTCGCGGCCAACAACATCCGCCGGGAGCGCGACAACCGCCTGACCGCCGTGACGGTGCTGTGCGGAGTGCTCTTCCTGCCCGGGCTGATCGCCTGGCTGCTCGTCTTCCAGCTGCGCACGTTCGTCGCCACGCGCGAGGACAAACGGGCGGGTGCGCTCGCCACCGCCCTGCTCCTGGGTGTCAGCGTGCTCGCCGCGCTGTTCCTGATCAAGATGCCGTTCACCGGCTTCTGGGCGTGGTACGCCCGGGCGTGCGTGGTGCTCCCCGTGCTGGGCTGGTTCTGGGCCAAGCGGATCTGCGAGCGCACGGCCAATGATCTGCGGGCCCGCTGGGACGGCCTGCTCTCGGGCACCAGCGTCGGCGCCAAGGTCCCCGAGGCCGTGCCGCGCGGCCCCAACCAGACCGCGGCCGAGGAGCTGCGCCAGTCGCTGGCCCGGCTCACCGCCGAGCAGCAGTCCAACGCGGTCTTCTACGCCGGCCCCAAGGGCATACTCGGCATGGGCACCCGCTGGGGCGCCTGGCAGCTCGCCGAGGACCTCGTGCCCGCCGACCCGACCCGGGAGATCCACCCCTTCCGCAGCTGGGACGTCATACGCGCGATCCACGACCAGCTCGCCCTGCTGGAGCGCGGCCCGCTGAACACCGGCGGCTTCCCCAAGCCGTCCATCAAGCACTGGATCGTCACGCCGATCGGCGAGAAGGCCACGGCGGTGTCCCGGCCCGAGGGCACCGATGTCGAGGCGTTCCAGGTCAAGCCGCACGCGATACAGGAGATCTGCAACAAGCAGCAGTTCGGCAGCGGCGACCGGCACTACCTGGGCGTGCAGTGGACGCTGTGGGACGGCCAGCTGGTCCTCACCATGCTGATCACGGTGACGGTGCTGCACGAGACGCTGCGCATCGAGGTGACCGGGCACGCGCTGGGACCGGTGAACCCGCTGTTCACCTCCAAGCCGGAGCCGCCGAGCAAGGAGGTCGCCAAGTCCCTCAAGCCCTGGGAGACCAGGAAGATCATGCTGCCGCTGGTCACCGCGGACGAGGTGGTACGGCTCGCCTCGCGCGCCCCGCTGGCCTGGTACCCCCCGCTGCTGAACTGGCTCGGCGGCTCGCTCGTCCTGCCCGAGCCGTTCGGTCTGCGGCACGCCTGGGCCGACCAGCCCTGGCGGCACCGCTTCATGGCCGACGACGCGCTGCGCGCGGCCACGCCGGTGCTGCGGGTGGTGCACTCGGCGGCGATCAGGGTGCTGGAGGAGAACGGCGTGGACACGGAGAAGTTCGGCACGCGTTCGACCTTCCTCAGCGGACAGGTCCAGGACCCGACACCGAGGAAGGCGGATCTGTACGACGCGTAGGCCTCCGGCGGGCTTGGCCGGGTGCGAGTGGGGCTTCCGGCGGTTCGGCCGGTGCGGGTGCGGGTGCGCGGTGGGTTGCGGTCCCTGGGGGCTGCCGCCCCCGGACCCCCGCTCGGGCCGTGGACGGCCTCGTCCTCACACGCCGGACCGGCTGGTCGCCGTCGGCCGGCACGGACGGATCAGGCCGCCGGCCAGGCCTCCGCCAGCATCTTCCTGGTGTCGGCCAGGAGCTGCGGCAGCACCTTGGTGTGGCCGACCACCGGCATGAAGTTCGTGTCGCCGCCCCAGCGCGGGACGATGTGCTGGTGCAGGTGGGCGGCGATGCCGGCGCCCGCCACCGTGCCCTGGTTCATGCCGATGTTGAAGCCGTGCGCGCCGGACGCGGTGCGCAGGGCCGTCATCGCCTGCTTGGTCAGCTCGGCGAGCTCCGCGGTCTCCGGGCCGGTCAGGTCCGTGTAGTCGGCGACATGGCGGTACGGGACCGTCATCAGATGGCCGCCGTTGTACGGATAGAGGTTGAGCACGGCGTACACGTGCTCACCGCGCCGGACGATCAGTCCGTCCTCGTCGGACTTGGCCGGGATCGTGCAGAAGGGACAGCCGTCGTCGGCCCCCGGGCCGGTCGGCTTGTTCTCGCCCTGGATGTAGGCCATCCGGTGGGGCGTCCACAGGCGCTGGAACGCGTCCTGCGTCCCCACTCCGATCTGCTGCTCCGGCTCACTCGTCATGCTAGGCAGCATATGGCTTCGCCCGTTCGCGGCGTGTCGCCGGGGCGGCAGGAGAAAGGTCACCGGCCAAGCTTGGCCGGTGGACGACGACAGCCGTCGGGCGCTCTGGGAGCAGCGCACCGAGATCCCCCTCTTCCTGGCGTCGCTGGTCTTCCTGGCCGCGTATGCCACCCATGTCCTGGCTCCGGGCCTGCCCGACTTCTGGCACACCGTGTGCAAGCTGGTGATGCTGGCCCTCTGGGTGCTGTTCGCCGCGGACTACGGGGTGCGCTGGCGGCTCAGCGGGCAGGGGCTGCGCTTCGTCCCCACGCACATGCTGCACACGGCGGTGGTCGTGCTGCCGCTGCTGCGCCCGCTGCGGATCGTTCCGCTGTACGACGCGGTGCAGCGCAAGGCCGGACAGCCCCGGCTCTCGCTGCACGCACGGGTGATCTCCTACGCCGGCCTGTCCACCCTGCTGCTCGGCTTCTCCGGTGCTCTCGCGGTCTACCAGGCGGAGCGCGGAGCCCCCGACGCCACCATGCGCACGTTCGGGGACGCCGTGTGGTGGGCCGCGTCGACCCTCACCACGGTCGGCTACGGCGACATCACCCCGGTCACCCCGATGGGCCGGACGATCGCCATCGGGATGATGATCGGCGGCCTCGCCCTGCTCGGCGCGGTGACGGGCTCGTTCTCGTCCTGGCTGATGCAGACCTTCACCCGCGAGGGAGACGAAAGGCCCCCGGGACGCTGAACCTCCCGGGGGCCTTCGTACGGAGCGGGCGCCGGATCAGACCTGGGCCCGCTCCTGAACGACCTGCGCGATCTTCGCGATGGCCTCGTCGAACGGGATGCCGTTCTCCTGGGAGCCGTCGCGGAAGCGGAAGGACACCGAGCCGTTCGACATGTCCTCGTCGCCCGCGATGACCATGAAGGGCACCTTCTGCTTCTGGGCGTTGCGGATCTTCTTCTGCATGCGGTCCGAGGAGGAGTCCACCTCGACGCGCAGGCCCTTCTTCCGGGCCGCGGCGGCGAACTTCTCCAGGTACTCCACGTGCGCGTCGCCGATCGGGATGCCGAGCGCCTGGACCGGGGCCAGCCAGGCCGGGAAGGCGCCCGCGTAGTGCTCGAGCAGGACGGCGAAGAACCGCTCGATGGAGCCGAACAGCGCGCGGTGGATCATGACCGGGCGCTGCTTGGAGCCGTCGGGGCCCGTGTACTCCAGGTTGAACCGCTCGGGCAGGTTGAAGTCGAGCTGGATGGTCGACATCTGCCAGGTCCGGCCGATCGCGTCCTTGGCCTGGACGGAGATCTTCGGGCCGTAGAAGGCGGCGCCGCCCGGATCCGGGACGAGGGGCAGGCCCTGCTTCTCGGCGACCTGGCGCAGCGTCTCGGTCGCCTCCTCCCAGACCTCGTCGGAGCCGACGAACTTCTCCGGGTCCTTGGTGGACAGCTCCAGGTAGAAGTCGGTCAGGCCGTAGTCACGCAGCAGGCCGAGGACGAAGGTGAGCGTCTTGTCCAGCTCCTCGGACATCTGCTCACGGGTGCAGTAGATGTGCGCGTCGTCCTGCGTGAAGCCGCGGGCGCGGGTCAGACCGTGCACGACGCCCGACTTCTCGTACCGGTACACGGTCCCGAACTCGAAGAGGCGCAGCGGCAGTTCGCGGTAGGAGCGGCCGCGCGCGTCGAAGATCAGGTTGTGCATCGGGCAGTTCATGGGCTTGAGGTAGTAGTCCACGCCCTCGTCGAGCTGCATGGGCGGGTACATGCCCTCGGCGTACCAGTCCAGGTGCCCGGACGTCTCGAAGAGCTTCCCCTTCGTGGCGTGCGGGGTGTAGACGAACTCGTAGCCCTCTTCCTCGTGGCGGCGCCGCGAGTAGTCCTCCATGACCCGGCGGATGATCCCGCCCCTGGGGTGGAAGACGGCGAGGCCGGAGCCGATCTGCTCCGGGATGGAGAAGAGGTCCAGCTCGGTGCCGAGCTTGCGGTGGTCGCGCTTCTCGGCCTCGGCGAGGAAGTCCAGGTACCCCTTCAGCTCGTCCTTGGACGGCCAGGCGGTGCCGTAGATGCGCTGCAGCATCGGGTTCTTCTCGCTGCCGCGCCAGTAGGCGGCCGCGTTGCGCATCAGCTTGAACGCCGGGATGAAGCGGGTCGAGGGCAGGTGCGGACCGCGGCAGAGGTCCTTCCAGCACAGCTCGCCGGTCTTGGCGTCCAGGTTGTCGTAGATCGTCAGCTCACCGGCGCCGACCTCGACGTCCGCGCCGTCGTCGTGCGACGCCGAGCCCTTGAGGCCGATCAGCTCCAGCTTGTACGGCTCGGCGGCCAGCTCCTCACGGGCGGCCTCGTCGGTGACGACACGGCGGGCGAAGCGCTGCCCCCGCTTCTGGATCTCCTGCATCTTCTTCTCGATGGCCTTGAGATCCTCGGGCGTGAACGGCTTCTCGACGTCGAAGTCGTAGTAGAAGCCGTCCTTGACGGGCGGGCCGATGCCCAGCTTGGCCTCGGGGAACAGCTCCTGCACGGCCTGCGCCATGACGTGCGCGGTGGAGTGGCGCAGGATGTTCAGGCCGTCCTCGGACGAGATCTCGACGCCTTCGACGGTCTCGCCGTCCCTGACCTCGTAGGCGAGGTCCTTCAGCTCGCCCCCGACACGCGCGGCGATGATCGAGCGCTCGCCCGCGAAGAGGTCGGCGGCCGTAGTGCCCGTCGTCACCACGCGTTCTTCCCGCTCGGAATCGCGTTGGATGATCACACGGACGTCTGACACCGGTCTCTCCTGACTGAAGGTGGGGTGCGGCGCCATACCAGGAGCGCGCGCACAGGCGATCGTACCGACCCCACCGCGCCGACCGCGAAACGGTCACCCACAGTTCCCTGTCCGACACTCCTCAGTCCTCGTCCCCGTACGCCTCCCCGCACGCCTCCTCGAAGAAGTCGAGGTTCTCCTGCAGGGACTTCATGAGCCGGTCCCGCTCGCCCTCGTCCACCTGCACGGGTACGACCCCGGAGGCGCCGGTGAGCCGGCGGAAGCCACCCCGGCGCTCCAGCCGGCCGTGCACCCGTACCGGGAGTCCCACGAGGTGGGCGTGGCCGGCGATGCGGTAGTCCTCCTCGTCCAGGGTGACGCGGACGTGCGTGACATCGGCGCCGGCGAGGACGCGCAGCCGCACGGTGCCCTCGCCCTCGGGCCCGGAGCGGCGCATGCGGACGACGGCGCCGGTGACGCGGACCGGCACGGAGGGTTCCTCGCGCAGATAGCGGGCGGCGGCCTCGCGCAGCACGGGCAGGTCGCCGGGTGAGAACTCGACGGGTTCGGCGGAGGCGGCGCAGCCCTCGGGGACGCCGGCGCCGGGCGCCCAGGCGACAGCGATCCGGGCGCCCTCGGTGCCCCGGACGAGCGCGGCCAGCGCCTCGGTGAGTTCACGGCTGACGCCGGCCTCGACCGCGCCGTCGAAGGCGTCCATGCCGCCGGTGGCCCGCTGGTAGTCGACGGCCTCGCGGGCGGCGTACAGGGCCTGGTGCAGGCGGACGGCGAGTGGGCGGCCGGTGGGCACGGGCACGAAGGCGGTGAGGTGCCGGCCCTCGGCGGCGGGCCCGACGAGGACGTCCTGGAGCAGCGCGGCGGCGGAGCGGCGGTGGCGGGCGCCGTGGTAGCCGGCACGCGCGCGTGTGGCGAGCGCGGCGGCGAGCAGCATCTGCCGTGCGGCGCCGCGCAGTTGCTCGTCGGCCGTCCAGGGCGCGGCGCCGACGGGTCCGCTCGGGGCGTCGCGCCACCAGCGGATCTCGTCGCTGGGCACGGCGAGGGAGATCAGCACCTCGCGGGCGGCGGGCGTCGCGCTGCGGGCGAGGGCGTCGAGGGCCTCGCCGAGCAGGTCGTCGCTGTCGGGGAAGGCGCGGCTCTCGGGCACCAGCAGGCTGGTCCCGCCGGCGCCCGGTCCCGGCGGGGTCCAGCGGCCGTAGCGCCCGGGGGCTCCGCCGCGCCGCTGCCAGCCGTGCCGCTGCAGCAGGGCGCCGAGCACGGCGGGGTCGACCTCGGCGGCCTCCGGGGGCCGGTTCCAGGAGAGGTCGTCGGGATGCGGCCGGACCTGGCGCGGCAGCTCCTCGTACGGACGGCTCCTCATGGCCTGCCTCCCGTCCCGACCCGCGTCATGATCTCGCAGAGCGCCCGGTCGTCGAAGATGCGTGTGGTCGGTATCCGCACGGTGGTCCGGTGCCGGCCGGTGATGGGGTGGCCGGCGAGGTTGACCCAGTAGCAGCAGTGCCTGAGGTCGAGCCGGTCGTGGCTGGCGCGCAGCCAGTCGTCCTGCGAGCGCGGGACGAGCATGACGACCAGGATCTTGTGCACCGAGACGGGTGTGCGGGCGAGCTTGCGCAGATGGTCGTTGTCGAGGGTGAAGGAGAAGGAGCGCCCCGGCGGGTTCGGCGCGACCTGGTAGGTGGCCTTCAGCTGCACCTTGATGGTGACCTCGTCGTCGACGGTGTGTCCGGGTGCGCTGTGGCTGACGTGCCAGTCGATGCCGTTGTCCGGGAAGGGCTGGGACAGCGAGCAGCCGGCCGCGGCGGCGACCGCGTGCAAGTAGCCGACCTGCAGTGTCTCCATGCAGGCGGTGGTGGCGAGCGTGCCGCGGACGGTGCCCGGGCGATCGGGCAGCAGCCCGCCCCGCTCGGGCTGCGCTATGGCCATGACCAACAGCCTTCCAGGCAATGAATGTCCCCACTGCGGGCCGCTGAACTGCAAAGACCCGTACTCCTGTTGTCTCCTCCCGGCGTACGGCGCAAACGGCCCGGGTATCACCAAACGGGCAGAAGACGGAACGTCACCTGCCCTGGGTGAACGAGGAGTTGGGTTGGGATGACGTACTGGTACGAGGGGCCGCTGGCCGCCTTCGACACGGAGACGACGGGCGTGGACGTCGAGACCGACCGGATCGTGTCGGCCGCCGTCGTCGTCCAGGACGCGCCGGGCACCCGGCCCCGGGTCACCCGCTGGCTGGTGAACCCGGGCGTCCCGGTGCCCGAGGAGGCCACGGCGGTGCACGGGCTGACGGAGGAGCACCTGCAGTGCAACGGCCGCTGGCCGGCGCCGGTGATGTACGAGATAGCCGAGCAGCTGGCGGAGCACGCGGCGATGGGCCGCCCGCTGGTGGTGATGAACGCGCCCTTCGATCTCACGTTGCTGGACCGGGAGTTGCGCCGGCACCGGGCGTCCTCGCTGGACCGCTGGTTCGAGGCGACCCCGCTGCGTGTGCTGGACCCGAGGGTGCTGGACAAGCATCTGGACCGCTACCGCAAGGGCCGCCGCACCCTGACCGACCTGTGTGACCACTACGGCGTGACGCTGCAGGAGGCGCATGACGCCGCGGCGGACGCGCTGGCCGCGCTGGACGTCGTACGGGCCCTGGGCCGCCGTTTCGCGACCCGTCTCGAGCGCCTTACCCCGGCCGAGTTGCACACCCTCCAGACGGGCTGGCACGCGGCACAGGCCCGCGGGCTGCAGGCGTGGTTCGCGCGCAGCGGCTCGGAGGAGATCGTCAGCACGGACTGGCCACTCAGGCCGGAGCTGCCGGCGGCGGCGTGAGCCCGCTCAGCACGCAGAAAGCCGGTCCGCTGCTGCGGACCGGCCTCTCCCGGTGGGCGATACTGGGTTCGAACCAGTGACCTCTTCGGTGTGAACGAAGCGCTCTCCCACTGAGCTAATCGCCCGGGAACGCACTGAACAATACAGGTGCGGGCGCCGATCCTTCAAACCGCTTGGAGGCGGCGCAGCAGCCCGCGCCGTCCGGACCGCATCATCAGGCGGTGGTTGGCGCGGAAGACCGGGCGGCCGGGTACGGCGAGCCGGCGCAGCAGCGGCTTGTGCACGACCACTTCCTGGTCGTAACGGGCCAGGGTCCCGGCACCCTCCGCGGTGACCGTCCAACGCACCCAGCCCTCGAGGTCACCGGACAGGGTGACCTCCAGCACACCGGCGTCCGGGTCGCGGCGGCTCTGCCGTGCGGTGACGGTCATGTCGTACGGCAGGAGGGAGCGGACGGTGATCACCCCGGTGTCGGCGTCCAGCCTGGTCACCGAGCGGACCTGCGGCCACCAGCCCGGATAGTCCTCGGGCCGCTCCAGCAGCGCGTACACGACGGCCGGCGGGGCGGGCAGGGACCACAGGCTGCGGAAGCGGTAGTGGGTCCAGTCCATGGCGGGAGTCTGCCCCGGCGGGGCACGGGATGTGAGTACGCGTACTCATGCGCCGCGCCGTGCGCCGGGACAGACTCGGTGGGCGAGCGCCGCCGCCCGTGCGACGGCGCTCCCCCAGCTGTGGGCTAGGGCATCCTGTCGCCGAGCAGTGCCAGGTTCTCGATGGCCGCGAGCCCGTAGAGCGCGGTGACGTTGCTGGACACCCAGCTCGCCTCGCTGCCCTCGACCAGGGTGACGGGGCCGGTCAGCTTCTCGGTCTTCCACGGCGAGGACTCGCTGTAGCCGTCGGAGCCGTAGAACTTGGTCCAGGCGCGTCCGGCGAGCGTCGCGTCACCGGTCTGTACGGCGGCGTAGGCGTCGAGGCGCGAGTGACCCTGGAAGAGCAGCAGGGTGCCGAAGTCGGAGCCGTAGCGGGCCTTCTGTTCGGCCTTGGTGGCGTTGAAGTAGCGGCAGTGGTCCAGGTAGGCCGTCTGGAACGCGGGCATGTCGACCAGGTGGATCAGCTCGGCGCACAGCTCGTTGAGGCCGAAGACCGCCGAGAGGTGGGAGACCGACACGCCCGGCTTGCCGGCGACGGCGAACGTGCCCGTGTCGAGGTCGTACAGCCCGCCGCCCTGGACGAATCCGTTGGGCTGGGCGGCGATGCCCTCCATCGTGGACAGCACGCGCGCCCTGGCCTTCTCCCACTTCGGCCCCATGCGCTCCCACTCGGTCAGCCAGGCCGACACCAGGCCGCTCCAGTCCGTGCCGAAGCCGATCGACAGGGCGTGCCGGTCGGGGGTGTAGGGGTCGGTGCGGACCTTGCGCTGGGGGTCGAGGACGAGGAAGGTCTCGTCGGAGTCGACGTTGGCGTGCATGAGGTCGCCCACGCGCTCGTCGGCGGTGAGGAAGTAGTAGAAGCGCCGGTAGGTGGTGTTGGCGATGCGCTGCTGTTTGGCGCTGTCCCCGAAGTGCTGCACGCCGTGCCGGGTGCCGAGGCCGGCCCACTTGCCGAGGTGCTCCTGAGGTACGCGTACCAGAGCCACAGGTCGGGCGAGAGCTCGGAGTTGTCCCAGGCGTAGCCGCCGACGTCGTACCGCCACTGGTGGCGCATGCGCGATCTCCTTGTTCACCTCGTCGGTCGGTTTGTACGCCGCGTACTGCTCGGTACTGGCGAGGATGCCCCGGTCGTATCCCATGATCCTGCCCACCTCGGGGTCGTGGACCATGAAGTCGATGAACTGGGCGACCTCCTTGGGATGGGGGGTGTGGGCGGAGGCGCTGAGCATCAGGGAGGCGAGGTACTGCCCGGTGTGCTGGCCGTCCGTGGTGGGGATGGGCGCGAGGCCGTAGGTGCTGTTGCCTTCCGCGGAGTAGCGGACGGTGACGTTGTCCCAGGGGAACTCCGAGGCGCCGTGGCCGGCCGAGAGCGAGGACTTGGGCGTGTCCTGCTGGACGACCTTCGGGTCGGTGACGATGCCCGCCTTGACGCGGTTGCAGCCGTCGGCCCACCACTCCGTCAGATCGGCCTTGTCGAAGCCGAGTCCGTCCTTGGCGAAGAAGGCCTTGCCGTTCTGGCGGAGATAGAGGTCGTACAGGTACATGATGGCGAAGTAGCCGGTGTCCCCGGGGACCTTCGTCCTGCCGTGGATGGCCTTCAGGGCCTTGAAGTAGTCGTCCCAGGTCCATCCCGGGTGCGGCTCGACACCGGCCTTCTGGAACACCTTCTTGTCGACGGCGAGCGCCATGGTGTTGGAGCCGACGGGAATTCCGAGCTGCTTTCCGTCGACCTCGCCGACCTTCGTCACGCCCTCGCGGAAGTGATCCAGGGTCAGATTACCTGCCTGCACCTGAGACTTGAGGTCGAGGAGAATTCCTCGTTTGTCGTACTTCCGAAGAAAGGTGACGGCATTTTGGAAAACGTCCGGGGGATTTCCGCCGGCGGCCTGGGTCTGGAACTTCTCCCAGAAGGACGCATACGTCTGGAAGTCGGTCTTGACCTTGATCTTCGGGTACTTCTTCTCGAAGAGGGCGATGGTTTGGTTGATCTTCTTGGCCCGCTCCTCGGCGCCCCACCATGAGTAACGGATCGTCACCGTCCCGCCCCCGGAACCGCTTCCGCCACCGCACCCGCTCGTCGCGGCGAGCCCCAGCGCTGCCGCCGAGGCCCCGGCCGCCTTCAGGATCGTACGCCTCGCAAGATTCCTGCTGGTTCCCATGGTTCATGAATCGTTTCAAGTAAGCGCTTGCTGGCACAAGTTACGGAGGGGCCCGGGGTGCGTCAATGATGCGGACGGGAATTTCTTGTGAGCGGTGCTGGTCCCGAGCCGGCCTGTCGGCCGTTCCCGCAGGTGAGCCGCGTATGACCGACAATCCGAACACCGGGGCAGGACTGGCGGGATTCAGCTGGGCAGGGCGGCGAACCAGTCGATCAAGATGCGGTCCGTCTCCTCCGGGCGCTCCTGCTGGACGAAGTGGCCGCAGCCGTCGAGGACGTGCGCGCCCAGCAGGCCGGGCAGGGTCTCGGGGTACGCCTCGATGACGTCGGCCGGCCACGCGAGCGAGGCGTCCGGGCGCCGCCGATGAACAGCGAGGGCTGCGTGATCGGGGCACCCTCGTGTCCGGCCAGGTCCGCCCGGTCCCGGTCCATGGTCCGGTACCGCTTCGACGCCCCGGTCATCCCGGCCGCTCGAACTCGCCGGCCGGGAAATCGAGGTCGCCCTCGCCCAGCCAGACCGGCGGCGGCCGACGGGGAAGCGTTCGCGCAGGGTGCCGCCGCGGCCGACGAAGTGCGGGTCGGGGGGGGCGCCCGGCGCGGGCATGATGCCGGCGGACACGGCGGCGTGGAAGCCCGCGAGCCGGCCGCGCAGTCGGGCTCGATCTCCGCCTTGACCCGGCCCGGCCCGGCCCGGCTGCTGGAAGTACGAGACCCATAACTCCGCCTCTTCGCCCATCCGCGCGTAGACCTCGCTGGGCCGCGCGCCGCCGGGCCGGGTGCACCGCACGCCGAGCAGCGCCGGGGCCCGGAACACATCGGGGCTGGTCAGGGCGGAGGTGGCGGGCGATGATGGCGCCCCAGTCGTGCCCGACGGCCACTGCGGACCCCCTCCCCCAGGGCCTCCACCACGGCGACGTTGTCCGCGACCAGTTCGAGCATCCGGTAGGCGTCCACGGCCACCGGCCTGGACGAACGGCCGTAGCCCCGGACCTCGACGGCCACGGCGCGGCAACCGGCGGCGGCCAGGGCCGGCAACTGGTGCCGCCAGGAGTACCAGGACTCCGGGTGGGGGTGGGGGTGGGGGTGGGGGTGGTGCTGGAGGCGGGGTCGTGTTGGGGGAGGAGTGGTGCGGGTGGTGTTGGCGGCGCGGCGAGGGGTCTTGGGCGCGGCCGTGGGGACTTTTGGCGCGGTCTCGGGTGGCATGGGGCTCCTGGGCGCTGGTGGCTTGCCGGTTCGGCAAAAGGGCGGCCTGCTCGCGCGACCTCCACACGAGGAAGCGCGCAGGTGGCGGGGCGGGGCGGGCTTCTCCACGGGCAGCGCCAACGCGCAGGGCGGATGCGACCGCGGCCCGGGCAGGGGGGCTCGGCGACTCGGGGACCGGCCGGCCTGGACCTGCGCCGATCGCCAACCTCGGCGGAGGCGAGGGAGCCGGTGCTCGCCCCCGGAGTCGGTGCTCACGCCCGGCGTCGGAGCAGGGGCCCCAAGCCAACGCGGGCACCTGGCCTCGGGACAAGGGGCCCAGGAGTCAGCGCTCACACCCAGAGCCGGGGCAGGAGGCCGGAGCCAGCACTCGCACCCGAAGCCGCAGCAGGAGCCCTGAAGCCAACGCAGGCATCTGACCTCGGGACAGGAGGCCCGGAGCCAGCGCTCATGCCCGGAGTCGAAGCGCGACCGCGACCTGGAGCCGGTGCTCCCCCGGAGTCGGTACGCCAGGCGCAAAAGCCTGCGCTCGGTGTCGAGGTCCAAGCAGAAGAGCCAGATCAGCTGCCCCTCCCCGAAGTCCGCGCAGGAGACCCAGATCAGCTGCCCCGCCCTCGAAGTCCCGCAGGAGACCCGGACCCCTTGCTCGCCGGAGCGTTGGCCGACCGGGCTGCGCCGAGCCGGTTCGGGCACGCATACGCCGACGGCCCACCTGCTCTTTCGCAGGTGGGCCGTCGGTCCGGGTGGGCGATACTGGGTTCGAACCAGTGACCTCTTCGGTGTGAACGAAGCGCTCTCCCACTGAGCTAATCGCCCGGGCGCAGGAAGAACATTACCCCATGTCAGGCGGTGCTTCCGACCACGGGCCGGGGCGGCGAGGCGACCGGGCGGCGCAGCCGGGTCACTGATCCTTGGCCTTCCACGGCATGACGAGGCCGAACCTCGACAGGTAGATCCCGGCGAGCCCGGCCACGATCACGAGCCCGATCACGGTCAGCGTGATGTTGCGGCGGCGGACCTGGGGATCGAGGGCCCGCTGGGCGGCCTCGGTGACCTTGCGCCTGGTCCAGCGGAGCACGAGCTGCGCCCAGACGAACTCGGTCGCCCAGATCGCCATGCCGCCGAAGATCACCACCCAGCCGGGTCCCGGCAGCGGCAGCATGATGATCCCCGCGACGACGACCGCGAGGCCGACCAGGAAGACACCGACCTGCCAGCTCAGGTGCAGCAGTCTACGGGCCTTGATGAATTCCGGCGCCCGGGAGCCGAGCCCGTCACCCGTCCCGCGTCCGGTCTGCCCGACTTTCCGCCGTTCCGTCCTCGCCTTGTCCGCCGTCACGACGACCTCGCCCGGCTCGTCACTCCCCGTATTCATACAGACAAACCCTACCGGAGTGAATCCAGTCACCGGAATGGTCGTAGATCTCGTACGAGTTCTCGGCCGGAAGAGTTACGTAAAGACACGCAAAACCCTCAGAGGGGTTTACAACGGCATCGTAGGTGGCATGTCGATTTCGCCGACGTGCGAATCCCCGAGCGCACACTGAGCGAAAGGCCCTGGCGCTTATGAACACCACGGTCAGCTGCGAGCTGCACCTGCGCCTCGTTGTGTCGAGCGAGTCCTCCCTGCCTGTCCCCGCAGGCCTGCGGTACGACACGGGCGACCCCTACGCCGTGCACGCCACCTTCCACACCGGAGCCGAGGAGACCGTCGAGTGGGTGTTCGCCCGCGACCTCCTCGCCGAGGGGCTCCACCGGCCCACCGGGACCGGCGACGTCCGTGTCTGGCCGTCGCGCAGCCATGGTCAGGGCGTCGTGTGCATCGCCCTCAGCTCCCCGGAGGGGGAGGCCCTGCTCGAGGCCCCGGCGCGGGCCCTGGAGTCCTTCCTGAAGCGAACAGACGCCGCCGTGCCCCCCGGCACGGAACACCGGCACTTCGATCTGGATCAGGAGCTCTCGCACATCCTGGCGGAGAGCTAGGTCGCGGCCGAAAGCAGCCCGGCGCCGTCCACTCGGGGAGACGGCTCGGGCCAAGACAACCGCATACGGCACAGCCCGGCGCCGTCACCGTGAGCGATTCACGTGGACGGCGCCGGCCTGTTCGCCCCATTCCGCCACCGGCATGACCCGCGCACGCCGCCGTGCGCGGGAACCACCGCGGGTGCGGAGGCGTTCTACCGGCAACCGAGGTCGGGCGGAGGCCGGTGCGGTGGGCGGGTTGTCGCTACCATCGGCCAGCATCGGCGGGCGTCCGCCCGACCCTCAGGCCAGGGAGCGAAACGTGCTGATCACCCACGACACCCGGTGCGCCCTCGACACCGTGGTGGATCTGGTGAACACCGCGCCGGAGGACGATGCGGCGGCCGACGGACTGCCCGATGTCCCGGCTCTCGCGGATTTCGTACGAAACCACGAGATCAGCGATGTCGGTGTGCTGTCGGAGTTCGATCTCTCGGCGGTCCGCAGGGTCCGGGGGCGCTTCGCGGCGATCTTCGCCGCGCCGGACGCCCGTTCCGCCGCCGGGCTGATCAACGAACTGGTCGCCGCGGCGGGCACCACCCCGCGCCTGACGGACCACGACGGCTACGACTGGCACGTGCACTACTTCGCACCCGGCGCCTCCGTGGCCGACCATCTCGCCGCCGACTGCGGAATGGCGCTCGCCTTCTTCGTGGTGGCCGGGGAGCGGGAGCGACTGCGGCGCTGCGAGGCACCGGACTGCCGACGCGCCTTCGTCGACCTCTCCCGCAACCGCTCGCGGCGCTACTGCGACAGCCGCACCTGCGGCAACCGACTGCACGTGGCCGCGTACCGGGCCCGCCGCAAGGAAGCGACGGGCTGACCTTCCCGCGGACCGGCCGGCAGCGAAGATCAGGAGGGGGCGACGTCCGTCCCGGCGGGTGGCGCCGGAACGGACGTGTACGGCTCACAGCAACAGCAGGTCGTGCAGCGCAGCCGTGAGGAGCAGACACCCGATCACCGCAAGGAAGATCATCAGCGGTGGCTGGGATAGGGCGAAGAGGCACCCGCGCGGCTCGTCCTTCGGCGGCGCGGCCTCGCTCTGTCTCGTGTCCAGCATCTCGCCGCAGATCATGGCCTACGAAAGGCCCCGTGCGCGATCAACCCACCCGCGAGATGCGGGAGTTGCCGTATATCGCGCCGTCTCGTCCGACTTGCTTCGGGTTGTGAACGGTTCCGGACGTCCGCGCGGCGTTCTGTGTCGTTTCAGTCCGAGGGGTCGGTCCGGGACCGAGCAGCGACGGCGGACAGGACGGCACCCCGGCGGCCTGTGGCTCTCATATGCCGTGCTTCTTGAGAATGGCCTCGATGTCGCTGAAGTCGTCGCTGGAGCCGGTGGCGCGCGGAGCGGTGGCGGAGCCGGTCGCAGGCCGGGTGCCCGGGCCCAGGGAAGGCGCGGAGGCCCCGGGGGCCACGGCCTCGGCCCGGTCGCCGCGGGCCGCCTTGCGCTCGGCGCGGGTGCCGCCGCGTCGGCGTTCGACCGCCCGGGTGCCCGCGAACAGGAGCCAGGCCGCGCCCAGCACCCCGAAGCCCGCCCAGGCGGTGGGGCTGAAGGCGGTGTCGGCGAGCCAGCCCACGACCCCGGTCATCACCAGGCCGACCGGCACCAGCGAGTAGGCCGCGATGCGGGTCGCCGCGAGGAAACGCTTGCGGTAGGCCGTGACCACCGCGATGCCCAGGCCCGCCGCGGACACGGCGGAGCAGACGGTCTCGGCAATCATCCGGTCCTCCTGGCGGGCTCGGTCGGGTGGCAGGGACTTTCGGCGGACGCGGCACACCGGCAGGGCGCCGCCTCCGTCCCCTCCATCCTGCACCGCCCCGTCCTCCCGATGCCATGCCCCCACGGGACATCAGGGACATCTCCGGGTCGCCTCCTACGGGAGTGCCGTACTGGAATGCCGGTGCGAGGCCGTGGAGTCCCAGTGCGAGGCCGTGGGGCCGTGCAGTCCCGAGCCGCACCGTCCCGGTTGGGCCGCCCGCGTCCGGCCTGGGAGACTGGTCGCATGAGCGACTCCTCCCCCGCACGCACCGATGCCCTGGTCCTCGACGTCTGGTGCGAACTGCAGTGCCCCGACTGCCGCACCGCCCTGGACGACGTCCGCGCCCTGCGCGCCCGCTACGGCAACCGGCTGGAGCTGCGGCTGCGGCACTTCCCGCTGGAGAAGCACAAGCACGCCTTCGCCGCCGCCCAGGCCGCCGAGGAGGCGCTGGCGCAGGGCAAGGGGTGGCCGTACGTGGAGGCCGTGCTGGCGCGGGTCGAGGAGCTGGACCGCAAGGGTGAGCCCTTCCTGGTCGAGGTGGCCCGTGAACTCGGCCTGGACGACGAGGAGTTCGACACCGCGCTGATCGACGGCCGGCACATCCTGATCGTGGACGCCGACCAGGCCGAGGGCAAGGCGATCGGGGTGACCGGCACCCCGACGTACGTCATCGGCGGCGAACGCCTCGACGGCGGCAAGAGCCAGGAGGGGCTGCGCGCGCGCATCGAGGAGATCGCCGACCGGTTGCTGGGCGGCCAGGGCGCCTGAGCCCTGCGGCCCGAGCCCTACAGCAGGGGCTTGGCGAGGGCGTGGACCACCGTTTCGTAGCCGAGTGACTCGTACAGCCGCTCTGCCGGGGTGTTGCCGGCGAAGACGTTGAGTCCGAGGACCGTCCGCTCGGCCTCTGTCGCCTGGCGCTCCGCCAGGAGCATGAGCGTACGGCCGTGCCCCCGGCCGCGATGGGCGTCGTCCGTCTTCACGTCGAACACGAACGCCTTGTCGCCCTGGAGGGCCACCCAGAGGGTACCCACCTGCACTCCTTCGTGCTCCAGGACGCTGAACAGCATGCCCTCCGTGTGGAGCCCGTGCGGCAACAGTTTCGCGTGACCCTCCCGGACTCGGGCGCGGGTGGCGGCCTCCGGGAGTCCCAGCTCGATCCACACGCGGGCGTAGTGCTCGCTCTCGTACGCCCGCCAGACCTCGAACTCGGCCTCGGTCATGGACCGCGCCCGGCTGCCCGGCGGCAGTTCGGGCGGGGTGGTGCCGAGCCGCTTCTCCATGCCGCGGTTGCGCGGGGTGTAGCCGAGGGCGCCGAACAGCCGCAGGGCGATGTCGGCAGAGGCGGGGACGAGGGTCTCGATCTGTGTGCAGCCCCAGCCGCGCGCGACCTCCTCGGCGGCGAGCGCGGCCACCGTGCCCCGGCCGCGCCGCCGGTCCGGCTCGGCGATCCGCAGGTCGATGACGCGTGCCACGGAGTCGCCGAGGGACGGCGAGGTGCCGAGGTGTATCTCGCCGACGGGGCGGCTGTTCACGCACACCTGGTAGCGGCGCGAACGGGTGCCGTCGGCGTTGTGCTGGAGCGGCTCGGTCGGCCGCAGGGTCGTGGTCATCACCGGTGTTCTACCCGCGGCCGGCCGTCGAGTTCAGCCTGTTTTCCGGTACCGGGCGTCGGGCCCCGCAGGCCCGGCTCAGGGGT